>CAZKCR010000022.1:0-18549 GCA_964551055.1 uncultured Anaeromusa sp. | reverse complement strand
TACTCTTGTTCAATATTTTTTCTCTGGCCCTGGCCTAAAAAGCTATGCTAAAATACTAGAATAGAATACAGAATAAAGGAGTCAGCATCATGAGCACAGATGAATCTTTTGTCTCTACGCATTTTATTCAAGCTATTATTAATGAAGATAATAAAACTAATAAGTACGGCCAGAAGGTGCATACCCGCTTTCCGCCCGAGCCTAACGGCTATTTACATATCGGCCATGCCAAGTCTATTTGCCTGAATTTTGGATTGGCCTTGGAGTATGGCGGGCAATGCAATTTGCGTTTTGATGATACCAATCCCAGCAAAGAGGAAACAGAATACGTCGATTCCATTCAGGAAGATGTGCGTTGGCTGGGGTTTGATTGGCAGGAACGTCGTTTTTACGCGTCAGATTATTTTGAGAAGCTCTATGAGTGCGCCTGTCAATTGATTCGCGACGGCAAGGCTTTTGTTTGTGATTTGACGGCGGAGCAAATGCGCGAACACCGGGGCACACTGACCGAGGCGGGGAAGGAAAGCCCTTGCCGCAACCGGAGTGTAGAAGAAAACTTGGACTTGTTTACTCGTATGCGGGCCGGCGAGTTTGCGGACGGCAGCCGGACTCTGCGGGCGAAAATAGATATGGCCTCTCCGAACTTGAATATGCGTGATCCTGTGTTGTACCGGATCATGCGGGCGCATCATCATCGCACAGGCGACGCTTGGTGCATCTATCCCATGTATGATTATGCGCATCCGGTTTCTGACGCCTTGGAGGGCATTACTCACTCCATCTGCACTTTGGAGTTTGAGGACCATCGGCCGCTTTATGATTGGACGCTGACGGCGTTGGGCTTTGACCCGCGGCCGCAGCAGATTGAATTTGCCCGGCTCAATCTTACGCGGACGATTATGAGCAAGCGCTATTTGCGGCGCTTAGTGGAAGAAGGCCGCGTTAGCGGTTGGGACGACCCCCGTATGCCGACTATTTCCGGTTTGCGACGCAGAGGCTATACGGCAGGAGCTATTCGTGATTTTTGCGAGCGTATTGGCGTGGCCAAAAGCAACAGCCAAGTTGACGTGGCTATGTTGGAGCATTGCGTACGGGAAGATCTCAATGTTAAAGCAGCTCGAGCTATGGCGGTGCTGCGGCCGCTGAAGGTGGTTATTACCAATTATCCCGAAGGCCAGGAAGAATGGCTGAGTGCGGAGAATAATCCGGAGAATCCGGAAATGGGCGAGCGGCAGATTCCGTTTGGGCGGGAACTGTATATTGAGCAGGATGACTTTATGGAAGAGCCCATGAAAAAGTTTTTCCGTTTGGCTCCGGGTAAAGAAGTACGTCTCAAACATGCCTATATTATTTGCTGCGAAGAAGTAGTAAAAGACGAAGACGGCAATATCGTAGAAGTACGGTGCACCTATGATGCGGATACTAAAAGCGGCGGCCCTAACAGCGCTAAGAAAGTCAAGGGCGTATTGCACTGGGTGTCTGCGGCGCATGCGAAAAAGGCGCAGGTACGTTTATATGATTATCTGTTGCTGCCTGAAGAAGAAGGCGTAGACAGCACTGATTTTGAAAAACGCATGAACCCGGCTTCATTGGAGATTGTGGAAGCCATGGTTGAACCGTCGCTGGTGGAAGCGGCGCAGGGGAGCCATTATCAGTTTTTGCGTACCGGATACTTTTGCGTGGATACGGAAGAGTCCAAGGCGGACGCTCTTGTGTTCAACCGCGTTGTTGGCTTGCGTGATTCCTGGGCCAAGGTGCAAAAAAACCAAGGATGACATAAATAGTAGAAAAGCGTGCTTTCGGGCACGCTTTTTTTCTGTTTTAGCAGGATTTATGGACCTGTGTGGAGGAATATATCCATAATGAGTTAATTACTCTTGCTTATACTTTGTGGCTAATTTGTTTGCTGGCAGAAGTTCGTGGTAAATATATAGTTCTCAAACGGAGTAAATAAGCAAAATGAATTATTTTTTGCTTGCTTTTGCACATATAAGCAGGATTTTGACTGTTTTTGCTGAATCTTAGTCTACGGATTTTCAGGCGGATCGTACTTGCCTGAGGTAAAGCTGGAGCAATGCGTGGAGGTGGAGGAATGGTTTTGCGTAAGCATTATCAGGCAGGGCTTGATGTAGGATCAACAACCGTAAAAATTGTCATTACCGATGAAAATGATCGTCTTGTATATAGCCGCTACCGACGCCATCTCTCAGATGTGCGTACAACCGTAATTTCATTAGTAGATGAAGCCTATGCGGAGTTTCCCGAGGCGGAAATAACCATTGCCGTTGCTGGCTCTGGGGGGATTTCCGTAGCAGAATGGCTGCAGATTCCTTTTGTCCAGGAAGTGGTAGCCTGTACGGAAAGCATCGGACGCTATATTCCGCAAACCGATGTGGCTATTGAACTGGGCGGCGAGGATGCAAAGATTACTTTCTTTGATCAAGGCGTAGATCAGCGCATGAATGAAACCTGCGCCGGCGGTACGGGCGCTTTTATTGATCAAATGGCGGCGTTGCTGCAAACCGATGCGGCAGGGCTGAATGAATTGGCTTTGCAGCATAGTACGTTGTATCCGATTGCCGCCCGTTGCGGCGTTTTTGCCAAAACAGACGTACAGCCGTTGCTTAACGAAGGAGCGGCGAAAACCGATATTGCCGCATCCATTTTGCAAGCGGTTGTCGATCAGACGGTGGGTGGGTTGGCCTGTGGTCGCAGTATTAGCGGGCGTGTGGCTTTTTTAGGGGGACCGTTATTCTTTCTGTCGGCCTTGCGGCAGCGTTTTTCCGAATCCTTGAAGCTGCTGGAAGACGAAGTCATTTTCCCGGAGAATTCACAGTATTTTGTGGCTCTGGGAGCGGCGTTGTTATCCAAGGAACATGAAACATGCCGCTTTGCCGAGGTTAGAGAAAAAGCTCTAGCTTTGCGGAATGTGGCGGTGGAACGGGAAATTGCCTCGTTGGCGCCGTTGTTTGCCGAGGAAGAAGATAAGACTGACTTTTTTCGTCGCCATGATCGTTCGAAAGTGGCTCGTCGGGAGCTGGCTTCTTTTTCAGGAGACTGCTTTTTAGGCATTGACGTAGGCTCGACAACTACGAAGGCGGCCTTGCTTGACGAGGGGGGACAGCTTTTATTCTCTTGGTACGGCAGCAATGAAGGCAATCCCTTGGCTACAGTGGTTTCGATCTTGCAGACTTTGTATCGCAAACTGCCTAAAGAGGCAAAAATTCGTCAAAGCGCAGTAACTGGCTATGGTGAAGCTTTGATTCAGGCGGCCTTGGGCGTGGATATCGGCGAAGTAGAGACGGTGGCGCATTATAAAGCGGCTAATTTTTTCTTGCCTGGGGTGTCTTTCATTTTAGACATTGGCGGACAGGATATGAAGTGTCTTCATGTGAAAGAGGGCATTATTGACAGGGTCTTGCTGAATGAAGCCTGCTCATCCGGCTGCGGCTCGTTTTTAGAGACTTTTGCTAAATCCCTGGGACTGGATGTGAAGACCTTTGCTGCTGCGGCGCTGACGTCCGGCCATCCTGTTGATTTGGGATCACGCTGCACGGTATTTATGAATTCAAAAGTGAAGCAGGCTCAAAAAGAAGGCGCGGCAGTTGGCGATATTTCCGCCGGCTTGGCTTATTCGGTTGTGCGTAATGCTTTGTATAAGGTAATAAAAATCAGCAGACCCGAAGAATTGGGAGAACATATTGTCGTGCAAGGCGGCACTTTCTTTAACGACGCTGTGCTGCGCGCGTTTGAACTGTCTATTGGCCGCGAGGTTATTAGACCGGATATAGCCGGTTTGATGGGCGCTTTTGGCGCGGCGCTTTTGGCGTTGGAGCAATGGGATGGCGAAGGAGATACCGGCTTGTTATCCTTGCCGGAGCTGCAGCGTTTTGCAGTAGAAACGGATATTCATCGGTGCGGCCAATGTGGCAACAATTGTTTGCTGACTGTCAATCGTTTTACCGATGGGCGTCGTTTTATTTCCGGCAACCGCTGCGAGAGAGGCGCTGGACAAGCAAAGGCGAATGCCGAGCTTCCTAATTTATATGCGTATAAGTATCGTCGCCTTTTTAGCTCGTACCGGCCATTAACGGCGGAAGCGGCACCGCGGGGGCGTGTAGGTATTCCCAGGGTTTTGAATTTGTATGAGAACTACCCTTTCTGGTTCACCTTTTTCCATGAACTTGGTTTTCGGGTTGAGCTTTCAGCTCCATCGTCTAAAGAGCTTTTCAACCAAGGCTTGGAGACTATTCCGTCCCAGACGGTTTGCTATCCGGCTAAGCTGGTGCATGGGCATATTATGGATTTGGCGCACAAGGGAGTGCCTTTTATCTTTTATCCTTGCATTCCCATGGAAAGCAAGGAATTTGCAGATGCGGACAATCATTATAACTGTCCGGTAGTGGGGAGCTATCCAGAAGTTGTGCGCAACAATATGGATGTGCTCGAAACGGAGAGCGTACGGCTGGTGCAGCCGTTTTTGCCGCTGGATGATCCGAAGCGTTTGGCCAAGCGATTGCAGGAAGAACTGGCTTTTTTGCACTTGCCCTACAGCGAGGTTAAGAAAGCCGTACGCCGCGCTTATTTGGAAATGGATCGCTTCCGCTCCGATGTACGGGAGATGGGCGAAAAAGCGCTGCAGTATTTGACGGAAACCGGGCGAACAGGGATTGTACTGGCTGGGCATCCCTACCATATTGATCCGGAAGTGCATCATGGCATTCCGGACTTGATTCTGTCCAATGGCTTGGCGGTGCTGACAGAGGATGCCGTCTCGCACCTGGCGGCAGCACCGAAACCACTGGGCGTAGTAGATCAGTGGGTGTATCATTCTCGCTTATACCGGGCGGCGCAGCTTGTGGCGCAGCAGCCGGAGCTGGAACTGGTGCAATTGAACTCCTTCGGGTGCGGTTTGGATGCCATTACGACGGATCAAGTTTCCGATATTCTCGTACGGGCCGGGAAGGTGTATACAGTCCTGAAAATCGACGAGGGCAGCAACTTGGGTGCGGTGCGCATCCGGATACGTTCTTTGCTGGCGGCGGTGCGCGAACGGGAACGCCTTGGAGCTTCTGCGACGAAAGAAACACCATTAGTTATTAAATCGCCCTTTACCAAAGCTATGAAAAAGACTCATACCATCTTGTGTCCGCAAATGTCGCCGATCCATTTTCAGTTTATGCAGGCGGCGATGGCTTCTTCTGGCTATCATTTGGAGGTATTGGAGTCGGCGAACAAGCAAGCGGTGGAAGAAGGCTTGCGGTACGTGAACAATGATGCTTGCTATCCGGCAGTGATGGTGGTGGGGCAGCTCATTCAAGCGTTGCAGTCCGGGCGGTATGATCCGGAGGCGACGGCGCTGCTGATTTCCCAGACTGGCGGAGGCTGTAGAGCGACCAATTATATCGGCTTTTTACGACGGGCTTTGCGGGAAGCCGGCTTTGCCAATACGCCGGTCATTTCTGCCAATTTTGGAGGCATGGAAAGTAATCCGGGCTTTAATGTATCTGCGGGCATGGTGAAACGCCTGATTTTGGCCATGTTGTACGGCGATGTACTGATGCGCGTGCTGTATCGCACACGGCCGTACGAGGTGGTTGCCGGTTCGGCGGAACATTTGTATGAAACCTGGGTGGAACGGTGCAAACTAAATGTGGCCAATGGCGACCGGGGACAGTTTCGTGATAACGTACGGCGCTTGGTGGCGGACTTTGAAAAATTGCCCTTGCGGCGGGAAGAAAAGCCTAAAGTGGGCCTTGTGGGCGAAATTCTTGTTAAATTCCATCCGGATGCCAATAATGACGTTGTCGGCATTATTGAACGTGAAGGCGGCGAGGCCGTTGTGCCGGATTTGACCGATTTTATTTTGTACTGCCTATATGATGATGAATACCGTTACCAATATTTGTCGGGGAGCCGTATTGACCAACTTGTCAGCAAAGGCTATATTAAGTTAATAAACTGGTTTCGCAAAGACGTAATTCAAGCTTTGGCTCAAAGTTCGCGCTTTCGGCATATTGAGTCCATTGATGAATTAGCGCAGAAGGTCAAGGGCATTGTCTCTTTAGGCAATCAAACCGGTGAAGGTTGGCTTTTGACAGCGGAAATGGTGGAGTTAATTGAAGGTGGCGCTCCTAATATTATTTGCATGCAGCCATTTGCTTGCCTTCCTAATCACATTACAGGCAAAGGCGTAATGAAAGAATTGAAGCGCCGCTATGCTAAGGCCAATATAGCGGCAGTTGATTATGATCCTGGCGCCAGTGAAGTGAATCAATTGAACCGGATTAAGCTAATGATGTCGGTTGCATTTAAGCAATTGCGCGATGAGCAGCGTCGGCGGCAGCGCCCGGGGCGGGAAGAGCAGGAAGTCGCGGCTAGTCTGGCGGATGTTGTTGGTGCAGAAGTGCAGCCGCAAGCGGATTGAAGCAAGGCTTCTTTGGCGCAAGAAAGAAGTAGCAGGGAAAGAAGGAATCGACGATGAAATTGAATTTTAGCAAGAAAGAATACTCTGCCTTATTGGAAATGCTATATATGGCGGACTGGGTGCTTCATGCTCATGCCGAAGAAAAAGGAGAATCTACGGAAGAGTATCGTTTGCTTATGCAGAAAGTCTTGGGAGCTGCAAAAGATTTTAGCCTTGAAGAAGCTATTGGCCGTGATGATCGAACTGGCGAGTATTATCTGGCCCGCCAGTGGGGTGAGGAAGGCCGGCCAATGCAAGAAATTGAGCGTTTTGAAAACTATACTTTCTGGGCAGAGTTGGTGCACCGTTTGGGACGGCGGGATTTTATCCGTCTTTATGGCGAGGAACGTATTAAGCAAATGAATTTGGATGAGCGCTACCAGACCGAGTCGGAGATGCAGGTGCGCTATGATGAGGAGTTTGCTCAATATGGTTTGGAACGCATGGAGATCATGAAGACGGCTAAGAGCGGCAACGAGCAATAAATGGCTGCAAGGAAGCAGTTCGGCGCAGGGCGCCGGACTGCTTCCTTGTTGTTGGGAGAGGTGCAAAATGAGACTATATATGGTACAATTTACTACAATGAAGATGCAGATTCTACTACGAAAAGTACATCTGTGAGAGAGGAGGCGTCCGGCATGTACCGCACAGGAAAAATCGTTGTATGTTGCTTGCTGTTTTTGTTTGCGTCGGCTTCTCTTTTTGGTGAGCCTGCATTGCCGAGACCGCAGAGCTTGGCGGCAGAGGAGCGGCGCGAAGCGGTGGCGCAGCCGTTGTTGCGTTGGACGCCAATTGCGGACGCAATACAATATGAATTAGAAATTTGGACGCAATTGCCGGAAGAGGCTCCGACAGGAGCCGGGCCGCTTTTGAAGACCCGGCAGGTTTTTCAGGCTGCTTATCAGGCTGATTTTTCCTTGCTGGAAGAAGAGCAGACTTTCTATTGGCGAGTGAGGGCTCTGGATTTGGACGGGCAGCCCATTAGCCGTTTTTCTCAGAGTGAACTGCTGCAGGTAAACCCTAAAAAGAAAGGACTGCTGCGGCCTATTTTGAATGCAGACTTTAATGCCGGAGGAATGGCCTCACTGCTGTATCCGGTGTATACCTGGGTTGTGATTCCTGGCGCTGTCGGCTATGAAGTGGAGCTCTTAGCGGCGGAACCGGAAAATCCGACAGGGACGGATGCGTCGAAGTATCGCATTTGGAGCCAACGAGTGGGCGCTGTTATTGATTGTTATGATGAGCTGCCGCGCAGCAAGCCTGGAGTATATTACTGGCGGGTGCGCGGTTTGGACGAGCAAGGAGGTCCGGTGGGAGTATGGTCAGAAGCCGGTCGTTTTACGGTGGATCCTGCCAATGATGGCTGGTATTCGGCTTCTTTTGGGGATAGCATTGTTCATGGCGGCGGCTCGGTTTCTTTTTCGCCGGCTGATAAAGAATACGATTTTCAAAGCTATCTTCACTTTTCACATGTGAACCTGGGGCGCAGCGGCGATACCACGGAAAGCATGCTGGCTCGTTTTGATGCGGACGTATTGCCCTACAATCCCAAGTACCTCTTGATTTTGGGAGGTACCAACAGTCTGCGTGGCGGTGTGCCGGCAGAGCAAGTTATACAAGAGTTAACGGAAATTGGTGAAAAATGCCGAGCTAATGGCATACGGCCTATTTTCTTGACTTTACCTTCCATCAATCCGGCGGCCATTGAACGGGTCTTTGACGAGCCGACGGCGGAAAGCTGGCGCAGCGCCTTTACTAAAGTCAATCAGTTTATTCGCCGCCAGCCGTATTATATTGACTTAGAGCCTCATTTTATCGACTCCAAGGGATTGATGCAAAACCGTCTGGCCATCGATGGCCTTCATCCCGGCTTGGAGGGCAAAGAGCTTATGGCGCAAATTATCGAGCGAAATTGGGTGCGGGTTACGCGTTAAATGAAATTACGATAGTGTAAGATGAGAAAAAGCTTTACAAAATGGCGGATGTGCCGGATAATAAATAAAGACCTGGTTCTAAAACCAGGTCTAAAAGAAGGCATCGCCGGTAGATAATCATTTGCCTGGATGCTTCATCGTGGTAGGAATAAAGGAGTGTAATCATGCAACGAGTGGTGATCCGGGGTACAGGGCATTACGTGCCGCAAAGGCGCTTAACGAATGAAGACTTGACTCGTATGGTAGATACAACCGATGAGTGGATACTTTCGCGTACCGGCATTTCCGAACGGCGTATTGCCGCTCCGGAAGAGGCTACATCCGACTTAGCCTTGGCGGCAGCTCGGGCGGCATTGGAAGACGCTGGCATGACGGCGCAGGAACTGGATCTGATTTTGGTTGCCACCGTAAGTGGTGATTATCCTTTTCCGGCCGTAGCCTGCCTTTTGCATCATCAACTTGGCTGTTTGCCGCGTACGGCTGCGTTTGATGTCAGCGCAACTTGTGTGGGTTTTTTGACGGCGTTGCAGGTTGCTGAGCAGTATATACGTTGCGGCACTCATAAAAATGTATTGGTAATAGGCGCGGAAGCGCTGTCACGCTTTACTGATTATGAAGACCGGGGCACATGTATTTTGTTTTCCGACGGCGCTGGAGCGGCCGTTCTTTCGCGAGGTGAGGATCAAGACGGCGCAGGGGTTTTGCACACCTTGTTGCGTGCAGATGGTCAATATGCGGATTTGTTATACATTCCCGGCGGCGGCAGCCGCGAACCGGCCGGCAAAAATAAGATGGCCATGGATGGAAATAAAATTTTCAAGTTGGCAGTCAATGCCATGACTCAAGCCGTAAAGGAAGCCTTAGCGGCTACCAATCTGACGGTTGATGACATCGATTGGGTGGTACCTCATCAAGCTAATCAGCGTATTATTGATGCGGTTGCCAGGCATCTGGCGCTGCCGATGGACAAGGTTGTGTGTACGGTTCGTGAGTACGGCAACAATTCAGCGGCTACCATTCCGCTAGCCTTTGATTTAGCGATTAAGGATGGCAAAATCAAACGCGGCCAAAAAGTGCTTTTAACGGCTTTCGGCGGCGGCTTAGTTTGGGGTGCGGCTATTTTAGAATATTGATTGGTCAAAGCAGGCGAGAGCAGCAGCTCTGCCTGCTTTTTTTGCGGCTTTCTTTTTTCAATTTGCATAAAACGTCGGTTCTGAGGCTGGGATTATGATAAAATAATATTGTTACCAAATGAGGGTGGGTTCGAAAGGGGTGGCAACATGTATAAACTGGCGCATGTGGGCCTTGTGGTGAAAAATGCAGACATTTCTCAGGCCTTTTATCAGCGAGTGCTTCTCTGTGAAGTAGAAAATACATATCAAGACGAACGGATTAAGTTGGTTTTCCTCAAAGTGGGAGGACAGACTATCGAACTAGTACAGCGTTTGCAGCAGGCGGCTGCGGAACGTCATGATGGCGTAGTGGATCATTTGGCATTTTGGGTGTCTGATGTGGCCAGAGAAATGGAGCGTTTGCGTTCTCTCGGCGTCATGCCGCTAACGGCGCAGCCAGCCGCTTTAGGAAAAAGTTTGCAGAATTTTTTCTTCTTAGGGCCTGATGGAGAGCGGATAGAGTTTATGCAGGGTTCGCTGTTTTAAGCAGGTGACTGTAGGCAATCGTTTGGAGGAGATTGCTGCGGCCAAGGGAAACTGCAAAAAGTAAGAGGAAATGGCGAAAACAAGGAGGAGCACATGGTTTTTGACAGTCACTGTCATACTGTATTTTCTACGGATTCACGCATGACTTTGGATGAGGCGATGGAAGCTGCGGCGGCAAAGGAAATTGGCTTGATTATCACGGAACACATGGATTATGACTATCCTCAGGCGGAAGCGTTCCTTTTTGATCCGCAAGAGTATTTGGCAACCTATGCGCCCTATCGCAGCGAGAAGCTGCTATTAGGTGTGGAAATCGGCATGCGCGCCGAGTGCAAGGAAGCCAATCGGAAATTAATTGAAAACCATGGCTTTGATCAAGTTATCGGTTCGATTCACGTTGTAGAAGGAATGGATATTTATGATGCGGCGTTTTATAAAGGACGCAGCAAAAGGGATGTTTACTGCCGCTATTTTGAGGCTATGCTGCAATGCGTGGAAGAATATGATTTTATTGATGCCTTAGGGCATATCGACTATATTGCTCGCTATGCTCGGTATGAGGATCCGGAAGTGTATTACGGCGAATATATGGAGCTGATTGATGCGATTCTCCTGGTCGTTGCCGGGCGTGAAACAGCGCTGGAAATCAATACGAGGCGGTTGGAGTCGCCGCAGCGCCTGCGGCAGTTGCTGCCGATTTATGAACGATTTGCCGCATTGGGAGGTCGTTTTGTGACGATTGGCTCTGATGCGCATAAACCGGAAGATGTGGGGCGCTGGCTGCGCAAGGGGCTGGCTATGGCGGAGTTTGCCGGTCTGCAGCCTGTATATTATCGGGAGCGTCAGCGCTATGGGTATGATGACAAGGTGTTAGGTTAAGGAGGTAGGTATTATGCAACAAATCATTTTAGGCGGCGACAGCTTATGGCTTGGCCGCGGTGCGGTGAAAGAATTGGGGACGCTGCAGGCTAAACGGGCGTTTATTGTGACCGGCGGTTCTTCCATGAAGCGCTATGGCTTTTTAGAGCAGGCGGAAATAGCTCTGCGTTCGAGCGGATGCGAGGTCTGCCTGTATGAAGGCGTTCCTGCCAATCCGGACACGGAAACCGTGCTGGCTGGCGTGCAGGCGATGCGGGAGTTTCAGCCGGACCTGGTGTTGGCCATGGGCGGTGGTTCACCGATTGATGCGGCTAAGGTGATGACGTTGTTTTACGAATATCCAGAGCTTACTTTTGCAGCCGCTAAAGAAGGCAAGCTGCCGCAGAAAAGGCAACAGACTCGGCTGGTGGTGGCGCCGTCTACTTCCGGTACGGGGAGCGAAGTTACTTGGGCGGCAGTAGTGACGTTCCGGGAGGATGAAATCAAGATCGGCTTGAAGAGCAATGCTTTCATTCCGGATATCGCTATTTTGGATCCGGAATTGACACTAACCATGCCGGCGGCAGTGGCTGCGGAGACTGGCATGGATGCGGTTACGCACGCGGTGGAAAGCTATTTAAATAAAAAACGAAATCCCTTTAGCGATTGCTTGGCTAAAGAAGCGGTTGCCGGCTTATTGCGGCATTTGGGAGCTTCTTGCGGCGGAGATGAAGAAGCGCGGGAAGAAGTTCACTATTTACAGTGCATGGCCGGCCTGGCTTTCCACAATACCGGACTGGGGCTGTCTCACGGCATTGCGCATGCTATTGGCGGGCGCTACGGGCTGGGACACGGTTTGATCAACGCCATCGCGCTGCCGTATGTTTTGCACTATAACCGACGGGATGATTGGGCGAAAGCGCGTGAACAAGAATTGGCTAAAGCGGCGCAAGTGCCGGACTTGGCGGAGGCGTTGCTGAAGCTGCGCCGTACGGTGGCCATTCCGCATTCTTTTGCAGATGTATTATCCATTAGAGAATGGCAGGACGGCTTAGAAAGTGTTACTAAAAAAGCGTTACTGGGTTCGACGCAGGTGAACCCGGCGGAAATTAACGCAGAGGAAATGAAAAAACTTTTAAACATGATCTATGACGGGCGTCTTGATGACGTAGCGCTTATTTGATCACGATGCTGTATTTGCTGAAAATCATATATGCCACGTTTTTATTACCGCCAGGCTGCTTTTTAGTTTGCTTTGCAGGACTGGGCTGGTGCCTTTGGCGTAAAAAAGAACGACCAGCAGCGGGGGGGCTGTTGCTGCTGACCTTTTTGCTGTATATAGCTTCAACGCCAGTGCTGTCTGAGACTCTTGTCCGCTCTTTAGAGGCGCGCTACGAACCTACAGCCCAGATGGCGCAAGGAGATGTATTGGTGGTGCTCGGAGGGGGCGCCACGTTGGATACTCCCAACGTTCAGGGAGAAGGACATTTGGCTGGTCACGCGGCTAACCGCCTTCTTACGGCTTATCAGTTGTATCGCTTGGAACCGAGGCCTATTATCTTTTCCGGCGGACAGGTATTTGCCGGTACCGGCTGTGAAGCGGCGGTGGCTAAGCACATTCTGCAAAGCTTAGGCGTGCCGGAACGCGATATTTTGGTAGAAGGCCGAAGCCGTAATACGACGGAAAATGCATTGTTTGTGCAGCAAATACTGCAAGAGAAGGGGTTTAGGCAGCCAGTACTGGTTACTTCCGCTTTTCATATGGATCGGTCAGTAAAGCAGTTTGCAAAAATTGGCGTATCGACACATCCCTATCCGGCTGGCTACATGGTCAACCGGCAGTCGATTTTTGAACCTCGCAAGCTGGTTCCTAGCGCCGACTCTCTGGCGGATACCAGCCTGGCTTTGAAAGAGTATATTGCTTTATTGGCGGTGCGCTGGTATTGAAAATCATAATATTGGCCTGGCGTAAAGCCAGGCATGTTCTTTTTTGTAGGCTGTAGGCCTTGTTTGCAGCAGGAATAGGAAGTTTCTGTCTTTTTGTTGAAGTAAGCGAGGAGAATAAGGTATAATGCAGGAAGTATTGAAAGGAACGGAGAGAGGCTTTTGTTTGCTAAATTATGCAAATTCTGTCTGGTAGGCGCTTCCGGTGTGCTTGTGAATCTATTAGTTTATACGGTGTGCCTATGGGGGGGCTTTTTTTACGTAGCAGCTGCAGTATGTGCTTTTTTAGTGGCTGTAAGCAATAATTTTTGGTGGAATTTTTCCTGGACCTTTCAAGGGGCTGCTGCAGATAAGAGTATGCAACGAAAATACCTGGAGTTTTTTGGCGTCAGCCTAGGAGGACTGGGGCTGAATTTACTGGTGTTGCATTATCTAGTCAGCGCTTGGAGTATGGATAAGATGCTGGCCCAGCTTGTTGCTGTAGCTGTAGTCAGCTTTTTTAACTTCTTCCTTAATTATACTTTGACTTTCCGAGAAAAGAAGGAGCTGCCAATATAGTGAACGACCTGATTATTATACCGACATACAACGAAAAAGAAAATTTAGGCCCTTTGTTGGAAGCTATTTATGAAATACGCCCGGATATTCATGTGCTGGTAGTCGATGATAACTCTCCGGACGGCACCGGGCAATTGGTGGCGGAATGGGCGGATTCGCCGCAATATGAGGGACGGTTGTTTTTGTTGCGCCGCGCAGGTAAACTGGGGCTGGGAACCGCCTACATTGCCGGCTTTCGTTGGGCTTTAGCGCGTTCTTACCGACGCATTTTGGAAATGGATGCTGATTTTTCGCATAATCCTCGTTATTTACCGGATTTATTGGCGGCTGCTGAAGAAGCGGACCTGGTGCTAGGAAGCCGCTATGTGCCTGGCGGCGGGGTGAAAAACTGGGGCTTTTGGCGGCGCTTTTTAAGCCGAGGCGGCAGCTTGTACGCCCGGGTTCTGTTGGGGCTGCCTTATCAGGATTTGACAGGCGGTTTCAAATGTTTCCGGCGAGAGGTTTTGGAGACGCTTGATTTGGGCGCGGTTCGTTCTAACGGTTATTCTTTCCAGATTGAGCTGACGTACCGGGCGCACTGTAAAGGCTTTAAAATAAAAGAAGTGCCTATTGTTTTTGAAGACCGAGAAGTGGGAAAATCTAAAATGTCTAAGCACATCTTCTGGGAAGCCGTGCTGATGGTATGGAAGCTGAGGATGGAGGGCCTTTGATGCGCTGGGAAAATGGGCTGATTCTGGCGGTTGCCTTGGTAAACCTTGCCTATAATGCGACTTTGCCTTTGCATTATGACGAAGCTTATTATTGGGTCTGGACACAACGTCTGGACTTTTCCTATTTTGACCATCCTCCGATGATTGCCTGGCTGCTTTGGCTTATTGGGCACCTGGGACAGACGGAGGCGGTATTGCGTTTAGTCCCGGTGGCGTGCCTTTCCGGAGCGGTATGGCTGATGTGGCGGTTGGCGGAGAGTTTGTGGGGGCGTGTCGTGGCGCGGTACGCGCTGCTGCTTTTGCTGGGGCTGCCTATTTTGCAAATCGGTTATTTGCTGGCGACTCCGGATGCGCCGTTGGCGTTGTTTTGGGCTGCGGCTCTTTATAGTGCGCAGCGGGCTTTGCGGGGAGACAGCTCCAGATGGTGGCTGGCGGCTGGAGCCGCTGGAGGCGCGGCGATGCTTTCCAAGTACACGGCGGTGCTGCTTTTGCCTGTTTTGCTGCTGACTGTATTAATCTACCAGCCACGGACGTTACGGCGGCCTGTGTTTTGGGGGGCGCTGGCGTTGGCGGTACTTGTTTTTTCGCCGGTGTTGTATTGGAACTCGTTGCATGACTGGGCTTCCTTCCGTTTTCAGTATGGTCATGGCATGGATGCCCCTAAAGTGTTGCAATTACCGCTTTTTTGGGATTTTTGGGGCGCCCAGGCGGCGATTGTCAATCCGGTTTTTTTCTTTGGCTTATTCTATTTCAGCTGGCGTTATTTTAAAGCGAATGTACAAAGATGGCAGAACGCGCTGCTATGGTTTTCTTGCTGGATACCGCTAAGCTTTTTTGGCTATGCGGCGCTGTTTAAAAAAGCGGAAGCCAATTGGCCTGTGCCGGCTTATTTGGGAGGCATGGTGCTTTTAGCGTACTGGTTGCAAAAAAAACAAGCGAGAAAATGGCTGACTGCAGGCTTGGGGCTGTCGCTGCTTTTGGTTGGCTTGGCTAAGTTTCCCGAAGTTGCGCCATGGCTGCCGCCTAAAGCCAATTTAAAAGTACAACAATTTATAGGAAATAATGTGTTTTCGCAAGGGCAGCCTTGGCTACAGGAGGATGTACGTTGGGTACTGAGTGACTCCTATCAGAATGCCTCTCTTGTGTGGTATTATTTGCCTGGTAAACCGGCTGTTCATGTAGTAACGCCGGCGCGCATTTCCATGTATGATTATTGGCGGCAGGACTTGCCGCCTTTGGCAGGCGGGACGGCTCTTTATTTCGGTGCGGAAAAAGACGAAACGATTTTAAAACAACAATTTCGAAAAGTAGAGATTGTGGCGCACTTAAGCGAAGGTATCCGGCAGGTGACGGTATTTCGCTGCCAGGGCAAAGAGGACTTTTAAAGGCATAGAACGAAAAAGAGGATGGAGAAGTCCATCCTCCTTGTATTTGGTGGATTTAGAATGTAGAGGAAGTGGCAATATGCAGAAGCAGCAATGCCTTTGCGGAGAGTATAAAGAAAAAATTGCAGTTCCAGCCGGATTTTTGTGGGCGCTTTTGGTAGATCCGCATTATTGGCGCAGTTGGCAATCGGATTTGCAAGAGGTGCGCGTGACGGTGCCGCTGCAAGAAGGTACAGCCGGAAAATGGCGACGCGCATCAGCTTGGGGGCAGGCTTTTTACGTAGAGAAATTGGAAGCGGAGTGTAAACTCGTTTTGCGTTTCCGCTATTTATGGTGGACGTTGCTGGCTGTTAGCTCTTTAGAATCTGACGATGACGGTTGTGTAGTTCGGTTTTCTTTGGAGGTGCAAGGTTTGCTGGCTGAAGTGGCTGCAGCTTGGTTTGGCAAGGAGATGGCTTTGCAAATGGCCGGTTTTTTACAGTCGCTGCGCCATCTCGGTGAAACAGCGCAAAAAGGAGAGTTTGTTTTTCGTATCCCAGAATAAAAAGGAGGCATGCGACGTATGAAAGGAAACATTCATCAATTGGGGATTAATACCTTACGAATGTTGGCGGCGGATGCGGTGGAAAAAGCGAAGTCCGGGCATCCAGGTATGCCTATGGGCGCGGCGGCGATGGCTTATGTGCTCTGGACGAAATTTTTGCGGCATAATCCTCGCAACCCTGCTTGGCCGGGGCGAGATCGCTTTGTACTGTCAGCAGGACATGGCTCCATGCTTTTGTATGGGCTTTTACATTTGACCGGTTATCAAGTATCCTTGGAGGACATCAAAAAATTTCGCCAATGGGGGTCGCTGACGCCAGGGCATCCGGAATGGCATCATACACCGGGAGTGGAAACGACCACAGGGCCTTTGGGGCAAGGATTTGGCAACGCTGTAGGCATGGCTATGGCGGCAAAGTTTATGGATGCTCATTTTCCGGGCAAAGAAGAGTCTTTGTTTGATAATAAGATCTATGTGCTTGCTGGCGACGGCGATATGATGGAAGGCGTCAGTCAAGAAGCCGCCTCGTTAGCGGGACATTTGGGCTTGGATAACTTAATCTGTTTATATGATAATAATGAGATTTCTATTGAAGGAAGTACAAACATAGCTTTTACGGAGCAAGTAGGAGCTCGTTTTGCTGCTTGCGGCTGGAAGGTGCTGCAGGTACAAGACGGCAACGATCTGGAGGAGTTGGAAGCGGCATTGGCAAGGGCGCAGCAAAGCTCGGGGCAACCTGTGTTGATTGATGTTAAAACGCAGATCGGCTATGGCAGTCCCGGTAAAGCCAATACGGCTTCCGCTCATGGCGAGCCGTTAGGGACGGCGGAGTTGGCGCGCACCAAAGAGGCGTTGGATTGGCCTCAAGAACCCAGATTTCTAATTCCTGAAGCTGTGCGCTGTGAGATGGGAAAATGCCTGGAACGGGGCGAAGAGGCGGAAAAAGAGTGGCAGAGAAAATGGGATGCCTTTGCGTCGTGTCATCCGGAAGCGGCGTTGCAGTGCAGCCGCTGGTTAAAAGGGGAACTGCCGATCCATTGGGATGCTGATGTCATTCCGTTTACTCCGGATAGCAAAGGGCAGGCAACGCGAGCCGCATCAGGAATTGTTTTGAACTGGCTGGCGGCAACGGTGCCCAACCTGTTGGGAGGCAGCGCCGACTTGGCGCCGTCCAATAAAACGTACTTGTCTGGGTGCGGCGATTTTCAAAAAGGAAGTTATGAGGGACGGAACCTCCATTTTGGTGTGCGTGAGCATGCTATGGGCAGTATTTTGAACGGCTTGGCTTTGTTTGGCGGTTTGCGTCCGTATGGAGCTACCTTTTTGTCTTTTGCCGATTATATGCGTCCAGCCATGCGGCTAGCGGCTTTGATGAAGCTGCCTGTGGTGTATGTATTTACGCATGATAGCATTGGCGTAGGGGAAGACGGACCGACGCATCAGCCTGTGGAGCATTTGGCTTCTTTGCGTTGCTTGCCAGGTTTAGCTGTAGTCCGTCCTGCCGATGCGAACGAAACGGCGGCTGCCTGGTGCTATGCGCTGCGACAGCAGGGGGGGCCGGTGGCTTTGGTGCTCAGCCGACAAAATTTACCGGTGCTGGAAGAGACGACAGTCTATCCGGAAGAAAGTGTAGCCAGAGGCGCGTATATTCTGCATGAAGGTGCGGATCGTCCTGAGTTGCTCATGATTGCCAGCGGTTCAGAGGTGTCTTTGGCGTTACAAGTGGCGAAAGCGTTGGAAATCGAAGGACGCTTGATTCGAGTCGTCAGCATGCCTTGTCAGGAATGGTTCGCTATGCAGCCGGTGTCGTTTCAACAAAGCGTACTGCCGGAAGGTGTGCCTCGTATAGTGGTAGAAGCGGCTTCTTCATTCGGTTGGGAACGATATGGAGGGGCTGACGGCATGTATGCAACAGTGGACGATTTTGGCGCGTCGGCTCCGGCACCAAGGCTGTTTGAGCATTTTGGATTGACCGTGGAATGCTTGACTGCACAGGTTCGGAAGGCCTTATCCAAAAAGTAAGTGCCTTAGGATCAGGTGCGAGTAGATTGAAAAATAGCTTTACTTTTGCGGAGGTAAACGATACAATAAAGCCATGCTCAAGAGAATAGGTCTAATGAGGTCGGGTTTGTTCTTTCTCAGACATGCCAGAAGACCCAAAGCCGTTCCGGGCAAAAATGCTCTGAGGAGGATTCCTAAATGTACGAAGACAAAACCCTGACTTGCCGCGAGTGCGGCGCTGAATTCGTTTTCTCCGCGTCGGAACAAGAGTTCTATGCAGAAAAAGGTTTTCAGAACGAACCCGGTCGTTGCCCTACCTGCCGTGCTGCTCGTAAACAGCGCACTGGTGGTTCCGATCGTCCCCAGCGTGAAATGCATGAAGCCATCTGTGCTGAGTGTGGCGTCACGACTCAGGTTCCGTTCCGTCCCAGTGGCGATCGTCCGGTTTACTGCCGCGACTGCTACTCCAAAAACCGCATGTAATAAAAACG
>CAZKCR010000021.1:0-18572 GCA_964551055.1 uncultured Anaeromusa sp. | reverse complement strand
CCGCTGACAGACAGCTGTCAGTGGGCTTTGCTATTCTGGAATAAATCAGAAGTGCGTAAACGGCTGGAAGGACTTCTGTTCCAAGGCGGCGAAAAGAAAAAAGAAACTACGTTCGCATTCGGAGGTGGCATATGCGCTTTTTACATACATCGGACTGGCATTTGGGAAGGCTGTTTCATGGTGTGCATTTGACAGAGGACCAAGGATATGTTCTGGAACAGCTAGTGCTTTTGGCCAAAGAAGCCAAGGTAGACGCTATACTTGTGGCCGGGGATATTTACGATCGGGCGGTGCCGCCGGCGGAAGCGGTAGAACTTTTAAACCAGGTGCTGCAGCGGCTGGTTTTGGAATGCGCCTTGCCGACGGTACTGATTGCCGGCAATCATGACAGCCCTGAGCGGCTGGGCTTTGGCAGCGCGCTGTTGGCTCGCCAGGGGTTGTATGTGGCAGGGCCGCTGCAGGCGCAAAAGCCTGCGCTTGTCTTGGAAGACGGCGCAGGTCCTGTGCATATTGTGCCTCTGCCTTATGCCGAGCCAGCGGCGGTTCGCTACGCCTTGGGAGGGGAGGCGGCAGATCATGATGCGGCGTTGCGCTGCCAAGTGGCGGCTGCGTTGGCGATGGTGCCGTCGAAAGCTCGTAAGGTGGCGGTGGCGCACGCCTTTGTGGCCGGGGGAATGGCCAGCGAATCAGAGAGGCCGTTATCTGTGGGCGGCAGCGGCATGGTGGGGGCTGATGCGTTTGCGGCGTTTGACTATACGGCATTAGGGCATTTGCACGGCTGTCAGCAAAGCGGCGATAAAGTGCGCTATTCCGGTTCGCTCTTGAAATACTCTTTTCAAGAGGCGGAGCAGGCTAAAGGCGTTCACTTGGTGGATTTGGCGGCGGATGGAGCGGTGACGGTCGAAACGGTGCGCTTGACGCCGCGGCGCGATGTCGTATGCTGGCAGGGAACGTTTCAAGAATTGCTGGCGCGTCCTAAGTGCAGTGATTATCTAATGGTAACGCTCACTGACGATGCGCCGGTGCTCGACGCCAAGGGACGGCTGCAGCAGCAGCATCCGGAAATCCTGCATTTAGAATACGCCCGCCTGCAAAAGCTGAAAGAGCAGCAGGGCGTGCAGGATCATCGCCGTCTGGGTCCGGAAGAGCTTTTTGCCTGCTTCTTCCGCGAAGTGGCCGGACGGGAATGGAAGCAAGAAGAAGAAGCGCTCTTTGCCGCCCTTGTAGATGAGGAGTATCGGCGGCAGCGGGAGGTGGGCGTATGAGGCCGTTAGAACTGCGCATCCAGGCTTTTGGAGCCTATGCGGCGTCGCAGGAGTTGGATTTTTCTTGCTTGGGAGATATGCGCTTGTTTTTGATTCACGGGCCGACCGGCGCCGGGAAAACTACTATTTTGGACGCTATCTGCTTTGCCCTATACGGCAGCGCCAGCGGCGATTTGCGAGAAGCGCGCTATTTGCGCAGTGACTATGCGGCACCCCAAGAGGCCACAGAGGTGGAGCTTCGCTTTGCTGTGGGCGAACGCGTCTTGCGTGTGCAGCGGCGGCCGGAGCAGCAGCGTCCGAAATTGCGAGGCGAAGGGTTTCGCCAGACGCCGGCGGAAGCGGTTTTGTACGAGGTAGGGCCGGAGGGGGAGAAACTGCTGGCCTCGCGTTGGCAGGACGTTACGCGCCGCGTAGAGGAACTGTTAGGTTTCCAAGTCGCTCAGTTCCGGCAAGTAGTGTTGTTGCCGCAGGGGCAGTTCCGGCAACTGCTGGTGGCCGGTTCCAAAGAAAGAGAAGAAATCTTGCAAAACCTCTTCCGTACGGAACTGTATGCGCGTTTGGAGCAGGGGCTGAAAGACAAGGCGCAAAGCGGCGCCAAGCGCTTTCAGGCGCTGCGCGACGAGGAGGCTTGGCTGCTGACGGAAGCGGGAGCTGACTCGAAAGCAACGCTTTTGCAGCGCTGCGTGACTGCGCAGCAGGCTGCAGAAGAAGCGGAGGTCAGGCTAAGCGCCGGACGGCAGGCGGCGGAAGAAAGCCGTCTGCAGCTGACGGCGGCGCAGCAACTGGCGGATCGTTTTGCGGAAAAAAAGGCTGCCGGCGAAGAAGCGTTGCAATTGCTGGCAGGCGGCGAGGAGGCGGCCAAGCTGGCGGTTCGTTTGGAAGCGGCGCAGCAGGCGGCAGCTCTGGAGGATGTCTGGCGGCAATGGCAGCAGTTGGCCCAAGACGCAGTCTCTCAGGAGAAGGAAGGTCAGCGTGCCGGGGAAAACGCAACAACGGCTGCGGCGGCACAGGAAGCGGCCCAAGGTGACTGGGAAAATCTGCGGCCTCAGGAAGCGGTTTTGCGGCAGCTGCAGGCCAGGCAATTGGAGCTGGAAGGCCAGACGAAGGAGCACGAGCGCTGGCAGGAGGCTCGCCGTCAAGCAGTGGCGCTGGGAACCTCTTGGGAGCAAGCCCAGGCAGTGGCGGTGCAGCAGGAAAAGCTGCTGAAACAACGACAGCGAGAGTGGGAAGCGCTGGAAGCTAAGCAGCGAAGCCTGACTATGGCGGGAGAAAAAGCGCCGCAATTGGAACGGGACGCGGCACGGCTGCAAGCGAGACTGTCTGTTTTGCAGCGTCTGGCTGAGGTGCGCAAGAAGCTGGCAGAGCAGGAACGGTGGCGGCAGGAGCATTCCGTAACGCTGCAAAAGGCCTGTGCTAGTGAAGAAAGCGCCCAAAGGACGCTGGCAGCGCTGCGGCAGCAATGGCAGAAGCAGCAAGCGGCGCTGCTGGCTGCCGATCTGAAGGCAGGAGAACCTTGTCCGGTATGCGGTGCAGTGGAGCACCCTCAAAAAGCTTCTTTTACAGGCATGCTGCAACTGCAGGATGTCGAGCAGGCGGAAGCGGCTTGGCTGAAGTGGCAGCAGGCGCACAGTAAAGCCTTGGCGCAGGCGGCGCAGCAGGAAGCGGCGCAAAAGCTGCTGGAACAGCAGGCGGAAGAGTGCTTGCAGGAGCTTGGGGAGGAGCAGCCCTTGGCGCTGGCCGAAGCCGCGGCAGCGGTGCAAAAGGCGGTGGCCCTGGCGAAACAGGCGCAGCAATCCTTGGCGGAAGCAGCTCGGTGCGCTGAAAAACGGCAGGAAGAGCAAAAAAAGCTGCTTCAGGCCGAAAGAGAACGCGAAGAGGCATTCTTGGCCAGGGAAAAAATTGGCAGTTCTTTAGAGGCGGCCAAGGCAGTATTGCAGGAATGTTCCGCGCGGGTGCCGGAAGCATTGCGTCAGGAAGGCGCGTTGGAGGCTGCGCGGCGGGCTTGTGAGCAGCAGATGGCGCAGGTGCAGGCTTCGTTGACGCAGGCGGAAAAACGGCTGCACGAAGCGACGCAGCGCCGTGAAACCGCCCTTGCTTTGGCTAAACAGGCTCAGCTTGCAGTAGCGGCGGCAGCGGCTCGGCTGGAAGAAGGCGAGGCCGCCTGGCGGCAGCGGCTGCAACAGAGCGGTCTGGCTGGACAAGAAGCTTTTGAACAGGCGCGGGCGGCAGAAGCGCAGCGGCTTTTGTGGCGGCGACAGTTGGAAGCTCGGCAGCAAAAGGAAGCAGCCTCGCAAGAGCGCGTGCGGCGGGCGCAGGAGGCGGTGGCCGGCCAGGAGCCGCCGAAGCTGGCGGAGTTTATCGATGCTCAAGAAAAAACAGCAGCAGCGGAGGCGGCGTTGCGTGAAGAAAAGGTTCGCTTGGAAGAGGCCTGGAAGCGGGATCAGGAACGGTTGGCGCGTTTGCGAACCATCGAAAACGAACTGGCTGCGGTGGAAGAAGCGCAAGGCGCGGTGGCGGCGCTGGCAGCTATGGCAGGAGGCGGTAACGCCTTAAACCTGACCTTTCAACGCTATGTGCTGCGGACGCTGCTGGATGATGTCGTAGAGGAAGCGAACTCTCGTCTCACTTTGATGAGCCGGGGACGCTATACTTTGCAACGTTCCAGCGGGCTGGCGGACGCCCGCAAGGCAGGCGGCCTGGACTTGGAGGTATTTGACAGCTATACTGGCGTGCCCAGACCGGTGGGGACGCTATCTGGCGGCGAAAGCTTTCTGGCATCCTTGGCGCTGGCCTTAGGCCTTTCCGATGTGGTGCAGGCCTATGCAGGAGGCATGCGCTTAGATACTATTTTGGTGGACGAAGGTTTCGGCACGCTCGATCCGGAAGCCTTGGAACTGGCCATGCGGGCCTTGGTGGATTTGCAGAGCGGCGGCCGGCTGGTAGGGATTATTTCTCATGTGCCGGAGCTGAAGGAACGGATTGGCGCACGTCTGGAGGTCACTCCCGGCGAACGGGGCAGTCGCGCGGTTTTTCATTTGCCCTAGGGTGTGAAGTGTTAAAGGGGGAGCATGGATGAAGCTAAGGGTGGTCATGGGACGCGCCGGGAGCGGCAAGACCCATTTGTGCTTAGAAGAGATACGCTGCAAATTGCAGGCGCAGCCGGAAGGGACGCCATTGATTCTGTTGCTGCCGGAGCATGCTACCTATCAGGTAGAGCGGGAACTGGCGGCGACGCCGGGCTTGCAGGGCTTTGTCAGAGCCCATGTGCTGGGATTTCGACGTTTGTCCTACCGGGTATTACAGGAGACCGGCGGCGCGGCGCGTCCTCAGCTGGATGAATTGGGAAAAACGTTGTTGGTGACGCGTCTTTTGCGGCAACTGGAGCCGCAGCTGCGTTCCTTTGGACGGGCGGCGAGGCAGCGGGGCTTTGCCATGCAGGCTATGGGACTTTTGGAGGAGTGCAAAACCTATTGCTTGCCTCCGGAGGCTTTGCAGGCAGCGGCTCAGACGGAACAAGAACAGGGGCGGTCTTTGCTGGCGGATAAACTGCATGACTTGGCGCTTCTTTATACCGAGTTTTCTCAAGCCTTGCAGGAACGGTACCATGATGCGCAAGACCGTATGGCGTTGTTAGCGGAACGGGCGCAAACGGCGCCTTTACTTCGCGGCTGCGAAGTTTGGGTAGACGGGTTTGCCTGGTTCAACCCGCAGGAACTGGCAGTCTTGGGAGCGCTTTTGCCGCTCGCAGGCGAGGTGACGGTGACGCTGTGTCTTGATGGTGCGGAACTACAGCGCCATGAAGCGGAAACTGCCTTGTTTCATCGGCAATGGCGGACCCGAGAGTCCTTGCGCCGTTTGGCAGCGCACGCAGGCGCTGCATATGAAGAATTGAATTTGGAAAGCCTGCGGCGGTTTAGCTGTACAGCCTTGCAAACGCTGGAAGATCGGTTTTTTCGCTTCCCTGTGCGCGCTGAAGAAACAACGCCTCAAGGCGTAACCGTAGTGGAAGCGGCTAATGGGCGCGCTGAGGCGGCGGGCATTGCCAGGGACATGCTCCGCTTGGTGCGCGACGAGGGCTGGCGTTGGCGGGATATGGCGGTGTTGGTGCGCGAGGACGCGTATCGGGACTGGCTGGAAGCGGCGCTGCTGGACCACGGTATCCCTTATTTCAGTGATCAGCCCCGGCAGGCGCAGCATCATCCGTTGGCGGAGCTGATCCGTTCCGCTTTAGAAGTAGTTACAGGGAACTGGGGCTATGAGGCGGTATTTCGCTGCCTGAAAACAGATTTTTTCCCCTTGGAGCGTGCTGCGGTAGACAAACTGGAAAACTATGTTTTGTGTTTTGGCCTGCGCGGGCGTCGCTGGACGCAGGAGGAACCCTGGCGTTATTGGCGGCGGCTCGCTTTGGCGGAGGAAGACGAAGGTCTGGATGAAGCAAGCCAAGAGGAACTGGTTGCGTTAGACAATTGGCGGCGTCAGGCGGCGCAGCCTTTGGCAGAGCTGGAGCAGGCCTTAGGACGGGCGTCTACGGTGCGAGCCCAGGCAACGGCTTTGTTTCAATTTTTAGAGCGATTGGAGGCTCCGCTGCGTCTTGAGGAGTGGGCGCAGCGGGCTGAAGCGCTGCAGGAACTGGATGAAGCGTTGGAGCACAGGCAGTTTTGGGGACAGACAGTAGCTCTTCTGGAACAATTGGTGGAGGTGCTGGGCGAAGAGGCGCTGCCGCCTGAAGAGTTTGCCGCTCTTTTGCAGGAAGGGCTGGAAGCGATGACGCTCAGCTTGGTGCCGCCTGGTTTGGATCATGTAACGCTGGCGACGCTGGGCAATACCAGCTTGGCCAATGTGAAGGCTGTGTATCTTCCGGGCGTCAACGAAGGAGTACTGCCCAGACGCGCCCGGGATGAAGGGCTTTTAAGCGACAGCGAGCGGCGCGCTTTGCGCGGCGCAGGTCTTGAGCTGGCGCCGGGAGCGCAGGCGGATATGCTTGGCGAACGATTTTTAGTGTATACGGCGCTGACTCGTTCTTGCCGCTATCTATGGCTTAGTTACGCCTTGGCGGATGCGGAAGGGAAAAGCCAGGCGCCGTCTCTTGTGGTGCGCCGTTTGCGCGAATTGTGGCCGCAAATGAAGCTGCAAAATTTGCCGCTGGATATTCCGGCGGGCCAGGAAGAGGCTTATGCCGTGCAGCCGGAACGCGCCTTGGCGGCTTTGCCTAGCGTGCTGCGGCACTACCGTGAAACCGGCGAGTTAGCGCCGGTTTGGCGAGACGTATATAATTGGGCGCTCCGTTGTCGGCCGGAGGAGCTGCGTCGCCATTTGGCAGGCTTATTTCATGATAACCGCGAACGGCTGCTGCCGCCGGAGTTGGCGCAGCGTCTGTTTCTGCGCGGGCAGCGCCTTAGTGGCAGCGTGACGCGCTTTGAGGCCTTTCAGGCTTGCCCCTTCCGGCATTTTGCCCGTTATGGCTTGGGCTTGCGGCAGCGTTCCGTCTTTCGTTTGGCGGCGCCGGACTTAGGACAGTTCCTGCATGCATCCTTGAAGGAATATGGGGAACGTTTGGCGGCTAAAGGGCAAAGCTGGGCGGAGCCGGGAGAAGACGAGAGAGTGGCTTTGTGCGAAGAAGTGGTTAATACGCTAGCGCCGCGGCTGCAGAATGAAATTTTGCTCAGCTCCGGCCAGCATCGGCATCTTTTGCGGCGCTTAGGACGCACCGTGCGTCGGGCTGCGAAACAATTGAGTGAGTTTGCGGCGGCCGGCAGCTTTAAGACGTGCTGGCTGGAACAGTTTTTTGGTCATGGCGAGCAGGCCTTGCCGCCGCTGACGTTTCGGCTGCCCGGAGGGCAGCGTTTGGATATTTCCGGGCAGATTGACCGGGTAGACAGCGCCGAACAAGAGGGGCTGCGCTATTTGCTTGTTATTGACTACAAGTCCGGCAAGGCCGGTCTGAGTCTGGAACAGATTTACTACGGTCTGCGCCTGCAGTTGCTGACCTATTTATTGGTGGCGCTGGAAGCGGGGCGGAGCTTGTTTGGGCAGGAATGTCTGCCTGCAGGGATGTTGTATTACTTTTTACAAGATCCGGCGGTAAGCGGTGAAGGGCCGAAAAGCGAGTTTGAAATTGAAGCAGAAGTGGCTAAAAAGTTGAAACTGCCCGGCTGGACTCTGCAGGAACCGCAGGTTTCTCGTCTGTTGGATGCGTCGATTGAGGGTAGCTGGTCCAAGTTTTTATCCATATCCTTAAAAAAAGACGGCGACTATCATCCGACATGTTTGCGGCAGGTGCGTTCGGCGGAGCAGTTTGGGGCTTTGCTGCTGCATGCGCGTAAGGTGCTGCAGGAGACTGGCGCCGCTATCTTGGAGGGGCAAGTAACGCCGGCGCCGTATGAACTGGATGGACAAAGTCCTTGCTTGTGGTGCGAGTATCGCAGCGTTTGCCAGTTTGACAAGGCCATAGAAGGCCAAGCCTGCCGAGCGCTGAAAAAAATGAATGAAGAAGAAGTGTGGCTGCGGTTGCTGCCGACAGGAAAGGAGGGTCAACCATGAGCTGGTCAGAAAGACAGCGCCGGGCGATTGAAGTGCGGCGTAAAAATTTACTGGTTTCGGCGGCTGCTGGTTCCGGCAAGACGGCGGTGCTGGTGGAACGGGTTATTCAGCGTATGTTGGACGCTGCAGAACCGTTAGATATTGACCGCCTGCTGGTGGTTACCTTTACTAATGCGGCGGCCCTGGAAATGAGAGAGCGCATTGCAGCGGCGCTGGGGAAAGAACTGAGCCGTCAGGATTTGCCGGCGGACAGGCTGAGTCGTCTAGAGCGGCAGTTGGCGCTATTGGGCTCAGCTTCCATTTCTACCATTCATTCGTTTTGTCAGTCCGTGGTGCGGCAGCATTTTCACCAATTAAATCTGGATCCTCGCTTCCGCGTGGCTTCACAGGCGGAGACCGACTTATTGCGGCGTGATGTCTTGGAAGACGTACTGGAAAAGCGCTATGCCGAGGATGATGCGGCGATGCTTCTTTTGGCGGACTGCTATGGCGGCGAGCGCGATGACGCAGCGTTGGGCGCGATGATTGTGGAGCTTTACGAATTTTCTCGTTCTCTTCCGGAGCCGGAGTTGTGGCTCCAGGGATGTCTGGACGTATTTGCACCGCCTGAGCAGGCCGTATTCGATGAATTGCCGCAGGCAGGGCTGTTGCTGCGCCAGGCGCAACTGCGCTTGGGCGCCTTGAATGGGGCCGCAGCTCAACTGCTGGATTTGGCGGAGCTAGCCGGTGAAAAAGAAGTGCAGCTGGCGCAAGAGTATGCTGCGGTCATTGCCGACCTGCAGGCAGCGTCAACGTGGAGCCAGTTGGAGGCTGCTTGCAGGCAGGGAGAAAAAACAGCGTATACTCGTCTGAGCGGGGGTAAAAAAGATCCTGCCGGGCAGGAGGCGAGGGATGCCTTTAAGCACTGGCGGGATCAATTGAAGAAACAGCTGGAAAAAGTATATGTTTTGGTCGACCGGCCAGGGGAGGAACTTGTGGAGGAACTGCGCCAATGCGGGCCCCTTATGTCTGCGTTGGTGGAGGTGACTTTGGATTTTGCCGCTGCTTTCCGTGAAGCCAAGGCCAGCCGCAATATGCTGGACTTTGGCGATTTGGAACATTTTTGCTTAGCGGTTTTGCGCGACGGCGAGAACCCTTCGGCAGCGGCGGTGGATTTACAAGAACGCTTTCAGGAAGTCATGGTCGACGAATATCAGGATACGAACGGCGTGCAGGAGGCCATTCTGCAATGTCTGTGTCCGGCGGCGAGCGGTCGCTTGTTTTTAGTAGGAGATGTGAAGCAAAGCATTTATCGTTTTCGTCTGGCTGAGCCGGAGTTGTTTCGGGAAAAATACGAATGCTATCCCCAATTGGGCGATGGTTATGAGCGCATTGATTTGGCGCAAAATTTTCGCAGCCGCGCCACGGTGTTGGCGGGAGTCAACTATCTTTTTCGGCAGTTGATGGATCCCCAAGTGGCGGAGCTGGCTTACGGCGAGGCCGAATGTCTGCAGCCAGGGTTGCCGTATCCTCCTTGCGACGGTCCGAGTTTAGAGGGGGCGAACGAACTGTGGCTGCTGGAAGAAGCAGCGCAAGCGGCGGAGGAAAGCGAAGAAGCTGACGCCGGAGAAGAACTGCCGGAAGGCTTTGCGGCGGAGGCGGCGCTGATTGCCAAACGCCTGCAAAAATTACAGGAAGATAAGACGCAAGTATATGACAAGAGTCTAGGCGGCTACAGGCCTCTGGCCTGGCGGGATGTGGTGGTGTTGCTGCGTTCGGTGCGGGCTAAGGGGCCGGTGCTTCTGGAGGCATTGCGTGAAGCCGGCATTCCTGCGTACGCGGATGTGGATGAAGGCTATTTTCGGGAAGTCGAAGTGGAAGTTCTTTTAGCCGCTTTAGCGGTGGTAGACAATCCACGTCAAGATATTCCGCTGGCGGCGTTTTTGCGTTCGCCGCTCGTGGCTTGCAGGGCGGAAGAACTGGCTGAAATTCGCTTGGCCGGTCCGGAACGAAGCGATTTATGGGATGCAGTAACGGTGGTGGCGGCAACGGCAACAGAAGCAGGCTGCAAAGCGGCGCGTGCGATCGAACTGTTGGAAGGCTGGCGGCGTTTAGCCAGACGCCGAGGCGTACCGGAATTGTTGTTGCGCATGTATCGGGATACGGGATATTACGAATATGTAGGCGGTTTGCCCGGCGGGGCGCTGCGGCAAGCCAATCTGCGCGCTCTTTATGATCGGGCTCGCCAGTTTGAAAGCACTCATTACCGAGGCCTTTTTCGGTTTTTGCGTTTTGTGGAGGATATGCGCGAAGGCGGCGCCGATATGGCGGTGGCCCGAATTCTGGGAGAGCAGGAAGACGTTGTGCGGGTTATGACCATTCACAAAAGCAAGGGCCTGGAATTTCCAGTCGTGGTTGTGGCCGATGTGGGGAAGCAGTTTAATCTGCAGGATTTGAAAAAACCGGTTCTTTTTCATAAAACCCAGGGCTTGGGGCCGCAAGTTATTGATGTAAAGACGCGCTACCGTTATCCCGGCGCGGCCCGTAAAGCAGTGGCGCATTGCCTGGAACTGGAGACCAAGGCCGAAGAGCTGCGCGTTTTATATGTGGCGCTCACCCGGGCGCGGGAAAAGCTGATTTTGACAGGGCGGCTCAAGCATGCGGCTAAGGCGGCCTCCAACTGGTGCCGCCAAAGCTGCCGCAGGGAAGAGCTGTTGCCGGCTGGCTTAATCGCTGAGGCTAAAGGCTATCTGGATTGGCTGGGGCCGGCTTTAGTGCGGCACCAATCTGCCGGGGAACTGCGCCTGTTGGGAGGTGCGCCCCAAGACGAATGCCTGTTGCCGGACGAAAGCCTTTGGGATATTCATATTTGTCCGCCTGCAGCGGCAGCGGCTGCTGGTGAGGCGGCCTTGCCTGACGATTGGTCTTGCGTAGTTGCAGGGCAGCTCTTGCCTGACGGCGAAGCGGATCGGGCTGCAGCCTGCTTAGAGTGGCAATACCCTTGGCAGGAGGCGATAGGGAAGGCGGCGAAGCTGTCGGTAACGGAAATCAAGCGGCGTTTTGCTGAAGTGGACGAAACGGCCCGCGTCTGGCCGGCGCGAGCAGGCGTTATGTATGACCGGCCACGGTTTTTGCAAGCCCAGCAAGGGCCTAAGGGTGGTGAGTACGGCGTGTGGATGCATACGGTGATGCAGCATATGCCGTTAGCTGGCAGCTTGAATGAAGCGCAGGTGCGCGAGGTTTTGGCGGAACTGGTCGCCAAAGAGGTGCTGCTGCCGGAGCAGGCGGCAGCGCTGAACGCGGCTCAGCTTGTGGCCTTTTTTGCATCCTCCCTGGGAAGGCGTCTCTTAGCGTCTTCGCAGGTGCGGCGCGAAGTTCCCTTTAGCGTACTGCTGCCGGCGGAAGAATTTTATCCTGAAGTGGCCGGCCAGGAAGAGACTGTCTTTGTACAAGGCGTGGCGGACCTGTTGTTTAAAGAAGGAGACGCGTGGATTTTGGTAGATTATAAAAGCGACAGAGGGTTGTCGCCGGCAGAATTGGCCGAACGCTATCGCCTGCAGTTAGAGCTCTACGCTCGCGCTTTAGGAGGCATTCTGCGGCAGCCTGTCAAAGAGTGCTGGCTGTACTCCTTTGCCCTGGGGGAAACCATTCTTTTGGAAGAAGCAGCGAGGGGAAATTGAACAGGAGAATCGGAGAACCAGAGGGTACGCAGGAGGGCTCGAGGAACGAACACAGAGTAACTAAGTAACAGAGGGTACGCAGAGGGAGACGATGGCGCGTATTTTCATATAATTCAAACAGAGGCAATGAAAGCGTGGTTTCATTGCCTCTGTTTGAATTGAAAGTACTTAAATTGTAAATACCATAACCCTCAGTCGTGCCCTCCGATTACTCCCTCTACTCTTGTTCAAATGCCGTGGTCTCGTGTCTCTCACGTTCCCCGGGTCAGCACGTCGAGGAGTACGCCGGCGAAGAAGAGCAGGCTTAAAAGGCTGTTACAGTGAAAAAAGGCCACTTGGCTGCGGGAAAGATCCAGCGGACTTACCAGGTGGTGCTGCCACCAGAGCGGGAAAGCGGCGGCGGCAAGGGCCAGCCAGTACCAGAGGCCTAAGGCCAAAAGCCAACCGGTGAGTACGAAGAAGCCGGCGGCGAGGATGTGAAAAAGAGCGGCCAAGCGCAGCGAATTCGCAAGGCCGAAGCGGGCCGGGATCGAGTACAGACCGGCTTGGCGGTCAAAATCCATGTCGCTGCAAGCGTAGATGATATCAAAACCGGCTACCCAGAAGAGAACGCCGCCCCACAAAGAAAGCGCCGGACTACTGAGCGTATTGGCAATGGCGGCCCAGGCGCAGAGTGGTGCCAGCCCCAAGGTAGCGCCGAGAAAGAGATGGCACAGCCAGGTGAACCGCTTGGTATAGGAATAAAAGGTCAGGCAAAAGACGACCGGCAGCAGCAGCTTCACAGCTAGCGAGCTAAGTTGAAAAGCCGCCAGCGTCAAGAGCAGCAGAGAAAGCAGCGTATACAAAGATACGGAAAAAAGGCTTAGGCGTTTTTGGGGCAGAGCGCGAGCGGCGGTACGGGGGTTAGCAGCGTCAATATGCCGATCCGCCAGACGGTTAAAGGACATAGCGGCGGTACGGGCGCCAGCCATAGCGATGGTAATCCAGAAAAGATCGTGAAGAGACGGCAGACGCTGTGCGGTTAAGAGTGCGCCGGCATAGGCAAAGGGCAAAGCGAATAACGTGTGTTTGAACTTAATCATTTCTAAGAAAATGCGCAATGTTTGCATGCTATACCTCGCTTTTAACGGCAGTGCCAATGGTGACCATGCCGTTCGTCAGGCTTTTCCAAGAGGAATCCACAGCACCTAGTTGCTCCAGTACCTGCGAGATTGCTTCACGGGAAGGAAGCGTATGCAGCGATTCCGGCAGCCAACGCTGAAAGGTGATGGGAAAGCTCAGGTACAAACTGCCGACTAGGGGTAAAATATGTTCAAAATAAAAGTGAAATAATGGCGTCAGAGCGGTGTCGGCAGGCTGGGACAGCTCCAGCAGCAGTAGTTTGCCGCCGGGACGAAGTACGCGCAGCATTTCCTGCAGCGCCTGCTCCATGCCTGCAATGCTGTACAAACCAAAGGCGATAGAGACGCCGTCAAAGGAAGCATCGTCAAAGGGCAGGTGCAGCACATTGCCATGAACCCAGGAGACTTGGTTGAAGCGCGGATGGTAACGAAGATTGCCCTCGGCTTCGCGCAGCATGTTGGCGGAAAAATCCAGGCCGGTGAGGCGGCCTTCTGCATCGCAATGACGCAATAGCTCCTGCGTCAAGCGTCCGGTGCCGCAGCAGACATCCAGCAGTTTTGCCTGCGGCGGGAAGTTGGCTTGTTCTACTGCTTTGCGTCGCCAATATTGATCATGAAAAAAGCTGATCATGCGGTTAAGGCAATTGTAGCGAGGAGCGATGGCCTGGAAAATGGCATGCATTTTTTCTTCTTTGCGGTAAAAATGGAAGCATTGCATAGCAAATTCCTCCTGCTTATATTGTCGGAAAAAATCCGACATATATTGGAATTGACCACTGGAACGTAATGACAAATGAAAAGCTATCTTTTATAATATAGGGAAATAAACTCTGTAAAAAAGGGCTGTATGGAGCGGCATGTTTTATAGATTCAACGAAGCGTTCCTGAAGACGGAGTTGTTCTATTAGTCTCAGCATACACGAAACAGGCTTTTTATTGCAAGCGGCAACACCTGTTGGAAAGGAGCCGGCCATGAGCATGCAAGGTTGGTTGTCCGGTTCGCACGGCGATGCGTGGATAGCGCAGTTGGAGCGTATCGAATGGAAAGAAAATGAACTGTTGCTGCTCTTAGCAGCGTCTGCTTCACAGGCTGCGTTGCCGGTGGTATGGCAATGGGCCCGCGACAAGGGCGTAGCGTTAGCTGGCTCTTTATTTCCTGCGCTCATTCAAGGAGAGAGCGTTGCCAAGGAAGGGGCCTGTTGGCTGAGGCTGACTTTGGCTGCACCGCTTTTGCCGTTGTATCCTAAACAAGAGGAGCCGCCTTGGCGGCATGATGTGCAGAATACGACTGCTTTTTTGCTGTTTAATTGCCAGCGCGGCGAAACAGAGCATTTACTGGAAGTTTTATACGACTATCTGGGGCATTCGATTTGCTGCATTGGTGCTGTGGGTGAATGCGACTTGACAAAAACGGATACTAGCTTGTTTACGCAGGATGGGTGGTGCGAGGCTGCTGGTTTGGCGGTGTTTGCCGCTTGCGGGTTGCATACTTCACGCGGTTATGGCTTTAGTAGTCTGCCGGATGTACTGATCGTGACCAAGGCGGAGAAAAATCATATTTTGGAGCTGAATTGGCAGACAGCGCAGGCCGCTTACCAAGGCGTGTTGGCGGCCCATGGCCTGACTTTGGACGATTTTGGACATTATCCGCTGGGAATTGTACGTGAAGAAAGCGTGGATTTGGTGCGCAGCATTGTAGAAATGACAGAAGATGGCGGCTTGATTTGCGCTGGTGAAGTGCCGGAAAATGCCGTTCTCAGCGTGCTTGTCGCCGAGGAAGAGTCTATGGCGGCCTCGGCCGCTGCTGCTGCCGCGGAAGTGGAAGTTGCTGCTGCGCAAGGGGCGTTGATCGTAAATTGTTATGCCAGAGCGCAACTGGAAGGACCCATATTTACAAAAGAACTTTCGTCCATTCGGGAAAATCTGCGGCGGCGAAATCCAAAGCTGGACGCACTTTATGGCGTATTGAGCTACGGGGAGATTGTCTTGCCGTCAGACGGAATCTTGGAATTGTGCAATAAAACCGTTGTTATTGGAGTGATGGTATGAAGCCGGTACAAGGGCTCCAGATGGTGCGGGAATTAGCGGTTTTGTATGAATTGTCTCTGGCAGTAGGGCGGACGTTGGAACTGGAGGATAATTGCGCCCGGTTTCTGCAGGTATTATTGCGGCGGAAGGCCTTTCGATACGGAGCGGTCTGGCTGAATGACGGGGAGCAGGAACGGGCTCGCTTGATTTACGGGTATCCAAACTATTATGTGGAAAATGTGCTGGGTGTTTTGCCTGCTCCTGCTAAAGCTTGCATAGACAATGATGAAGGCTTGGTAATTACAGCGCAGATGCCGGGCTTTGATGAGTTGGTGCAGGAACGACAGATCGACGGCGGTTGTTATTTTTTGTATCCTTTGGGGAAACTGGGAGTGCTTAAGCTTTACAGCGCCCAGGAAGCGTTGGCGGAGAATGAAACGCTGCAGCGCATGTTGACGCAGGTGATGCAAAAATTTGCCGTTTCTCTTGAGGCATGCCTGCTTTTTGAGCGGTTGCGCGAAGAGGCCCAAGAGCGACGTCAAGCCGAGGAAGAAGTACGTTCTTTCAATAATCAGTTGGAGCAGCGTGTGGCCAAGCGGACGGCGCAGCTATTGGAGGCGAACGCCAAACTGCGTCAAGAAATCACAGAACGCAAGCGAGTGGAAGAACAATTGCGCATTTATAGCGAAAAAGACGCCTTAACCGGTTTAGCCAATCGCTCTCATTTTGAGCGCTTGCGTCAGGAATTGGCGGAAATGACCCAAGGGACTTTGGGAGTTTTAGCTATTGATGTTAACGATTTGAAGCTGGTTAACGATCTGGAAGGCCACGAGGCGGGGGATGAGTTGCTGCGCCGTGTTAGCGGCGTATTACAAGATGCCTTTGGTGAGGCGGAATTGCTGGCGCGTGTTGGCGGTGATGAATTTCTAGCATTGTATTGTGATGAACCGGAAGAGCTGATGCAGCAAAAAGCGGAAATACTTGCCCAAAAAGCCAAGGCGGCGCGTGTTTCTTTGTCGGTGGGCTGGGCTTGGGGTGATTTGTCTCAGACGGTCAGCCAGAGCCTGTTGCAGGCTGCGGACAGTGCTATGTATGCGGAAAAATACAAATTCACATCCCAGTATGATCAGGGGGGGCTGGCTAGGCTGCGGCGCATGCTGGAGGTAGGCAGTCGTTGGACGGGGCCTCATGTACAGCGATTAGAAGGTATTTTGGTTCGCTTCGGTCGCTACTTGCAACTGCCGGACAGCGAAGAATCATTGCGCTTATTAGCTATGTTTCATGATGTAGGCACACTGCTGCTGCCGGAAGTATTGGTAAATAAGGACGCCTTATATACCCCTGCAGAGCGGGCATTGATGGAAAGCCATGCGGAGAAAGGGGCTAATTTGGCGCAGATGATGCCGGAGTTGGCGCCGATGGCAAACCTCATTCTTCATCATCATGAACGCTGGGATGGGGCTGGATATCCAGCCAAGTTGCAAAGGGAAGAAATTCCCTATCTCAGCAGGGTGCTGGCTGTGGCGGATGCGTATGAATCTATGACCGGGACTCGCGTGCATCGGGAGCCCTTAAATCGGGTGCAGGCCTTGGCGGAGTTAGAACGCTGCGCCGGCAGCCAATTTGATCCGCATGTGGTTAAGGCGTTTCAGGAGATGCTGTCTTTTGATGAAGGATAATGTAGCCTGCTTGTCATTTTTTGTATTTTGTATTACACTTTAAACAAGTGAAAATTCGCAAAAATCATTTGATAAGCAGGGGGAAAAACAAATGGCAATAAAGAAATTTGAGACTCACCACTTGGTGACCGGAGCTGATACCAATCATCATGGGACATTGTTTGCCGGCCGCGGCGCGGCGTGGTTTGTGGAAGCCGGTTTTGTCGCTGCCGCCAGCATGACTTGCACGGCGGAGACTGTATGCGCTACGGTGCACGGCATGGTCTTTAACCGTCCGGTGAAAAAAGGGAGCATTCTGCGCTTTGACAGCCGAGTTGTGTATACCGGGCGTTCCAGTTTAGTCGTATATGTCGATGTGGTAACCGCGGACAAGGAAGAATTTGTGGTTGATGGCTTTTTGACCTTTATTCATGTAGATGAAACCGGTCACTCGGCGCCTCACGGCATTGTTGTGACGCCGGAGACGGAAGAAGAAAAGGAGCTCTATGAACGGGCCAGTAAACTCAGAAGACCGCAAAATCGCAGCGATCATTAATAAACAGCTGCACCAGCTGCGTAAGCAAGGGCGCCTCTTAGGGCGCGCTCTTGCTTACCCTAATTTTCGTTTGTTTTTTTGCGGCCAAGGGTTGTCTTTATTGGGTACGTGGGTGCAAAGCATTGCTATGAGCTGGTTGGTATACCGCCTGAGTGGTTCTGGCTTGCTGCTGGGCTTGGTCAGCTTTGCCGGACAGATTCCTAGCTTGCTTTTTTCGCCATTTATCGGCGTCTGGGTGGATCGCCTGCCGCGAAGGCAGGTGCTCGTTGGCACCCAGGCGCTTTCTTTATTGCAGGCGCTTATCTTGGCTTGGCTGGTTTGGACGGGCAGCGAAGAAATTTGGCATTTGTTGGTGCTGAGTCTGCTATTGGGCTGCATTAATGCGGCAGATATGCCGGCGCGCCAGGCGTTAGTTGTGGAGTTGGTGGAAGCGCGTGAAGATCGGGGGAACGCCATTGCTTTAAACTCCGTCATGTTCAATGCGACCCGTTTAGTGGGACCGGCGTTAGGCGGTCTTTTAATTCCCCTAGTCGGCGAAGCGGTCTGCTTTGCGTTGAATGCGGTAAGCTATCTTTTTTCTCTAGTTTCCTTGCTGTTGCTGCAGTTGGCGGCGGCAGAGAAAGAAACAGAGCCCAAAAGCTGGCGCCGAGGTTTTTGGGATGGCTGGAATTATACCTTCGGGCATCCGCCGATTCGCCAATTGCTGCAGCTGTTGGCGTTGATGAGCCTTTCTGCTATGCCCTACACGGTGCTTTTGCCGGTACTGGCAGTACGTTATTTTGGCGGCGGCGCGCCGCTGTTGGGAACGCTCATGGCTATGGCTGGAGCTGGTTCTTTATGTGGAGCGCTTATTTTGGCTTTTCGCCGCAGCATTGTCGGGTTGGAGCGCTGGGTTGGCGCGGCGGCTCTTTTGGCGGCGCTGAGCTTGCTGGCGCTTTCGACAGGCGTGCCTGTTGAGATAGCAAGCATGCTGCTGTTTGCTTTGGGAGTGGGGTTGCTTTTCTTGATTGTCGGCGTCAATACCTTGCTGCAGCACATGGTTCCTGACCGTTTGCGGGGACGGGTCATGAGTTTTTACAATATGTCTTTTCTGGGTTTAGTTCCCCTAGGCTGTATTGCTGCGGGGCAGGGGGCGGACGTAGTTGGCGTGTTGGCTATGCTGCAATATTGCGGCTGGGCGTGCCTGGCGGCAGCAATTCTCTTTTTGCGTCAACTGCCGTCGTTTCAGGGGAAGGCCTGTCAGATTTATCAAAACTCCGGCCACTTGGGGCCGGATGAAAAATGCTGAGAATGGACAAACTGTAATTAGGCTGTCACGAAGTTGTCACAGTCATTGTCTATACTAGATACAAGAATAAAAGAAAGGGTGTTGAGTATGAATTTAGAAAGACTACGGCCGACAGTAACCTTATTGGCATTAAGTCTTTTGGTGATTTCCTTGGTGACGGGATTGGTTTTGTGGCTGGTGCCTGGTCGCGGAGCTTTTTTGGGTCTGTCCAAGGGGATTTATAAGGATGTCCATATTTACTTGAGTTTAGGAGCGACTATTATCCTTCTAGCTCATGGTTGGTTGAACCGGAAGGCCTTAAGCCGTTATTTGGGGCTGAGCGGAGCTGCTTGTTGGCAGGCGGGCGCGGTAACAGCGTTGTTGCTGGCGGCTGTCGTTGGCATGAAATCACTGTAAAAAGCCGCGTGAGCGGCTTTTTCTATATAGCAGAATTTATAAAACGAACCGCGAAATACAC
>CAZKCR010000020.1:0-19443 GCA_964551055.1 uncultured Anaeromusa sp. | reverse complement strand
ATATAGGAACCCAATATGAGATATATTATAACTAAATCTACTAAGAGAGTCAATTACCGCTTATATCGCGAATAGGTTTTCCAAAGCGTCCCAAAATGATAAAAACAAGCAGCGCCAGTATGGCCATAGCTCCACCTGTCAACTGCGCTGATTTAAGTCCCCAAAGCAGCGCTCCGTAATCCCCCCTCAAAAATTCCAGGCCAAAGCGCGCGGTTGAATACAAAAATACATAAAGGGCAAACACTTGACCTTTACGATGATTCGTTGTCCGTAACAACAGCAGCGACGCAAAGATAACCAAGTCGAGCTGCCCTTCCCAAATCTCCGCCGGCCAAAGAGGCTGCATGCCATAAGTATGCTGCGCTAACGAGCCCGCAGGATAAACAATGCCGAAGCTTTCGCCTGTAGGATGTCCAAAGGCGTCACCATTAAGCAGATTAGCAGCCCGTCCCAGCGCTTGCCCGAAAATAACTGCAGGCGCAGCCGCAATATCCGCAAAAGCCCAGGTATCAATGCCATGACGTTTCGTATACCAATAACCGGCCAGAGCGCCAAATACCACACCGCCTTGAATCGACATGCCGCCTTGCCAAACAAAGGGAATTTCCAAAAGATGATGCTGGTAATAGCTCCAGTCGAAAAAAAACACATCCCAAAGGCGCGCTCCTATCAAGCCGGCAAAACCACAGCAAATCCCAAAATCAGGCACATGCTGATGCCAACGACCATCTTGTTTGGCCAAAAAATAAGCCACAACCGTTGCCAAAACAATACTCAGCATCATTACCATTCCATAAGAACGCACAGGAAAGTCGCCAATAAAAAAAAGATATGGATGCATGTCACAACTCCTCGCCTACCACTGACAATGTCCAAGTTCAAATCAACCTTGCCAGCATCTCCACATTTTCCTTACTATTATAGAAGATTACTCATACCCTGACAAGACAATCGACGCTTTCCCTGCCGCTGCCTCTGTGCTATGCTAAAAGGAAGCATTATGGAGCCATTGCTTAAAGCAATGGCTCTTTGCGAAAGGAGTTTTACTTCCATGAAGAAAATCAGCATTATCCTTGCAGACGATCACGCCGTGCTGCGCTCCGGCCTGAAAGCCCTGCTTCATTGTTCACCTCAATTCGAAGTGATTGGAGAAGCGGGCGACGGTCTAGAAGCCTTGCATATGGTGGAACATCTTTCGCCGGATGTTCTTATTTTGGATTTATCCATGCCCGGCATGACCGGTGTGGATGTACTCAAAGAAATTCGCTCGCGCAACCTGCCCTGTCGCGTACTGGTTCTTACCATGTATGACGATGAGGAATATATTAAGGAAGTAATGCGAGCCGGCGCCGACGGTTACGTCTTGAAAAAGTCGGCAGACACCGAATTAATTGAAGGCATTATCAAGATTCACGAAGGAAAAAAACATTTAAATGAAACGATTTCCCAAACACTGATTGAAAGTCTGCTTCGCACCTCTGTCAATGAACCGGACAATCAGAATCCCTATGTCCTGCTCAGCGTTCGGGAACGAGAAGTACTCCGCTTTTTAGCCCAAGGCCATACAAATAGCGAGATTGCAGAAATGCTTTCTATCAGCGCCAAAACGGTAGACACCTACCGTTCTCGTATCATGAACAAGCTAAACGTAAGCAAAAAATCAGAACTTGTAAACTATGCTATCCGTTACAAGCTCATTAACACGTAACAGTGTAATACTTTACCCCACAGCCTTATAACGTCATATCTTACTGCAGGTTACCTTTTATACCCCCTGTACAAGGGTTAACGTTCGAACTATAATTATGATAGATTCGATTATTTATATTATTTTATTATTTCTATTGTCAAAATTTATAAGTAGAGGGGTAGAAAAGGTATGCAACAAACCCAAATCCAAGAGCTCAAAAAGATTGTCGGTGCTGACCATGTTCTGACTAGTCCTGAAGATTTGTACACCTATTCTTATGATGCCACACCCGGCCATGCTCATATGCCGGACGCTGTTGTCATCCCGGGAAATGCAGAAGAAGTTTCCCAGATCCTCAAATTGGCTAATGCCACCAAGACTCCTGTTTACACGCGTGGCTCCGGCACCAATCTGAGCGCCGGCACCTGTCCTACCAAAGGCGGCATCGTCTTGTTGATGACCCGTTTTGACAAAATTATTGAAGTTGATTTGGAAAATTTGGTCGCCGTGGCTGAGCCTGGCGTAATTGTCGCCACCTTAAATGCAGAAGTTGCTAAAAACGGTCTGATTTATCCTCCCGATCCGGGCACTGTTGCTACGGCTACGCTCGGAGGCACCGCTGCAGAAAATGCCGGCGGCCTGCGCGGCCTGAAATATGGCGTATCCAAACATTACATCATGGGTATGGAAGTAGTTCTGCCTAATGGCGACATCATCAATTGCGGCGGCAAAAACGTAAAAGACGTTTCCGGCTATGACATGACTAAACTTATGGTTGGCTCCGAAGGCACGCTTGGCGTCATTACCAAGCTGATCTTGAAATTGGTGCCCGCTCCGGAAGCGCAGAAAAGCATGATGGCTATTTTCCATGATCTGGATAAAGCCGGCCAGGCTATTTCCGCTATTGTTGCTGCGAAAATCATTCCGGCTACTTTGGAAATCATGGATAATGCCACAATCCGCACTGTAGAAGACTACGCTAAATGCGGCCTTCCTCTGGACGCCGAAGCTGTTGTTCTCATCGAAGTAGACGGTATCCCTGAAGTTGTTGAAAAAGAAGCAGCTAAGGTAGTAGAAATCCTTAATAAATTTGACGGCCAAGCTCAACTGGCTAAAGACGCGCAAGATCGCGACAACCTCTGGGCTGCTCGCCGCGCCGCCCTGCCGGCACTGGCTAAACTGCGTCCTACCACCTTCGTGGAAGATGCTACGGTTCCCCGCAACCAGGTTGCCGCTATGATTCGCCTTGTTAATGACGCTGCTGCGAAATACAATGTTACCATCGGCACCTTCGGCCACGCTGGCGACGGCAATATGCATCCCACGATCGTTTGCGACCTGCGTGATGAAGAAGAAATGGGCCGCGTTTATAAAGCCATGGACGACATCTTCCTTGGCGCTTTGAAACTGGGCGGCACTTTGTCCGGTGAACACGGTATCGGCTTGGGCAAACTTCGTTATATGGAAGATCAGCATGGTCCTGCCGCCATGAATGCTATGCGTTCCATCAAGCGCGCCCTTGATCCTAATCTGATCCTCAATCCTGGCAAACTAGTAGGAGAGTGTTAAGCCATGAGCAACCAAATCACTGCGGCAGATATGAATGCCCAAGATGCAACTCTGTTGAAAGATATTGAAGATGCTCTTTCAAATTGTATGAAGTGCGGCAACTGCATGGCAGTTTGCCCTCTTTACAAAGAAATCGGCAAAGAAAGCGCTGTTGCCCGCGGCAAATTAGCCCTTATGGAAGGCGTTTTAAAAGGCCAGCTTCCTTTGAGTGAAGAATTTGAAAAGATCATGCTCACCTGTCTGTCTTGTAAAGCCTGCGCCACTAAATGCCCGTGCGGCGTTCCTGCCGACGAGCTTGTCATTCGTGGTCGCCGAGCTGCTGCCAAGGCACGCGGCCTAAGCCCCATTAAAAAGAATGTGTTCAACTTGCTCAAGCATCGTCAACTTTTCGACTTTGCTTTGCGCATGGCAGGTCTCTTCGGTCCCTTGAGCTTTAAAAAGCTGCCTCGTCCGATGGCTGCTGTCGCCCGCTTCCCTATGCCTGGCATGGATGCGCGGCGCATTACGGCGCCTTTTGCTGCAACGCCTTTCCGCAGCCAGGTTCCGGAACGTATTACTGTGGCTAATCCCAAGAAAAAAGTCGGCTTTTTCACAGGCTGCACGATTAACTATATCTACACAGATATGGGACAATCGGTAGTCAACGTTCTTAAAGCCAACGATGTTGAAATTGTCATCCCCAGCACCCAGCATTGCTGCGGCACGCCCGTCTATGTTTACGGACAAACCGAACGGACCCAGGTTTTTGCAAAACACAACATCGAAGTATTTGAAGAGGCTATCAAAAAATACAATTTGGATGCGATTGTTGCTTCTTGCGGTTCTTGCGCCGAAGCGTTGAAAATCGAATATCCTCACATGTTCCATGATGATCCGCAAATGAAAGCCCGTGCGGAAAAGCTGGCAAGCATGACTTATGAAATCAGCGAATTCTTAGTAGATGTTCTGCCTTTCCGTAAGGACATTCTCGGACCGGTTAACGAAACCATTACCATGCACGATCCGTGCCACATGGTTCGCGGTCTGAAGATCACCAAACAGCCTCGCGAAATTCTCAAAGCCATTCCTGGCTTAAAATTCGTAGAAATGAGCGCTCCGGATCGTTGCTGCGGGTCAGGCGGCTCCTTCAACTTGGCGCATTACGACCTTGCGCGTCAAGTTAATGACAAGAAAATTGCTGACATTGCCTCTACTAAGGCTGATAATGTAGCAACAAGCTGCCCTAGCTGCCGGATGTTCATTACTGACGGCTTAGTTCAAAACAACCAGCCGCAGAACTGTTACCACGCGATTCAAATTCTGGATCGTTCTTACCAGGCTGGCGCTAAAAAATAATAACGGTTCTTAAAAAAAGTGTGAAATTCGCAATTGCGAGTCTCACACTTTTTTCTATCTCTTAAATTTCTTCCGTTTTTTTACGTTTGCGCAAAGGAATCTCCACAATCAGCGTCGTACCGTCTCCAGGAGAAGACTTAATCTCTAAGGTTCCATCCAACAAAGACGTCCTTTCGCGCATACCGTATATCCCCAGCGCCGTATATCCCTGATGTCCCTTATAACGACCTTCGGCAAAACCAATGCCATTATCCGCCACCACTAGAATAATTTTTCCTCGCTGCTTGGCCAGTGTTACATCAATTTGTTCCGCCTGCGCATGACGAGCCGCATTAGTCAAAGCTTCTTGCAAAATACGATAGATCGTAGTTTCCAGTTCACTAGGAAAGCGTTCTCGATGCATATTGCTTACATGCAGCTGCACTTGAATGCCGTATTGCTTCATATACCCTTCGATATACTTTTGCACCGCTGCAATTAGCCCTAAGTCATCTAAAAGGATGGGTCTCAGTTCCACAGCCAGATGATGCACCGCCTCCAGCGTCTGTACCGCCAAATCACGCATCTGCAATAAACTGCTTTCCGCCTCTTGTCCTTTCGCGCCGGCTGCCAAAACACGCAGACCGACAATGATAGATGTCAAAGCTTGGCTTGTTTCATCATGAAGCTCCCTTGAGATACGCCTACGCTCTTCTTCCTGAGCCTGAATGATCCGATTCATCAAACTGGACTGTAACTCTTTTTTTTCATTCAACGCCTGCACTAGCTCTTCCTGGCGCGCATTGGCCTGCAGAGCCGCCTCTACAAAGCGAGCAGCAAGTCGGGCATACGGGGCCGAGGTATCCGGCTCGCCACTGACGCCGATAACGCCGACACAATGGCTTTCAAAAAGAATGGGCACGTTCCAGCCTTTACGCACGCCCTTCCATTGACGCTCATCCTCTTCGCTGACGGCGCATTCCTGAATCACGCCTGTTTGCAGCATATTAGCGGCAATTTCATGCACTTGGGTAATGCGCTCCGTACTGAAGGAAGCAATGATTACGCCATGTTCATCAGTAATATTTACATTTTTATTCAATTCCGCTGCTACAATATCAACCAGCGTTTGGGCAAACTTTGCATCCAGCTGCCTCTTCAAACTTTTTGCCATGTCCCGCACCTCGTTCAGCGATTCCTTCTCTATCTCATTATAACAAAAAAGAGCTTCCCATGCGGGAAGCTCTTTTTACGCATCAATTAGATCAGCACTTTGCCGGGGTTCATGATGCCATTGGGATCAAATGCTTTTTTCACCAGAGTAAATACGGTTTTCTGCTCCGGTGTCATATGACGATCCATGGCTTCTGCCCGCTTAGCGCCAATACCATGCTCGCCGGACAGGTTGCCGCCCAGAGAATACGTCAGTTCATAAATTTCCGGCAGAACTGCGTCTTTCAGTTCATGCCAGGTATGCTCATCTCGGTCTTCGCGCAAAATGGTGCAGTGAATATTGCCGTCGCCAGCATGGCCAGCAGACGGAATTCTGCAGCTGTGTTTGGCAGCAATTTTAGCAATGCCTTCCAGAGCTTTCGGAATTTCCGAAACCGGCACAACAATGTCTTCCATGCAGTACACAGGGCTCAACATACGCAGAGCTTCTGCATAGCATTTACGAGCTTTCCAGATACGCTCATGGCTGGAGAGGTTGTCGGAAACAAATACTTCCAACGCACCATTTTCCATGCACATTTTACCAGCAGCTTCATAGTCAGCCTGTACTTGCTCTTCCGTCGAGCCGTCTACTTCAATGATGATATAGGCGCCAGCATCGCTATGAGGCAATTTTTTATTGAGATACAGCTCCGAAGCACGGATGGATTCGCCATCCATGAACTCCAAGCAAGTAGGCACTACGCCAGCAGTCATGATTTTAGGCACAACATTGATGGCGTCCTGCATTTTTTCGAAAGGAACCAGCAAGTCAGCTACATACTTCGGCAACGGAATGAGCTTCAACCAGATTTTGGTCACGATGCCCAAAGTGCCTTCGGAGCCGACCATGAGATGTACCACATCATAGCCGGTTACGTCTTTTACGTTTTTGCCGCCTAAAGTGACAATATCGCCAGCGGGGGTTACGACTTCCAAACCGTATACGTGACGGCTGGTAGTGCCGTATTTTACAGCACGGTTGCCGCCGGCATTGGTAGCAATGTTGCCGCCAATGAAGGAGGAATCAGCCGAGCAAGGATCGCCTGCATACAGCAAGCCCTGTTCTTTAGCCAATGCCTGTACTTCGCCGGTGGTTACGCCGGGCTCAAGAACCATAAACAGGTTCTGTGTATCAATTTCATGAACTTTGTTCATGCGCTCTGTGGAAAGAACCACGCCGCCGCTGAAAGGAACCGCGCCTGCAGCCAGACCGGAACCGCCGCCACGAGGAGTGATCGGAATCAGGTTGACGTTAGCCCATTTGCACAATTCCGAGATTTCTTGAGCGGAACCCGCTTTAACTACTACTTCCGGCATATGCTCCCACTGCTTGTCGGATACTTCGTCGCGGGAGTACATATCCATCTTCTCTTCGTCGAACAATACGTTGGCGTCGCCGAAGATGGCCTTCAATTCATCGATATGTTTCTGGGTTACTTTGTTGAATTGCATCGCCTGGATCCTCCTTACGCTTTTGCCTTGAGTTGTTTCACCGCTTCAATGAGCATAGGACCGACTTCAAGTACATCGCCAACAATACCGAAGTCGGCGACCTTGAAGATCTGCGCTTCGGGATCCTTGTTGATAGCCACAATTACGTCGGCAGTTTGCATACCAGCCAAATGGGCAATTTTACCGGAGATGCCCATAGCGATATACAGTACCGGCGCAACCGTTTTGCCGGACAAACCAATCTGATGAGAGTAGGTAGTCCAGCCCAGCTCTACCGCATCGCGGGTAGCGCCAACGCCAGCATTCAGAAGTTCAGCCAGCGTTTCAATGATTTTCCAGCCCTCAGTGTTCTTCATGCCTTTGCCGCCAGCAATGACGATCTCAGCATCCTCTACGCCCACAGCCTGGGTCGTATCGGTAATGAACTCGAGGAATTTCTCAGGCGTTACAAAGGTAGCGCCTTCAAATTTCTTCTCAATCACTTCGCCTTTACGAGAAGCATCAGCAGCTAACGGCTTGCAAGAACGCGGACGAACCGTAGCCATTTGCGGCCGGTGATCCGGAGTCTTGATAGTAGCCATGATGTTGCCGCCGATAGCCGGACGGGTTTGCAACAGCAATTTGGTGTCATGGTCGATGGTCAAAGACGTGCAGTCAGCAGTCAGACCGGTATGCAGCTTAGCAGCTACCAACGGCATTACCGTACGGCCCGTAGTAGTAGCAGCGGCAATAATAATTTCCGGACGCTCTTCTTCAACCAATTTGCAAATAGCGTTCGTATAAGGACGCGGCAGGAAATGCGCCAACGAAGCATCCTTAATGAAAACGACACGGTCAGCCCCTTGCGTAATGGCCTGCTCCGGATTTTCGACAGTTTCTCCCAGCAATACACAGGTCAACTTGGCATTCAAATCGTCAGCCAAGCTGCGGCCGCGAGCAATCAGCTCATAGGTTACAGGCAGAATCTGGCCGTTACGTTGCTCGCCCAGAATGTAAACACCCTTAAAGGATGCCATGAAATTTTCGCGATCTACACCAGCGTTCAGATAAGTAGACACGTCACGTTACCCCCTATTTCATTCCAAATTAACCCAGTACTTCTTTTTTGACCAGGAATTCGACAAGCTCTTCCACGGGTTTGGTCGTGCCATCGGCTTTACGCATAATGGTATCACGCGCCAATTTCGGGCTAAATACTTTCACCACGCGAGTCGGCGAACCACCCAAGCCTACTTCGCATTTTTCAATGCCCAGGCCAGCAGCGTCATAAGCATCAACCGCTACGGTTTTCGCGTGCAATTTGCCGCTCAGCGTAGGCATGCCCACTTCATTAATATCTTTATTAACGCTAATCAACACCGGAGTGGGAACTTCCACCCGTTCGAAACCGCGTTCAACAGTACGTTTTACAATGACTTTGTCATCAAAAACATCAACGGCGGACACGTAGGTCTGCACAGGCATGTCAAGATACAGAGCAACCATAGCGGCCGTCTGGCCAGTTTCACCATCGGTAGCGCGCTCGCCGCAAATAACGATGTCCACTTCCCCAGCTTTGCGAACCGCTGCTGCCAAGGCTTTTGCCGTAGCAATCGTATCCGAACCAGCAAACTCACGTCCGGAAACCAAAATACCAGCATCAGCCCCCAAGGCAATGGCTTCTTTCAGAGCTTTCTCCGCAGTAGGCGGTCCCATGCTGACGGCGGTTACCCGAACATCATCACGAGAATTTTTGATCTTAATGGCCTCTGTCAACGCGTTTTCATCCAAAGGATTGATTACGACGTCTTTGCCACTGCGAATCATGACTCCCGTTTCAGGATCCATCTTGACATTTTCTGTCCCCGGCACTTGCTTCACAAACACAACAATATGCACAACGTGTACCTCCCAATCTTTTTTTCAAAATGGGCCTTGCCGCCTGCACCGTTTGCACGGCTCTGACGGACTTTTTCGACGCACTGCCTGAAAGTATGTTACAACTGGCACATTCCAAAGAAGAAAGGCTTTGCGGGTTAATCCGCAAAGCCTTGTTTGTAATGCAAAAGAAACAACATTCTGTCGGCATCTGCTTCCAAACTGCCGTACTACGTTTCTTAAGCCAAGCCAGTCTTCACTTTGTAACCCGTCGCGCTGTATACCATCATAACTTTTAAGCAGTGTTCCAGCCGATGGGTTTATTATAACTTATATTTTTTTTGCATGTCAATAACGTAAGGGCACCTTATAAAAGTTAATTCTGTAACTTATTTAATTACAGAATCTTCTTATCAATAAGATCGATTAGTTGCACAATTTCCGGTTTGGAAATTTGACCATCCGCTCCCAATGCTTCGCCTTTACGCCGCATTTCTTCGTTAATTAACGACGAGAAGACAAATACCGGCAATCCTTCTAAGCGATTTTCTTCGCGAATGCGTTTCAACAAATGGTGACCATCCATTTTGGGCATTTCAATATCGGTAATAACAATATTTACATGCTTATTCATGTCTTCGCCCGATTTGGCAATAGCGTCTAATTTCTCCCAAGCTTGCTGACCGTTGTGGCAAACAATGACTTCTTCATAGCCTGCTTCATGAAGCGTGCCTACAAGCAAGTCGCGCAGCAAAGGCGAATCCTCCGCCACAAGGACGCGCTTGGTTTTACGCAGTCCTGTCAGCCGTTCGTTAGCAGCAGGAATGCTGGTCAGCTTCTGATTAATTTCCGGATTAATTTCGGAAACGATTTTCTCAAAGTCCAAAAGCAATACCATCTTTTCAGCCATCTTCACAATGCCTACAACCATTTCGGAACTGCTTATTGCGGGCGGCTCTTCCATGGCGCTCCAGGAAATCCGATGAATCCGCGACACGCCGTGGACCAAAAAGCCAACATAAAATTCATTCAACTCGCTGACAATAATATTGGTCGGCTCTTTATCGGTTCCCTGTCCCAAACAGCGTGGTAAGTTGACCAGCGGCATAACCCTCCCGCGCAACGTAAATACGCCGTCTACATAGGGATGCACATTAGGCATTTTAGTGACAGGCACCAAATTAATAACTTCACGGACCTTCGCTACGTTAATGCCATAGGTTACTTCACCAACAACAAATTCTACAATTTCAAATTCATTCGTTCCCGACTCCAGGAGAATGCCTTTTTTATCAGTGCCTTGTTCCATTATGCACTACCTCCTACATGCTGCTTTTATGTTTTTTGCGTACATCTTACTTAAACTCTACCTATTGACCATTTCGCCCAAAAAAAAACAATTCCTGCCCAAAAGCAGCGAATTGTTTGAAATCGGGACTATATTTTCGTTAATTTTCTTTGTTTTCTTCTGTTTCTTCGCAAACCCAAGTCCAACCATCCTCCTGGCGAATCGTTCCTTGACGCAGCAGTCGGCCCAGCGCTCTCTTAAAAGCCGCCTTGCTCATGCCGAACTTGGTCTGAATAATTTCCGGACTTGTCGCATCTCCATAAGGCATTTTTCCGCCCCGCTCCTGCAAAAATTGCAAAATACGCTCTCCGTCCTCAAGCAGAGCATCTTCCTTTTGCGGCCGCAAGGATACATTAATCCTCCCGTCTGGTCGAATAAAAGCCACCCGAAACTCAATTTCCTGTCCCATACGTAAAGCCGCTCCAGCCATTTCACTGCGATGCAAAAAAGCGACATGCCGGCCTTCGGCAAATAAAAAGTACCCTTCCTCTGTTTCGTTGTACACGGTTCCTTTAAGCTTATCGCCTACCTTGCCGACAAAAGGCAGCGCCGCCCGCTGCAAGTCTTCTTCCACTTCCATCGTCACAGCCAAACGTCCAGTTTTGTCGGTATACAACTTGACCCAAACCTTTTCGCCCTCATAGACGCGGCCCCGCATGCGGCTGAACGGCATAAAGACAGCCCGTTCCGCCCCCAAGTCAACAAACGCTCCCTGTTTGCCTGTAAAGTGGATAACCTCCGCCCGGGCTACTTGCCCTTCTTTCATCTTGGGAAGCTTCATGCTGGCCGTTATACGGCCTCTGGCGTCATGATAGAGAAACACATCCACTTCCTCGCCTACTTCAACAGGCCGACTCTGCTGTCCTTGATGCAGCAGAACATCATCGCTGGTCTGGCCGGTTCCGCCATCCAGAAACACACCAAAATCCGCTTTGCGAACTACCTTCAGCGTCGCTAAGGTCGCCGCCTGAAGGCGCGGTTTTTCATTCTCGCTCATTATTACTCCTTATAATCAAGAGTTTCCGCATCGCCCCACAACTGTTCCAGGTTGTAAAAACGCCGATCCTCTTCGACAAAAACATGCAAAATGCACTCGCTGTAGTCGAGCAGCACCCAGTGACCTTCACGATATCCTTCCTTGTGCAGCGGTTCTAATCCCGCCTCAGACAGTTTTTCCTCCACATGATCGGCAATGGCCCGCACCTGTGTTGTCGAGTTGGCGCTGCAAATAATAAAGTAATCAGTTACTAAGGAAACCTCCGCCATTTTTAAAATGACAACATCCATGGCTTTTTTCTCACCAGCTAATCGGGCAATGACCTCTGGTGTCGCTTTTTTAATTATTTCGAGCATTATTTTCCTCCTTCATTTGTTACTGCCGCTTCCAGCAGTTTTGTCCTCACCAATTCATTGGTCGCAATTTCATCCGTTTTCCAGTAGCTAACATTTTTCTCTGTCGCAAACCGGCCGGGAAGCAAAACTGGTTTTATACCAGCAGCGCGGTCAAAGTGCCGCAATGCTGCCGCCAGACGCAGCCAATCGCTCCCTTGTATATCCGTAAGAAAAGACTCTTTCACAACCGTCTGCAGCTCCGGCAGCCTAGCAAGGGTTTCCCATTGAAAAGCTTGACTCGCCAAAGCCCGCAAGAAGCGCTGCTGACGCTGCGCCCGGCCAATATCCCCCAGCTCATCACTGCGAAAGCGCACATACTGCCCGGACTTGTCACCATCTAAATGCTGGTATCCTTTGCTTAGATGGATAGCCAGCGCAGCATATGGATCTTCATAGTCCATATCCTGCTCTACATACAAATCAACGCCGCCCAAGCTGTCCACACAGCGAATAAAGCCCTGCCAATGCAGTGTAACATAATAATTCACAGGGATTTGCAGCAAATCTTCCACGGCTTTCACTGTCAGCGCCGGTCCTCCATACGCATAGGCATGGCCCAATTTTTCAACCTCTTTGTGGCCAGGCAGCAGCACTTGCGTATCCCTAGGCAAAGACACTAGGGTAACAATGCCTGTTTCGGTGTCAATATTGGCCAAAATCATGGTATCAGAACGTTTAGGCGCATCCGCAATGCCGTATTCCCCATCGTCCACGCCCAGCAGCAGCACATTGAGCCGCGAGGTAGCCACCTGCGGCTTTGCGTAGAGAGGCTTAACCGGAGCTGCCGCAACTGGTTCTGGCGCAGGAGCAGGCGGTGCCGCTTGCACCGGCTCCACCGCCGCCGGACTTATCGGCGCAGTCTGGTTCCAAAGCCAAATACCGCCCTTTACCAAGCCAACAAGAAGCAGTAACAACAGCGACAACACCAGCATAACTCTTCCCCAGCGCAGTTTTCTGGGTTTAACGCGCCGCAAGCGCTGCCGTTCGTTCAATGGCCGCCTCACTGGCCTCTCCTCCATAACAGCTCATTGCGTCCGGAAATCGTCTCTGGATGAATGGCTTCCTCCCTCTTGATCATATACCGCAACGTTTGATCGTAAACTGCGAGCATGGCGGCATCTATATCCTGCAGCGCCAATTGCCGCAGCTCCTCCACACCCTTGTAGGAACGTCCTTCTTCCAAACCGTCAGCCAAATAAATAATCTTATCCAGCAACGACAAGTCTGTCCCTCCAATAGTGTGTCGCGCAATGGCGTTTAATACGGTTTCATCGGTAACCCCAAAGCGGCGCTTCGCCACCCATGCCGCCAGCGGAGCGTGAAGCAGCACCGGCGAGTGAAGCGCAGCCTCATCCATCACCAACCCAGCCATTTTGGCTTCCGCCACCCACTGCTCGGTGGACCATTCTCTAGCTACATCATGAAGCAACGCAGCTAAATAAGCCTGCTCTACATTGCCATCATGCCGCTGCGCTAATTCTATCGCTTTGTTCATAACCCCTTGCGTATGACGCCAACGTTTCGGACTTAATTCATTTTGAACTTCCTGGAAAATGCTTTCAACATCCATGCAATCCTGTCTCCTCATCCGCCAGGCCCAGATACAAACCTTCTTTAAGAATATACTGTTCTACCATTTCCGGTACAATGTACTGAATGGATCGTCCCTGCTGCACTCGCAACCGAATATCAGTCGAAGAAATCGCCAACTCCGGCGTTGTCAACCGATGAATGCGACCTTGTCCCACAGTGCCAAAATATCGCTGTGTAGCCTCCATCGCATCTTCACACCCCGGCCGACTGGCGCCCACGAAATGACATAATTCAAAAAGTTCTTCAATGCGCTCCCACGTCGGCAATTCGCGAATCGTATCGACACCGGTAATAAAATATAGTTCTACTGGCTCGCCGATTTCTTTTCTCAACTGCCGCAAGGTATCGACCGTATAGGAAGGTCCAGGACGATGAATTTCAATAGGAGATACAAAAAAGAAAGGGTTAGATGCCGTCGCCAGCACCGTCATCACGTACCGATGCAACGCCGAAGTAACGTTCTGCGCTTGTTTATGCGGCGGATGATTAGCCGGAACAAACAATACTTTTTCCAAGCCGAACTCCGTACGTACCGCTTCCGCAATGACTAAATGGCCAATATGAATCGGATCAAATGTCCCGCCCATAACGCCAATTTTCCGTACTTTTGTTGTCATCGAACTCTCCCTAATGCAAGGAACTACTTAAGTGCTGCAATTCCTTAAAAATTATATTGCCATATTGGTAAAAGACCTTAGCGAATCTGTCCATCCCCAGAAACAATATACTTAGTGCTCGTCAATTCCGCCAAGCCCATCGGGCCTCGGGCGTGCAGCTTTTGCGTACTAATGCCGATTTCAGCGCCGAAGCCAAATTCGAAGCCATCGCTAAAACGCGTTGAAGCATTGACATAGACCGCTGCCGCATCTACTTCACGTTGGAAGCGGCGCGCCCGCTCATAACTGCGCGTCACAATGGCTTCGGAGTGTTTCGTGCTGTAACGGGCAATGTGCTCCAATGCCGCATCCATATCTTCAACAACACGAATCGATAAAATCAAATCATGGTATTCTGTAGCCCAGTCCGCTTCAGTCACTGGCAAAACCGCCTGGTGATATTTTTGAGTTTCCGGGCAGCCTCTTAGCTCTACCCCGGCAGCATGATAGCTTTCCAACATTTTAGGCAGAAACGCTTTAGCCACGCAGCGATGTACCAACAAGGTTTCCATAGCGTTACAAACAGACGGTCTGGATACTTTGGCATTAAAAGCAATTTCTTCCGCCATGGCTAAGTCAGCGCCATCGTCCACATAGGTATGACATACGCCAGTACCGGTTTCAATAACCGGCACCGTACTGTTTTCCACTACCGTCCGGATCAACCCGGCGCCGCCGCGAGGGATAATGACATCCAGATAGCGGTTAAGTCGCAGCATAGCCTGTACCGCTTCCCTATCTGTGGTTGTTACCATTTGAATAGCGCCAGCAGGCAGACCTGCCGCCTCACCCGCTTCTACCAACACCTGAAGCATAGCCAAATTGGAAGAAATCGCTTCTGAACCTCCACGCAGCAAAACAGCATTGCCTGACTTCAGGCACAGCCCCGCCGCATCTACGGTCACGTTCGGACGCGCTTCATAAATCATGCCGATAACACCTAACGGTACGCGCACTTTGCCGATTTCTAAACCATTCGGTCGGCGCCACATGCCCAATACCTCGCCGATAGGGTCCGGCAAAGATGCTACTTGGCGCAGGCCCTCCGCCATATCATCTATCCGCGAAGCATTCAGACGCAACCGGTCCAATAACGACGCGCTGATGCCGCGCTGCTCCGCCCGAGTTACATCTTCTGCATTGGCTTGCAAAATCACATTCTGCTTCGCTTGCAACGCATCAGCCATTGCTAAGAGCGCCGCATTTTTCTCACCGCTAGCCGTCACCGCCAAGCGGCGAGCGGCCTGCTTAGCCAGTCTTCCCTGCTTTTCCAGCTCCAATTTGAAATCCATGCTGCTTCCCCCTCACACCATGAGAACCAAATGGTCCCGATGGACCACTTCGTCCGTTGTTTTATATCCCAGCACCGAGGAAATTTCATCGGTATGCTTGCCGCGAATGCGCTCAATCTCACTAGAGCTGTAATTACTCAGCCCCCGCGCCAGTTCTCTGCCGTTAGGATCTAAAATTCGAATAGTTTTGCCTTGTTCAAATTCCCCTTGGACCTTGACAATTCCTGCTGCCAACAAACTGGAACCCGTCTTAACAATGGCCTTCGCACAGCCGCTGTCAACCTGGACATCTCCAGCGATACGGGACCCAAAGGCCAGCCAAGATTTGCGAACTTGCAACCGATTATGCTTGGAAGGAAATAATGTGCCAACGTCCTGTCCAGTCAAAATCTCCCTTACAACGCCATCCTGCGTCCCCGAGGCAATCACTAGGGCAATGCCGGCGTTTACCGCGATTTTCGCAGCTTGAATCTTCGTATACATGCCGCCTGTACCCCGTAGGGTCCCCGGTCCGCCGGCAAGTTCATCAATCTCGGGAGTAATATCAACAATTTCAGAAAGCAGCTTCGCTTCTGGATTGGTTTGCGGATTAGCGGTATACACGCCGTCTACATCCGATAAGATAATAATCAAGTCCGCATCGACAATCGTACCCACCATCGCCGACAAGGTGTCATTATCGCCTATTTTCAGTTCATCCACAGCCACAGCGTCATTTTCATTGATAATGGGAATAACCCCCATCGCCAAGAGCTGCAGTAAGGTGTTGCGAGAATTCACATAGCGACTGCGTTTCACAGAGTCTTCCCTGGTCAAAAGCACCTGGCCTACGGTCTGTCCGTACTCAGCAAATATTTTTTCATACACATGCAGCAAAACGCCTTGTCCTACAGCCGCTGCCGCTTGCTTCTCCGGAATGGTCTTCGGTTTTTCCGTCAAGCCCAATCGTTCCATACCCGCCCCAACGGCGCCGGAGCTAACCAAGACGATTTCCTTGCCTTGGTTCACCAGGTCGGACAATTCTCTGACCAGACGTTCAATGCGAAAAAAATTCAATTTTCCAGTTTCATGCGTTAAAGTGCTTGTCCCAACTTTAACTACAATGCGCTGCGCTTCGCCGATGTTCTCTCGATTCAACATAGCCAATCCCTCGCTTTACGATGAAATAAAATGCGTTCGGGACTCTTTTATGGCAGTTCAATTTTTGGTTTTTCCGGATTTGGCGCATATAAAAGGCCATTGCGGCCAATAACTTGCACCAAGTCAGCTCCCGTCAGGCGCTCCAGCTCCTCTAGCGCCTCTTTAGGTTCAACCGGGCTGTTTTTCAAGACCCGCACCTTGATTAACTCTCTTTTCAAAATGGCTTCCTTCGCAGTGATAACCACGGTTTCTACAATACCGCCTTTACCAATCTGCACCACTGGATCCAATGCACTTCCTAATGCACGCAAATGACGTTTTTGCTTGCCACTTAGCTCCATATTTAAATCCTCCTAGCTTCCTTTTTACACTTATCCGTGTTGTCTGTATTCAAATTCCATGTCGCGAATACGCACCGTATCGCCTTCTTGAATGCCTTTTTCTTTTAACGCTTCTTCAATCTCTAAATTGCGCCAAATGCGCTGAAAGCGACGCAAACCATCTTCATTGTCAAAGTTAGTCATCGCAACCAATCGTTCAATGTCCTTGCCGCTAACGACAAAGGCGCCGTCATCATCCCGGCTAACGGTAAAGAGGATTTCCTCTTTAGCTTCGTATACCTTAATTTCATCAACGACTTCCGGCTCTTCCCGATATTCTTTCAATAACTGCCAAGCCCGTTGCATCACTTGCTGCAAGCCTTCGCCCGTCGCCGCAGATACCGGATAGATTTCATAGCCTTCTTTGGCAAAATGCGCCTGCAAACGCAAATAATTCTCCTGCGCTTCCGGCAAATCTAGTTTATTGGCTACAATAATCTGCTGCCGTTTAGCTAATTTATCACTATACAGGGCCAATTCTTTATTGATGGCGTAAAAATCCTCCAAAGGATCTCTGCCTTCAAGGCCGGAAGCGTCCAGTACATGAATCATAATTTTAGTACGCTCCACATGGCGCAGAAAATCATGTCCTAAGCCAGCTCCAGAATGCGCGCCTTCAATCAAACCGGGAATATCAGCCAACACAAAGCTGCAGCCGTCATCCAGACGCACAACGCCTAAAACTGGAGTCAGAGTTGTGAAATGATACGAGGCAATTTCCGGCTTTGCTGCGGAAACCTTGGAAATAATGCTGGACTTGCCCACGCTGGGATACCCGACAAGGCCCACATCAGCCAATAGTTTCAGCTCTAAAAACAGCTGCCGCTCTGCTCCGGGTTCTCCTTTTTCCGCGAACTGCGGCGCCCGCTGCATACTGTTGACAAAACGAGCGTTGCCGCGTCCCCCGCGTCCGCCTTTTGCTACCACAGCTTGCTGACCGACTTCTGTCAAATCCGCCAGCACTTCGCCGCTTTCTGCATCCTTAACCAGCGTCCCTGGCGGCACGGGTACAAAAAGATGCTCTCCTGCCTTGCCATGCATGTTTTTACTTTGACCATGCACGCCGGTAGGAGCGACAAATTTCCGTTTATATCGAAAATCAATTAATGTATTGTAATTATTATCAACGATCAAAATAACATCGCCGCCGCGCCCTCCGTCGCCGCCGCTCGGACCGCCTTTGGGCACAAATTTTTCACGCCGAAAACTGGACATGCCGTTTCCGCCGTCACCTGCTTTTACTTGTATTTTCGCACGATCAATAAACATAAAAAGGTGCTTCCTTTCTTCCGCGATCCATAGAGATTCATTTAATTATACCTGTTTTGCTGCGTCTTGCCTAGGGAGCCACCGATGCAGCCAACGCTCCCGTACATGTCAATAAATCAGTAGTTCCCTAAGCAAGGCGCTACTCAAGAAAAAAAGACCTGCGGTTAGGTTCCGCAGGTCTTTGGTGTGTATTCGCTTAGATTGCAGCTTCTTCCGCGGGGTAGACTCTGATCTTCCGATTATAGCGACCTTTGCGTTCAAAAGAAACGCGGCCAGGCGTCAGGGCGAACAGCGTATCATCCTTACCAATGCCTACATTGGCTCCAGGATGAAAATGCGTTCCACGCTGACGAACAAGAATGCTGCCTGCGGTAACTACTTCACCGGCTTGACGTTTAACGCCAAGGCGTTTCGCTTCGCTATCACGGCCGTTACGAGTGCTGCCGACGCCTTTTTTATGGGCGAATAGCTGAAGATCAAATTGGAACATGCCATTTCACCTCCTGTTTTCCCGGATCTTGAGATACCGGGGATACAATCGTTCGATTTCCCTCAGTCCCAGAAGCATTGTCTCTAAAATCGCACTACTCTGTTCAGTTGGCGCCTCTTTCAGCGTAGCTTCCAAAAGCCCCTCTTCCACAGACAGTTGCAGTTCCATGCGCAAATGCCGTTCCAAGCCAAGCACTGCTGCTTGCGCTAAGGCAGATACTCCGGCGCAGACAATATCTTGTCCATGCGGAGCCGCTTTGGCATGGCCTTTTAAGGAAAAAGCCCACAAAGAACCTGAGGAATTTCGCTGTAAACAAATATCAATCATTCTGACTTAGGCCTCAATCTTTTCGATCACGACCTGAGTGAACGGTTGACGATGGCCCTGGCGGCGACGGTAGTTGGATTTAGCTTTGTACTTGAAGACCAAAATCTTCTTGCCTTTGCCATGCTCCACTACTTTAGCAACCACTTTCGCACCGGCTACAACCGGAGCGCCCACCAAAACTTCGCCGTCCTTCACAACAGTCAGAACGCGTTCGAACGCAACTTCCTGTCCTTCTTCTACGGCCAGCTTCTCAACGACAACTTTGTCGCCTTCCTGCACACGGTATTGTTTACCGCCAGTTTCAATGATAGCGTACATAAAAATGCACCTCCTCTGCTTTGAGCTCGCCGAATACGGTATCGCCACAGCGAATTTTCCACCTCTCCGAGCGGCGGCACAGGAAATCCTATGCATTTTTAAATATTAGCATAGGCCTTATTCCTTGTCAATGAAATTCCT
>CAZKCR010000019.1:0-19896 GCA_964551055.1 uncultured Anaeromusa sp. | reverse complement strand
CCATCAGCGTCTTGGCTTTGGTTACCGCCGCCACAGCGCTTTCCCCATGGTTTTCGGCCACTTTTTTGGCAATCGTATTGACCAGCTTCATCGTCCGCTGCGGTGAAATATTGCTGGTACAGAACAATACTTTTTCCGGCAGAATATAGGCTTCCTCACCATTGACCAGACGCTTTTTATCGACAAAGCGCACCGCAAATGAAGACGTATCAATGAAGGCGTATTCATCAAGCTTCTGCGACAAACCCGGCAAAATGGCATAGTGATTGATAATCTCGTTCTTGATTTTATCTTCTTCCTGCACCACCTGATGGGTAAATCCCACTCGATTGTTGCACTTCAATAGCGCTACATACCGCTGCTCGTCCATAGTAACATCGCATACCACCAAATCTGCGGACTCCCACTCATCTTCTTCAGACATAGCCGCATGCAGCCGTTCTGCCATAGACATAGAAAACTCAATAAAGCTTGTACGTTCCGCCAAATAGTCCTCCACCAACCGCCGGCAAGGACTCTCCGGCAAAAACAGGCCTGTTTTTGCGTTCTGATCTTGATGAGACTTCTCCAAATGCTTCGTCAAAAAGGAAATCACACTCTCACTATATACATCCAACTCTCGCTCGGAGAACACCGTCACCCCGGAATTCACATCCAAAATATGCAAAATCGCCCGCCTGACAATTAACACGCAGCTCACCTATTCTTTCATTACATTTTATTCTTCTATAGATTATACAGTAACCAAGCAACAGAGGGAAATGAGAATTGAACAGGAGAACCAGAGTCACGAGAGGGTACGCAAGAGGAATGCAGGGTACGATTTTAACAAGATCTCGGCTAATACCCTTTCGCGTCTTTCGTGTATTTCGCGGTTCATTAACAACGTCTCTCGAATTATTATCTACCCGCGAAAAGCGCAAAAGCATAGCAAAAAAAGAACGCTCCCGCCAGTCAGACTAGCGAAAGCGTTCTTCAACTGTTTCAGTCCAGATAATCTTCCCTCACCGGTACAAAAACTTCAATAGCTACCGCATCTTCCAAGGTTTGCGCCGAATGTACCGCATCCCCCGGAATGGCCCAGCTGTCGCCAGGCTCCATTTCAAACTTTTCGCCAGCAATGTCCAAAACAATACGTCCTGATACTAAATAGCCGATTTGCTCATGCGGATGGCTATGCACTGGCAACACCGAGCCCGCTTTTAGCTCAAACTGAGTCATCAAGCCTTTTTCGCCATAAGCCAGTGTTTTCCGCCCCAATCCGGGCAACATTTCCTGCGTCGGTTTTGTATGTTTTACAATCATCTTTTGCTTCCCCCTCGGCTTATTTTAACTCACTCTTTGCCATACAACTTTTAAAGACTTTCACAAAAGGATTCTTCTTTTTTAACCAAAAACCTTCTGTATACCCCATACCTATTATTTTTCCATTTCCAGGCAGGAATAGGGGTTAATTTACAGAATTTAAAAACATTGTCTATTTCATAAAAAAGGAGCTGTATTCTATGAAATTAAAATTCAAACCATTTCTTTGCCTTGCCACCGCAATTTTCCTTTTCGGCGCCGCCACTTGCGCAGCGCAAAGCACCATTCCAACAGGCCTAACCGATTCCACACCGAACACGGCAGTCTTAGCCAGCTATGACGATTGGTACGCTGCAGAAGCCAAACCCAACGAAGCAAAAATCGCCAGCAAAACTATCTTCACCTCGCCTCGCTGCGTCGTCATGCTGCGCGACGGCGGCAAAGGAACCTTGGCTAAAAGCCACTTTCATTCCACAACCGACGAAATTGTCGTCGTCATGGGCGGCAGCGGCGAACTTTTAATTAACGGCGAATGGAAGCAAGTGAAAGCCGGCGATGTACATATTAACCCGCGCGGCAACATTCACGCTACTCGTGTTGCAGGCAGCGAAGACCTGAAATTCATTTCTATTTTTACACCGCTTTTGCCTAATGGCGGCGACGCCAACTTCCTCACCGACGGCAAAGCTCCGGTTGTTCCTGTAGGCCTGAGCGATTCCAAACCTACTACCGCAGTCCTAGCCAACTACCAAGATTGGTACAGCACTAACGCCAAACCGGAAGAACCTAAAATTGCCAGCCAAACTATTTTCACCTCGCCCCGCTGCGTAGTCATGCTGCGTGACGGCGGTAAAGGCACTCTAGCCAAAAGCCATTTTCATTCTACTACCGATGAAATCGTCATCGTTATGGGCGGCAGCGGTGAACTTTTAATCAACGGCGAATGGATCCAGGTCAAAGCCGGCGACGTCCATGTCAATCCTCGCGGCAACGTACATGCTACCAGGGTCGGAGATAACGAAGACCTGCAGTTCGTCTCCATCTTCACGCCAGCGCTGCCTGCTGGCGGCGACGCCAACTTCCTTGAGTAATAAAGAGCGAATTACAAAATTTCGAACAAGAGACACGTGAGTAATCAGAAGGCACGACTGAGGTTCTGATGTATCCGCTAAAGTAGCCAGCCGTTCTTGCATAAGCAAGAGCGGCTGGCTCTTTTTCGGTTCTCTTGTTTAAATTCTGCGTTAGCTCTCCGTACTTATGCGGCAAACACCGCCCTGTCCGGCAGTCACCGCCATTTCCGCCAATTCTGCCAGTAAAGCGCCTTCGCGCCGACTGAGTACTTCTAAAAGCATAGGCAGATTCACGCCGGACACAACCTTTATTCCTTCGCTTTGCGCCGCTAAGACGGCAGCGACATTACAAGGCGTGCCGCCGGCTAAGTCGGCCAATACCAACACGCCTGCTTCCTGTTTTACCGCATCCACTGCCTGCCGCAATGCCGCCGCAAAATCCTGTAAAGACTCCCCTGCCGCCAACGGCGCCGCCGTCGTTTGCGCCGCCGGCCCCAAAATCATTTCTGCCGTAATTAAAAGTTCTCGGCACAACTCTCCATGGCTGGCTACTACAATTCCTATCAAGGCAACCCCTCCCAACAATAGCTACACCAAAATTTTAAAATACGCTCCGCCAAAGCCGATAACAAACATCAGCCCTAAAATCCACAGTACCGACTTGCCTTTTTGCAGCAAATACCAAACTAGCAGCAGCGTCAACAAACTTAACAGTCCCGGCATAATGCCGTTTAGTATGGTCTGCAGTTTCACCGCCGTTTTGCCCATCTCAAACGTAATACCTGTACTGACCGGTATGCGGGTAGCCGCCAAGGCGCCGACGACAATTAGGCCCAAAACCGTCAAGCCTTCGGTAATCCGGCTGACTAAGGTTCCTTCCAGCATTTTCGCCAAGGCGTCCCTTCCCAAACGATACCCTTGCATATACAGGAAATAACCGATGCCCATGGTGTAGGTTGTAAAGCAAAAGAAGAAGAAAAGCGGTCCCAGCACCGAGCCCTGCGAGGCCATATCGACGGCAATGGCCAGCAAAATAGTTTTCACCAAGCCTTGGGTAACTGTATCGCCTACGCCAGCCAATGGCCCCATCAAGCCCGTTTTTAGGCTGTTAATCGTCTCGTCAGACAGTTCCGCTCCATTAGCGCGCTGCTCCTCCAGCGCCGCCATAATGCCCGGCACTACGGAGCCAATATTCGGCTCAGTATTGAAAAACTGCAAATGCCGCTTAAGGCCGGCGGCAATGTCCGCTTTATCTTTATATAAGCGCGTCAAAATAGGAATCATAGCGTGAGTGAAGCCCAACGCCTGCATACGTTCATAGTTATGGCAGGACTGACAGAAGCTGTGCCAGCATAAGAACGATTTGACAAGGTCCTTTTTGGTGAGAGCCACCTTTTCCTTAACGTCGTCTGCCATTTTTTTCTCCTCCAATCCCATAGCGATAGGTCACATGTAAAAAAGCCAACGCCGTACCAATGATGCTTACCGCTAGAATATCCAGTTTACCATAGGCCGCCATAGCAAAGCCGATAAATAGAAACGGCAGCAAATAGCCCCGAGAAAGATACTTCAACAGCAGACCTAAGCCTAGTGCGGAAAGCAGGCCGCCAGTCACGCGCAAGCCGTCGACCACTTCTTTTGGCAGCGCGTCTAAAAGTTGCTTCAAATAATCCCCGCCGACGTAGATCGCTAAAAAAGTAGGAATAAAATACAACACAAACGGAACCAACTGGGAAGCGCCGATATTCATGAGAATAATGCCGCGGGTGTCGCCTTTTTCGGCATAACCGTCCGCTTTATGTACCCAAAGAGAGTTTATGGTCAGCTTAGCCTGACGAATAAACAATCCCAGCAGTCCCAAGGCCACGGCAAAGGTAATACCTGCACTCGGCGGCTGCCCTGAAATCATCGTCAAAGCCACTGCCAAATAGCCAGCCAACGCCAAATCCGCCGGCAGCGTCGCACCGGTCGCAATATAGCCGATATAGGCCATTTGAATCATCGCCCCCGTCTGCACGCCATACGAAACATCACCCAAAATAAGTCCCACCAGCAAGCCGCCCATAAGCGGCGCTCCCATATAGAGTGTCCAGCTCAACGATAACGAAAGCAGTCCCCCTGCCAGCCACGTTAATAACCCAATTAATACCGCCTCTACAAACAATGTTTTCGCCTCCTTTAATTACGGTTCACAATAGTTCCGCCAAGGTTTTTTTCTCCGTTCCCGGCACGGTCTGCAAATATACCGCATGCCCCAACTCTTCAATGCAGCGCAATTCCTCCACCTCGTCCGCTGTTAGGTACACGCTGGAAGATAGTTTACTGCGCCCTGCCGCCATACCGGCATTGCCCATATTAATTTCCAGGGCCGCACCTTGGTACTGCTCCAGCACCTTTCTGGCGCTTGCCGGATGCTTGACCACTACCATCACCTTGTCCTCCGGCTCCAGCTCTGCCAATAGTTCCGCCGCCTCCTCTACTGCGGCCACCTGTACATCAATATGCGAAGGCACCGCCATTTTTACCACCGAGCGAAGCAACCCGTCTTGGGCCGTGGCATCGTCCAAGACAAAGATCTCCTCCGCCTGCGAATGTCCCAGCCACGCCGTCACCACCTGGCCGTGTACTAACCGCTCGTCGATCCGAAACAAAACAATTCCACTCATTTTTATCAACCTCCCAATTTAAAATAGCACTTACAAAAAACGAAAACGCAACGTACGCGTTTTAAACAAGAGTAAAAGGAGTAATCAGAGGGCACGACTGAGGCTAAGGCGGCAAATAAAAAAAGCCAATTCACTCCCCGATAAGGGGCGAATTGACTCGCGGTACCACCCTGCTTTGAAAGGCTGCGCCTTTCCTTCTTCGGGTACAGGTAGAAACCGATACCCTAGCCTGTTAACGGCGGCGCCCGGTCTGGCCTACAGTCTCCTTCGGCAGACAGCTCCCGGGCCCATTCCATGCGCTCCCAGCGTCGGCCATCTCACCTCCGGTCACCCGGCCGCCGACTCGCTGAACCTGAGAGTGCTGCATGTACTCTTCCCGTTCTTCGCTTTTTCATGAAGCCATTGTCAGCTCCATTTATATTCTCTGTTTTACGCTGAGCGCACCGCTCACTGTTATCTTTCGTACTTCCAGGGAGCTACTGACTTCGTGAGTGCACCGCCAGAATGCTCCCTGAGCAAGTCAGCAGTCCAGATCGCCATGGCTTTCTGCGCGTTGTCCCTTTCGTACTTCCAGAGAGCTGTTGGCTTCGCGAGTGCACCGCCAGAAGAAGTAATTTTTCCGCCTGACAAGTAAGATTGACCGCAGGAATAGCGGCGCTCTTTCAAGGTTGCTCTGCCGCAGCCAGACGGAAAAAGAACGATTCTGGCGCGTGATACAAGCAAGTCAGCAGCTCAAAAAAAAACCATTCCACCCGAAAGGGGCGAAATGGTTCGCGGTACCACCCTAATTTGAAAGGCTGCGCCTTTCCTTCTTTCAGATACAGGCAAGCGCCGATATCCTAGCCCGCTAACGGGAGCTCCCGGTCCAGCCTACTCTTAATTTCGGTGGACGGCTCACAGGCCCATTCCCTATGCCTTCTGGACTGGTCATCACACCTCCGGTTGCCCGGTCACCAGCTCGCTATACCAAAAGCAGCATACGTACTCTTCCTGATCTTAGCCAAATCATTCACTTGTTTAAGAGGTTAGTACACCTTGTTACAAAAGTCAAGAGGAAACTGACAATTTCATGTCATTTTCGACGTCCATCCCCGCAAACTGCATGCCATAGTAATGAGCGTACAAACCGTCTTTCACCAGCAATTCGCCGTGAGTTCCCCGTTCCTGAATGCGCCCTTCGTTAATGACAACAATTTCATCCGCATGGCGAATGGTACTCAAGCGATGCGCAATAATCAAGGTAGTCCGGTTCTGCGCCAGTTGCTCTAACGCCGTTTGAATATGGCGTTCGCTCTCATTGTCCAATGCCGAAGTGGCCTCATCCAAAATTAAAATGGCCGGATTTTTCAAAAATACGCGAGCGATGGAAATGCGCTGCTTCTGTCCGCCTGATAGACGAACGCCCCGCTCTCCCACATAGGTGTCATAGCCGTTTTCCAGAGAATTAATGAATTCATGAATGTTCGCCTGTTTGGCGGCGGCTACGACTTCGCTGTCTGTCGCATCCGGACGGCCATACAAGATGTTGTCCCGAACCGTACCTGCAAACAAATAGACGTCTTGCTGCACCAGGCCGATGGCATTACGCAAGGAAGCCAATTTCCAGTCCCGCACATCTTGGCCGTCAATACGGATAGCCCCCTCAGTTACATCATAAAAGCGGGGCAAGAGCGAACAAATCGTGGTTTTGCCGCCTCCTGAAGGACCAACCAGAGCCACCGTGCGTCCTGCTTCCACCGTAAAATTCACCTGATGCAATACTGCCGGATTCTCTTCATAGGCAAAAGAGACATTTTCATATTCTAGGAGTCCTCGCACCGCAACCACGTCTAGCGCCTGCTCCTTATCCACTATGTCCGGCCGAGTCTGCATCACTTCAGCAAAACGCCGAAAACCGGCATAGCCTTTCTGAAATTGCTCTGAGAAGAGAATCAGCACATCCAACGGGTTGAGAAAAATCGCGATATATAAGGCATACATGGCCAAATCCGTTGCCGCCAGCTGTTCTTGGGAAACAAAATAACTGCCGCTTACAAGAACCACCACATACAACACGCCTTCCAGCAATCCATTGCCGGCGTGAAACCGTCCCATCAGCTTGTACACTCGTTCCTTAGAATCCAAAAACTCTTCATTGCTGCGACGAAACTTCTCTTTTTCCAAATCTTCATTGGCAAAAGACTTGATCACCCGGATACCCGCAAGGCTGTCCTGCACTTGCGAATTGACCGCCGCGATACGCTGGCGATTCTCCATAAAAATAACCTTCATTTTCTTGTTTTGATAGTAGCTGAACCAGGTCATGCTTATAGCCACAGTAAACAGCAGCAAAGTCAGCGGCACATGGATAAACAACAACAGCACAAAAGAGCCAGCCAATTTAAGACAAGAAATAAATATATTTTCCGGCCCATGATGGGCCAACTCGGAAATATCAAAAAGATCGGAAACCACCTTGGACATCATTTCGCCGGTGTTATTGCGGTCGTAATAGGAAAAAGACAGGCGCTGGAATTGCTCAAATAAATCCTGACGCATATCACTCTCCATCCGAGCCCCCATCACATGTCCCCAGGTCGTAATATAATACTGGCAGCCATAACGCAGTAAATACAAGCCCAGCATGCCGGCGCCAAGATAGCCAACTACAGATACAAATTCGTCAGTCTGCGTCACCAAAACATTTTTAGTCAAATAATTGAGAGCCTGGGGAAACACCAAATCAATCATAGATACCAGTACAGCACAAACCATATCCGTATAAAATAAGCGTTTATAGGGTTTATAGTAATGTAAAAAGCCTTGAACAATTGACATCCAACACATCTCCGTTTAAATAAATATCTTGGTTTTACTTAGCTAACGCCCCGAGGAACAAAACCTCCTATGCCAATTCATCTTTAACCCCGACCATATAGGAAATTTGTCACCTTATGTGTATTTTCACCGTTAATTCCCAAAGAGTTACCGTAAAAGGAAGGATTCTCCAAGATCTCGCCAGAATATTACATCAACTATAAAATCTATACTTTTTCTTTTCTCAGTACGCACAAGGAGGTGCACTATGCCCCAGCAGCAAAACAGCATGCGTTTTTCTCTACGAATTATTGTTCTGGGCTTATTAGCATTTCTCCTTTTCAATGCAGCTAATTACTATTTTTTATCGACTTCTTCCTATCGCCGCATCAGCGAGGAAAATAAAATTTATTCCGAAACGGTGGCCGTAAGCATTGCTTCTTTTTTAGAGATGGCTTTTCGTCTGGGCAATGAAATGGCGCAGGACTCCGAAATTAAAGATGCTTCTCCCCAAAAGCAGCAAAGCTATCTTTTGGAACGTTTTTCCCAACAAGGTTTTTTTGAAAACTTCATTATCCAGCGTGTCCCGGATGGAATGCAGACAGCCCGTGTTCGCGGCTTTGCCGCTACCCGACCAGACCGTTGGTGGTTCCAACAAGTTATCGCCGATCCTCAACCATTCATCGGGCCGTCTTTTTATTCTTTCAGCAGCAGCATGCAAAATCCGGCTACTGTTATCGGGCTTTTTTTCCCTGTTTTTCAAGAGGACGCTCTGACTGCCGTTTTGGCCGCCTTAGTACGTGTCGACGGCCTGCAGGAACGGGTAGGCCAATTCTATCGTGGCGACGGACGTTACGTCTATATACTGGACCAAAAAGGCACGGTCGTCGTACACCCGGATTCTCTGCAAATACGAGAGCATTATAACTACAAAGACGCCAATAAAACGCTTGTCAGCCGTGATATTGACGGTAATGTGCGCTTGAGCAACGATAATTATCAACTGGTTTCCTCAGCCATTCCTCTGCCTCCAGGCCTGCAAGAAGCAGCCATCTCAGCGTTGAGCGGCGCCCAAGGACATACAGAATATAAAACAGAAGACGGCGACGCCTTTTTCTGCACCTACGGACCGATTCGCCTCCCCGGCTATTCCGCTTCCTGGGCCATTCTCACCATACAAGACAAAAATCTAGCACTGGCGCCGCTGCGAAATGCAGCTCTTACACATGGTCTGCTCTCGTTCTTGATTTTAGCAGGGCTTTCAGTGCTTTTGCTGCGTCAGAGCCGCGCCATCGACTTAGGAACACAACGGCTTCATGAAACCAACGCCGCGCTCCAGGAAGAAATCACAGAACGAACACGCGCCGAGGAAGAACTCACAGCCGCCAACGAAGAGCTTTTGGCCATGAACGAAGAGCTTTTAGCCGTTACCGACGAATTGCACCATAACAACGATCAATTGCATAATGAAGTTCAAATTCGCAAAGAAAAAGAAACACAGTTACGACTGCGAGAGCGCCAGCACCAAGCCATGGTGCAATTATTGGCCGACAACACTGCCGCCTTGGACATTCAGCTGCAAAGCATGCTGGACAGCGCCTTGCAGCTGGTAAATGCTCAAGACGGTCATATCGCATTTTGGGAAGAAACAGCGATGTGTGTGCGTTACGCCAACGGCAGTCACAACGCTTATTTGGGCAGATCTCTTCCTGAAGACAAGGGACTTTATCCAAAAATATTGTCCACTGGTCAACTGCAGTATATAGAAGATTATCAAGCATTCCCCAACCGTCTAAATTGGGCGCCTTGGAATGCGCTTCGCACAGCTGTCATGGTCCCCTTAACTTCCCACGAGCAGCTCATAGGCTGTCTAACCCTCACTTGGCAGGATGCGATTCGGCCTTTGGCCTCAGATGAGCGAGATATGTTGCAGCAATACGCAGATTTGGCTGTCTTAGCACTGCAAGGGGCGCAATTGCAGCAAAACCTGCAGGCAGAGCTGGCACAGCGAAAACAGCTTCATGCAGAAATCAGCCGTATTGCTTTTCAGGATACGCTTACCGGCCTGCATAACCGCGCCAGCTTGATGACTCGTCTAGAAGAAGAAATGCGCCCCTCTCGAAGCGGCTCTCTTTTCTTTGTTGACTTGGATGATCTCAAAAGCATCAACGACAACTTTGGTCATTTTGCCGGTGATACGATTATCATCGCTTCCGGTAAAAAGTTATTGGAAACACTTAGCCGTTATAATGCTTTCATCGCCCGCCTTGGCGGCGATGAATTCATCGCCCTTTTGCCCGGCTGCGTTGATGCCGCGGAATTAAGCCGCATTGCCGACTTGCTGGTACAAAATTTGTGCCAAGACTACCTTTTATCGACTACCACCGTTCGGATCTCCGGCAGTATCGGTATCGCTTCCTATCCTCGGGATGGCACCACCGTTGAGGAATTAATCAAAAAAGCCGACAACGCCATGTACGCCGCCAAGGCCGCCGGTCGGAATTGTTGGCGCTTCTTTGAAGATGACATGCTACGGGAAGCGCAAGAAAAGCTGCTTTTGACCAACAGCCTCCGGCGCGCCTTGGAAAATGATGAGTTATCCCTTGTTTTTCAGCCTCAGCTTTCGTTGGAAGATAACCGCTTGGCAGGCTTTGAAGCGCTCCTGCGCTGGCACAGCCCCACATATGGAAATGTGTCCCCGGCTCGGTTTATCCCTCTTGCAGAACAAAGCCAGCTCATCCTCCCTATTGGCGCTTGGGTATTGGAAGAGGCCTGCCGCTTCCTGCAAACACTTGCCGCTGCAGGTTACGAGCAGGTTCGCGTAGCAGTCAATCTTTCCTCAAAACAGTTGGCCGATGAACAAATAGTCTCTACTATTCAAGAGGTGTTACGCCGCACCGGCATTGCGCCGCAGCAATTGGAGCTTGAAATTACCGAAAGCGCCCTCTTAACGGCACTTGACGAGAGCTGCGCCAAGCTGCAGCAGTTGAAAAACTTAGGCGTCAGTTTGGCTTTAGATGACTTTGGAACCGGCTACTCATCGATCACGCATTTGCGTCTTTTTCCCGTAGAAATTTTAAAAATAGACAAATCCTTTATTGATACCATTATCACCCAAGAAGATGACAGTCTTGTCAATTCACTGATTCATTTTGCCCAGAGTCTCAAGCTGCGCGTGGTCGCTGAAGGCGTAGAAACGCAAGAACAGATGGAATACCTTCGTCAGTATGGCTGCAACCTCATTCAAGGCTATTACTTCAGCCGACCTTTGCCGCCTGCTGATGCGCTGCTTTTGCTGGAAAAGCAGGTGCAAAATCGCACAACCTAATAAGGAGGCTATCCATGTTAGCAAATCGTTTTTGGCGCATCATTCTGTTGCTTGCGATTCTCAGTTTACTGCTTTTCGCAGGGTGCTCCTCCTTGCCGTTACCCTTTTCCGAAGAAAAGAAAGTGCTCCGCCTCGGAACAGAAACTGACGCTATGTCGCACGAAAGCCGCGGCGCTCAAAAATTAGCCGACCTGGTTCGCGAACGCTCTGGGGGCTCCCTGGAAATCCAGGTATATCCTAACGCTAAACTGGGAAGCATGCGAGACCGCAACGAAAACATGCGCATGGGTTCTGTTGATATGGGCACTTCGTCTGTGGGATTTTTAAGCGTCTATGAACCTTTGACAATCCTTTTCGATATGCCTTATTTATACCAGGACAAGGCGCATGAAATGCGTGTTTTCGACGGTCCTATTGGCATTGAAATGGATCAGCGTCTTCAAAAAAATGGTTTGCGCGTGCTTTGCTACTTTGACGCTGGCGCCCGGCAAATCACCAACAACCGCAAGCCCATCCGCACGGTCCAGGATCTGAAAGGACTGCGCCTACGAGTACCGCAAAGCCAGGCCAGTATTGAAGGATTAAAAGTTTTAGGCGCAACTCCCACGCCCCTTCCCTTCAGTGAAACACATGACATTTTACAACAACAAGTCCTTGACGGCCAAGAAAATCCTATTTCCTTAGCCTTTCATAACAAACTCTACGAGGTACAAAAATACCTTTCCCTCACCAATCATCAATATTTTATTCAAGTACTGCTCATCAGTGAAAAAACGTGGCACAAACTCTCGGAGCGGCAACAAAAAATTTTACAGGATGCCGCTAAAGACGCCCAAGCCTATGAACGCGAATTGGTGATTGCCGAAGAAGCTATGCTGCTTCTTCAATTGCAAAGCAAAGGCATGGAAATCAATGAAATAGAAAACACGGCAGACTTTTTCGCCAAAGCCCGTCCACTGCGTGAATTGTATGTACGGCGCTACGGTCAACAAGGCAAGGCGCTGCTGGAGCAAGTTGACGCTTTGCGTCAATAAACGAGGCGGTGGGAAACGTAATCATACGTTTTCCACCGCCTTAATTCATTTTATTCCCGTTTTAGGTCTCTTCTTCCAAACTCTCCTGCAAGAGAATTTTCGCCTGCCGCGTCGCCCATTTGATTTCATTGGCAATCACTGCCACTTCCAAAAGCCCGTGCATATAGTAGCTGCCTTCAAAGCGCGGCTGCCATTGTTCAATGGCATGAGTCAACGCTTCCCAATATTCCTCGCTGATTTCTTCTGCTTGTGCACTTCCACCGTCGACAATCACCGTACGCAGTTTGCCATTTACCCGGATGACGATGGTGCAGCCGCTCTCAAGCACTTCCAAAATTGTCCGGAACTCCTCGCTTACCGGCGGATCTCCCACTTCATGGCGCCGCTCCACCCGCGTAGGCAATAGGTCAAAAATGCGATTTGCTTTTTTTACGATGGATTCGTTGTAATCGATTAGTTTTTCCGCTTGAGTCAGCCATTCCCTGGGCCGTTCCTTCCCTGCCACGCCCAAATAGCGCTCGCGGCTCATTAGCTCTAAAAGCTGTCGCGCCTCTTTATTCAGCTTGTAGATTCGTTTCTTTTCTTCCGGTTCGATCTGGGGCTGCGCGCTCCCCTCCAGACCGACGTATTCCTGGACAGCCCGGCAAAAATAAAGCACCGCCGCTTCATTGGACTGCCGCAGCTTGCCTTTCAGCGCCTGGCTATAGCGCGGCGGCCACAAAACAACATTGATCAGCATCGCAGCACCCAAGCCGACAAAAATAACCCCAGTTCTGGCTAGGGCATGCACCAAAAACTCTTCCGTACTGGAGCTCAGCACAAAGAGAGCCGCCACAATGCCCATGGTAATGCCGCTGTGCAGGTCCAGTTTAATATACAACGGAATGAGCAAAATAACGATCAAGCCCGCAGAAAGAGGCGTCACGCCCAGGAAATAACCAAAGCAGAATCCCGCTAACACGCCCAAAATATGGACTAGAATCTGATCCTTCGCCGCTCGGAAGCTCAGAAAAATAGATGGCTGCATATTGATAACCGCCGACACGGCGCCGAAAAAAGCAGGTTCCAAGTCCAGCAGCTTACAGATAAACATGGTGATAGCCACGGCAATGCCGGTTTTAATGACTCGAGCTCCAATTTTCAAAACTTCATCCCCCAATTGAAAATACCCATAACAAGGCTGTTTCGCTTCAGCCAAGTTATGGGTATTTCTCGCCTTCAACTACAAAATCCTGCCGCTAGCCTGGTTAAAAAACTTTAGACTTCAATAAGTTCATACGCTTTCGTACCTAAACCCAGCTTTTCCGCATGATCCACACAGGACATCCAATTGGTTTCCGGATGGGCCGTACAGAAATGGTCTGCCTCTGCGCCATCTTTGCGGGCGGCCAGTTGTTCCCCCAAATGACTGCCGGGAATAGCCGGCGCCTTGTTGGCCATATCCGCGCAAGCCATATCCAGCGCAACTGGGTCAAACGAAGCAAACATGCCCAAATCCGGAATGATCGGCACATCGTTTTCGGCATGACAGTCACAGAACGGCGCCACATCCACGACCAGGCTGATATGGAAATGCGGCCGATCATTGAGCACCGCCCAGGAGTATTCGGCAATTTTCTTATTTAAGACATCATTTGATTCGTCCCAAGCCGCCGCAATGGCGTTAAAATGGCAAGTTCCAATACAGCGACCGCAGCCAACGCAAATAGAATGATCGATGCTGGCTTTTTTCGCAGTGATCGTAATAGCGCTGTGAGCGCAGATTTTAGCGCAAGCACCGCAACCCACACAGGATTTTTCCCGCACCCGCGGTTTCCCGTCGCTGTGCATTTCCATTTTACCGGCCCGCGAGCCGCAGCCCATGCCGATGTTTTTCAATGCGCCTCCAAAGCCGGTCAACTCGTGTCCCTTAAAATGGGTTAAGCTGATAAAAATATCCGCGTCCATTACAGCTCGGCCAATCTTCGCTTCTTTAACATGCTCGCCGCCAACTACCGGCACATACGCTTCATCCGTCCCTTTCAGGCCGTCGCCGATAATAATTTGACAGCCTGTAGCAAAGGGATTGAAACCGTTCTCATAAGCTGCGTCCATATGCTCTAACGCATCTTTACGCCGCCCTACATAAAGAGTATTGCAGTCCGTCAAAAACGCTTTGCCGCCTTGCGCCTTAATTACGTCCACAATAACCTTGGCATAATTCGGACGCAAATAAGCCAAATTGCCTGGTTCGCCAAAATGAATCTTAATGGCCGCATATTTTTCCTGGAAATCAATATCGGTCATCCCTGCTTTTTTCACCAGATTCTCAAGTTTCTGCAGCAAATTCATCTTCGATGTCGCCCGCATATTAGTAAAATAGACCTTTGCCTTTTCCATAAAAATACCTCCCTTTTCTTTTCCGTTTCAATCTCCAGCCAAGCTGCGCGCAGGCTGGCATACACAAGAGCTTTCGCCGGCAATAAAGGCGTCATAGCCTTGCAGCTTTCGGTCAATCCGAGTCAAATACTCTTGCATGCGGTTGATTTTCTCCTCTACGTCTCGCTTATGCTGAGCAATGATTTCCCGGCGCTGAAATATGGTCGTGTCGCCTTGCTGACAAAGCGCGACATACGCTTTAATCTCCCCCACCGACATGCCTGTATCGCGCAAACAACGAATCAGCACCAGCCATTCCAAGTCCGCCTCGCAGAAAAGCCGGTTGCCGTTTTCATCCCGCGTCACCAGCGGCAAAAGCCCTTCCTTTTCATAATACCGCAAGGTATGCGCCGAAAGGGCAAACTGCTCCGCCACCTGCTTGATTGTGTAGCCCATTTTTTCTTCCTCCGCTTACCCGCAAGATACTCTCGACACTCATAGTACACCTTAGAGCGCGCTCGAAGTCAATGGGTCAGCTCCACTTTTTGCAAAAACTTTAAAACTACCGCTTCATAACGTTTAGGATCCTGCTGGTAACTTTTCACATGCCGTGCCTCAGCTACGCGCAGCAGCTCCGCTGCCGGATACGCCTGCTGCAGCTCTAGGCTGTTCTCCGGCGCGATATCATCATCAGCCTCGCCGTGAATTAAGAGCAGCGGTCGCCCGCCAAACTTGCTCACAACCTGTACAGGGCTTACCTTCTCCGGCTGTAACCCTGTCACAATAGGAGTCACCGCTAAAATGGTCCGATTAAAGGGCACTGTCGGCAACCCCGTCCACACTGAAAAGTTCGCTTCTAAATACCTCGTCAAATCTGCAAAAGGCGCATCAGCAACCACAGCCGCTACCGTCGGTTCTTCCGCCCCCGCCAGAATAGCTGTTGCCGCTCCCATAGAAAAGCCCAAGAGCGCCACCTTGGGATTCAATTCTTGATGGCTATGCACATAGTCTACCGCCCCCAGCAAATCCCGCACTTCGTATTGCCCCACAGACGTCATCTGCCCTGCCGATTCACCGCTGTTGCGATAATCGAAAAGCAGCACGTTCATGCCGTGCTCCACAAGCACCTTCGCTAATGGCATCAGCGGCACATCTGCCTGCTCACGGTTCTGCCGGTAGCCATGCGAGCAAATTACGGTCAAGCGATTTTCCGGCGAAGTGAGCAGCCAGCCTTGCAATACCAGGCCATCCTGGCGGCTGACAAAGCTCACCGGCTCATAGGACAAGCCAACTGCCGCCGGCGTCGTCTGCAGCGCCTTCTTCGGCGGATGGGTCAAATTCCAACCTACATACGCGGAAACTCCCAAGACAAGCACGCTAAGGCTAAGCAATACGACGCCTATCCTTAGCAGCGACCTTCTCCAGACTGCGTTCATCACATCGTTCCCTCTTCCAATTCGCTTGCAAGGTGCTGCAAAACACCTAGCGACAATATTCCTGATGCAAAAAAAACTACATCTCCTTGAATTGTCACTGTCCCATTCTTTGCGACCCAGCCACAGATTCGGCTAGGTCTTCCCACTTGACGGCCTTGACTAATTACGATACGTTCTGCCTTTTGACAACAGCCGTGACGCACTAAATAAGAACACAAAGGGGCCGCGGCGCTCCCTGTAGCCACATCCTCCACCAAACCGCGGTTATCCCAGGTGCGCCCCTCCAGCGTCTCTGGCTGGAACACGTACACGAACTTCGCTCCCCACGAAGCCAAGAGTTCGGCAAAGTCCGGCACTACAATTCTTGCTTCCTCCAGACATTGCCGCACCGGTACCAATAAATAAGGCAGGCCGTTAGAAGCCACCTCTAACGGATACGCCGCATGCAAATCTTCCGACTCTAAATTTAACGCCGCTGCCACTGTGTTCCTTTCCGTCGGCGAGAGCGAGCGACTAAACTGTGTTTTACCAAGATCCATCTCCACGCGAAACACTCCTGGCAGCCGTTTTGAACGCAAAACCACCTCGCTTCCAGAAAGAACAAGCTTCACTTCCGCCTGCGCTGCTCCTGGGTAGTCCAATTCATGTAAGACCGCTGCCGCCCCCAACACCGGATGCCCCGCAAAGGCCAACTCCTCTTCTACTGTAAAAATGCGCGCCCGTGCCAGTCCCGGTTTTTTCCGATACAAAAAAATGGTTTCAAACTGTTTAAACTCTTGCGTTAAAGCCAGCAAACCAGCTGTTTTCACCATATCTAGCGGCGGAAAAACTACGGTTAAGCCATTTCCTTGCAAAGGCTTCTCTGCAAAAACATCTACATGAAAATACTGCATCAGTTCTCTTCCTCCTACAAACTCGCAAACAAAAATCCACATAAAAATCTTCCAAATAAAATAAAGCTATAGTTGGAATTAACCAACCATAGCTTTATTCTGCATTCACTAGACAGCTCCTGCTACGCCGCCTGTTCTCGCACCGTTTCTTCTTCCGCAGGCTTGCTGGCCCAATATCCCGCCAGCAAGCTGCCGATAATGTATTCCCAAACGCTCATTAACGCCCCTGGGAGCGCTGCCATAGGATCTAGATGGGCCAAAGCCAAGGCTACGGCCAAGCCGGAATTTTCCATGCCAATTTCAAAGGTAATAGCGCGCGATTTTTTCTCCGGCATGCCCACAGCACGACCGGCTGTATATCCCAACAACAGCCCTACCACGTTATGGATGCATACAGCTGCGCATATAATTAAGGCCATTGTCGCCATCTTCGCTGCATTCAGCGCCACAACGGAAGCAATAATCGCCACAATAAAGATGACCGACACAGCAGGAACCACTTTCGTCATCTTATTGACAGCACTGGGAGCAATGGTATGAAGAAAAACACCGAGCCCTACCGGCACCAGCACAATTTTGACAATATCCACGAACAGGCCCCAAATATCAATAGGAATCATACCGCCAGCCAACAGGGAAAAGATGTACGTCGTCAGCACCGGCGCCAAAATAGTATTCACACTAGAAACAGTTACCGAAAGCGCGGTATCGCCTTTAGCCAGATACGTCATCACGTTAGAACCTGTACCACTGGGACAAGCGCCTAAAAGAACCATCCCCGCCGCCAGCGCCGGCGGCAGTTCCAATGCATAGGCAATGCTCACGCCAACAATAGGCATAATCAAATAGCGAAAAAATACGCCGTAAAACACATCCTTGGGCCTTGTAAAGACCAAGCGAAAGTCCTCCAGCGACATGGTTAGGCCCATCCCCAACATAATAATACCCAGCATGTAGGAAATATAAGGACCAATCGCTTTAAAGGGAGCCGGCTGAAAAAAAGCCATCGCCGAGAAAATCACCACCCACAAAGGCATTCCCTTACAAATCCCTCGCGCCAACATCTCTAAAATTTTCATGTTCATCATCCTCCTATTTTTCATACACCCAAACCACAACTTAGGCAAAACAAAAAGCCTCCTGCCCCCTTCAAGTCAAAGACTCAAAGGGGCAAGAGGCTGCTCTCGCGGTACCACCCTTTTTCACAGATGAAATCATCTGCCTCTCATCGGGTCCAACAACCCTAGCAGTTTAACGGCTGCACTTTCCAAAGAAAGCTGAGACCGGCGCGGCCTACTCCTCAATAGTTTCAGCGTTGCTGTTCAGGAGCGACGATCCTGTTTCCTTCGTTGCCGACTCGCACCACCCGCCGGTTCTCTGAAACGACACAAAAACAAGAGTTCTCCCTCATTACATTTACGTATGAATTTTTCTAGTTTTGCCACATGCTTACTATAATCCATGTTTACAAACATGTCAATATAATTTATTTTTTCCACTAAAATTGTTATGATCCACTCACAGAACAATTCCGCCTCCCTACATCTTCAAAGCTCTTGTCCCAAATACATCTTCATTTATGTTACAATAAAAATAAACTCAAGGCAGGTGCTCTCTCTTGAGCCGTATTATTCCGCTGAAACTCGGGTTCTCCGACGCCCACCTCGTCTTGGACAAACAAGCGATTCTCATTGATACCGGCTTTAATGTCACCAAGAAACACTACCTATCTTTATTCTCTTTGGCCGGCATCAAGCCTCAAGACATTACCCTCCTTGTCATTACCCACGGTCATGCTGATCATTACGGCAATGTCCGCTTGCTTAAAGAACTGACAGGCGCTCCTGTCTTGTGTCACACTCAGGCGGCACAAGCTCTGCAAACCGGTGTAGACGAAGCCATCGTTCCTTGCAAGGGCCTAGGCGAATCTGTTTGGAAACAAATAAAAAACCATCTTCCCACAACCTCTTCCACAATCATGCCGAACCTGCTTGCAGGAAAAGCTTTTGATTTGACCCCTTACGGCGTAGCTGGAAAAATCCTACATACGCCCGGACACACGCCCGGCTCGCTGTCAGTGCTGTTGAACTCCGGCGAAGCCATCGTAGGCGACCTTATTGTCAAGCCACCCTTCAGCATTGTCCCCTCGTTAGCTTATTTCGCCACTGACGAAGCTGCACTGCAACGAAGTGTAAGCCATCTGCTTCAAGAAGCTCACACCTTCTTCGGAGGCCATGGCGGTCCTTTTTACAAAAAAGACATACTCCCTTTGCTCACTAAGTCAAAGTAACATTCTTTGTGAGCGTTCAATAGTCAACTAAGAATTAGGAGGTAATATCATGGGAAAAATTTCCGATAAAAGCAGCTACAAAAACCAACTAGCCGCAAAAAAGAGCACTCAATTCTTTGCCAACCGCCAAGCGGAACAAGCTCGAAAGCAACAGCAAACCAACAAGAAAAAGTAAAAGAACAGGCTTCACCTCGTACTTGAGGCAAAGCCTGTTTTTTATTACTTCGTTATGCTAACTGCCATCCTTCTACAAACAGCCTCTTCCAACCCAAAATACTACGAACATTGATTTTCAAAGGAATATCTGGCAAATCATGAGGAACGTATACTGACACGCCTTCAATCGAAGATAGTTGATAAAGACTTTTATCTTTCGGCTCGCCAAAACGCACTGTTGGGCTTTCCCTTAAAGCAAAACAGCATTCAATAATCGGCGACATTTCCAAATAGACCGGTTTTTTCTTTTCTCGAGCCAACGAGCGGGCCGTTTCCGTAAAAGTCAGCATAGTCGTCCTCCGTTTTTTTAACTCGCTATAGTAAAAAGCCATACAGATAGTATTTCATAATCATTATCCGTTTGTGTTCTTATTGTAGCAAATCTCTCTTTTGCGTACAAGAGAAAACAGGAAGTGTATTTCGCGGTTCATTTTACAAATTCCGGCATGGAAACAAAACGTCCCCGGAGCTGGCTTACTGCCATTTCCAGGGACGTTTTTTCAT
>CAZKCR010000018.1:15243-20730 GCA_964551055.1 uncultured Anaeromusa sp. | reverse complement strand
CGGTTTAGGAGGCGTTTGCGTGTCGGCAGTAAAAAGAATTTTCGTTGAAAAACGGACGGACCATGCGGTGGAGGCAGCCGGAATTTTAGCGGATTTGCGTGAAAATCTCAGTTTGTCTTCTTTGCGCAGCGTGCGCGTGCTCAATCGGTACGATGTAGCTGGTTTGGGCGACAAGGAATGGGAACAGGCGAAATCTTTGGTGTTCGCCGAGCCTATGGTGGATGATGTCTACGAAGAGGTCTTGCCGGTGTGGCCGGAAACGGTTTTTTTCGCTATGGAATATCTGCCAGGCCAGTATGACCAACGGGCCGATTCCGCGGCGCAGTGTCTGCAGCTTTTGTCGGCAGGAGAGCGGCCTCAGATTCGGACTGCTAAGGTGTTGGCGCTGGGCGGCGCAGTAACGGCGGAAGAATTAGCACGGATCAAGGCGTATTGCATCAATCCTGTAGAAGCGAGAGAGGCGGCGCTGGAAAAACCGTCTACCTTGGAAGAAGAGCTGGTACAGCCTGACGATGTGGCGGTGCTGACCGGCTTTTTGGCATTGGATGAGGCGGCGGTAGGGGCGTTGCATGCTGATTTAGGCCTGGCTATGAGTGCGGCAGATTTGCGTTTTTGCCAAGCATACTTTCAAACCCAGGAAAAACGCGAACCTACCCTGACGGAAATCCGTGTACTTGATACGTATTGGTCAGATCATTGCCGCCATACAACCTTTCATACTTGTTTGGAAGAAGTGGGCTTTGGCGAAGGCCGCTACGGCAAACGGATTGCGGCGGCATATGACTCCTATCTTGCCACGCGGCGCAAGGTTTACGGCGAGAAGGAGAAGGATCGGGACATTTGTTTGATGGATGTAGCGGTTCTTGGGATGAAAGAACTGCGCTTGCGGGGCTTGTTGAATGATTTGGATGCTTCCGATGAAATCAATGCTTGCAGCATTGTGGTGGAAGCTGAAGTAGATGGCAAGCCCGAAGAATGGCTTGTAATGTTCAAAAATGAAACCCATAATCACCCTACGGAAATAGAGCCTTTTGGGGGCGCCGCTACTTGTCTGGGCGGGGCTATTCGTGATCCTCTTTCAGGACGTTCCTATGTATATCAAGCCATGCGGGTAACCGGCAGCGGTGATCCGCGGCGTTCCTTGGCAGATACCTTGCCGGGTAAACTGTCACAGCGCAAGATTACTACCGGCGCTGCTGCGGGCTACAGCTCCTATGGCAACCAAATTGGTTTGGCTACCGGCCAGGTAGCTGAGCTTTATGATGAAGGCTTTGTGGCTAAGCGCATGGAGGTTGGCGCTGTGATGGCTGCGGCGCCCAAGGAAAATGTGGTTCGCGAGCAGCCCCAGCCTGGGGATGTGGTCATTCTTGTTGGCGGACGGACTGGCCGTGACGGTTGCGGCGGCGCTACAGGTTCTTCTAAGGCGCACACCGAAGAGTCCTTGGCTACCTGCGGGGCGGAAGTGCAAAAAGGAAATCCTCCTACAGAACGTAAAATTCAGCGCCTGTTCCGGCGAAGCGAAGTAAGCCGTATGATTAAACGCTGCAATGATTTTGGCGCCGGCGGCGTTTCTGTTGCTGTGGGCGAACTGACGGACGGCGTGCGTATTGAACTTGACCGGGTGCCCAAAAAATATGAAGGCCTTGATGGCACGGAATTAGCTATTTCGGAATCCCAAGAGCGCATGGCGGTTGTTGTCGCCGCGGAAAATGCCGCTGCCTTCCAGCGTCATGCAGATGAGGAAAATTTAGAAGCCACCGTGGTGGCTACGGTTACTGATGACCGGCGTTTAACCATGTTATGGCGCGACAAAGCCATTGTCTCCTTGAGTCGGGAGTTTCTGGATACTGCCGGGGTCAAGCAATCGACGAAGGCCTTTGTGGCCGAGCCGTCTGACGCTTCCTTTTTTGGAGCTGACGCTGTGACGGATTGGCGCGAAGCCTGGCTGAATTTGCTGGGCGAGCTTAATGTTTGCAGCCAAAAGGGGCTTGTGGAACGTTTCGACAGCACCATTGGCGCAGCGAGCGTGCTAATGCCTTTGGGCGGCAAACATCAGTTGACTCCTGCTGAAGGCATGGCGGCCAAGCTGCCGGTGTTGCAGGGGGAAACAACGACGGCGACGGTTATGACCTTCGGCTACCATCCGGCTATTGGCAGTTGGAGTCCCTTTCATGGCGCTTTGTACGCAGTGGTGGAGTCGGTAGCAAAAGTAGTGGCCATGGGTGGAGACTGGCGGCGAATTCGTTTATCGTTCCAGGAATATTTCGAACGTTTAGGGACGGACCCGCAGCGTTGGGGCAAGCCGTTAGCGGCTTTGCTGGGCGCTTTTGAAGCACAGGTACAATTAGGACTGCCGGCGATAGGCGGTAAAGACAGCATGTCCGGCTCTTTCCAAGAATTGAACGTGCCGCCGACGCTCATCTCTTTTGCCGTGTCCATTGCCAAAACGGAAAAGGTGTTGTCACCGGAATTCAAGGAAGCGGGCAGCAAGTTGCTGTGGCTGCCTGTAGATAGAGATGCAGAAGACATTCCTGACTTTACCGGCATGGCGGCTATGTTTGATCGAGTTGGCGAGCTAGTAGCGAAAGGTGTGGTTAAGGCTGCGTCGGCGGTACGCTATGGCGGTATTGCTGCTGCGGTCAGCCGCATGAGCTTCGGCAACGCTTTGGGCGTGCGTTTTGACGCTGCTGTAGAGCCTGCGGGGCTGTTTGCGCCGGAATACGGCAGTTTGCTTCTAGAAGTGGCGGCTGATTTGGATGTGGCCGAGGTTCTTGCCGGCTGTCGCGTGGTCGCTCTGGGAACGGTAACGGCGGAACCGGAGTTTAAACTGCAAGGACAGAGTCTTTCTCTTGCTCAGGCTCAGACTGTGTGGGAAGCGCCGTTGGAGAAAGTGTTCCCGACAAAGGCTTCCATTCCCGCAGGAAAGCCCGGGGGAGCTCTGGGGGTAGCGAAAGAACGGCGAAGCGGCTCGCTGCGGTTGGCGAAGCCTCGCGTGCTCATTCCTGTTTTTCCGGGAAGCAATTGCGAATATGATACTGCCAGAGCCTTTGAGAAGGCGGGGGCTGTGGCGCAGACACTGGTGATTCGCAATCTGACGCCGGCTGCGGTAGAAGAGTCGGTGCAAGCTTTTGCAGAGGCCCTAAAGCAGGCCAACATTTTGATGCTCCCAGGCGGTTTCAGCGCCGGTGATGAACCGGACGGTTCCGGTAAGTTTATTGCTACTATGCTGCGCAACCCGCGTCTGAGCGAAGGCGTGATGGAATTACTGCAGCAACGGGATGGTTTGGCGCTGGGGATTTGCAACGGCTTCCAGGCATTGATCAAGCTGGGGTTGCTGCCCTTTGGCGAAATTCGGCCCTTAGACGCTTCTTGTCCTACTTTGACCTTTAACTCTCTGGGGCGGCATATTTCTTGCCTAGCTCGCACGCGTGTTACCAACAATCGTTCGCCGTGGCTGGCGTTGACCGAAAGCGGCGATGAGCATGTAGTGGCGATGTCTCATGGCGAAGGACGCTTTTACGCTTCGCCCCAGTGGCTGACTACGCTGCACGCCGCCGGACAAGTAGCGACGCAATACGTGGATTTGGCTGGACAGCCTACACATGAGCTGCCGCATAACCCCAATGGGTCTTTAGATGCGATTGAGGGCATCACAAGCCCGGATGGTCGAGTGCTGGGGAAAATGGGTCATTCCGAGCGGATTGGGACGCAAGTTTTCAAGAATGTGCCTGGGGCTAAGGAACAGCGTATTTTTGAAGCCGGTGTGGCGTATTTTACAAAATAGTAAATGTAATGTTGTAAATTGACAAAATAGGCAACTTTTGCTAGGATGGACAAGGCTGTTTGGTGTGCGCGCCAGACGGCCTTGTCTATTTTTTTGCATTGCTGCCGTGCGAACAACGGAAAATAAAAATATTTTGCGATTATTCTAAAAATATAAGATAATACGAGTAAGAACAGGCAGCGCAAACACAAACAAAGCCATTAAATTGAGGAAGGAAGTGAGGCAGATGAATGGACAAAGAGAGACCTTTTCTTCCGGCTTAGCCGTCTTTTTTGCAACCCTTGGATCGGCTGTCGGCCTGGGAAATATTTGGAAATTTCCTTATCTGGTAGGGGAATTCGGAGGCGGCGCGTTCTTGGCGGTGTATTTGCTGTGTGTAGCCTTTATCGGTTTGCCTGTGATGTGGACGGAATTTTACGTGGGGCGCAAAACGCGTAAAAATCCTGTAGGGGCGATGAATATGTTGGCTCCTGGCACTGCTTGGAAGCATGTAGGGACCATGGGCGTGGCGTCGGCATATTTGATCATGTTTTTCTACAGTTGCGTAGCCGGGTGGGTGTATTACTATCTGTTCAAAGCAATCCAGGGGGATTTTATTGGCATAACCATGGAGGCGGCCAAAGCGGAGTTTGGCGCTGTCGTAATCGGCCCCTTATCGCCAATTTTATGGCAGTTTATTGTGCTAGTGGTTGTTTCCGGTATTATTGCTTTCGGTGTGCAAAAAGGGATTGAACGTATAACCAAGACGTTGATGCCATTATTATTTGTTTTGATTTTAATCTGTGATTTCCGAGCGCTGACGCTGCCAGGCGCTGGAGCCGGCGTGGATTTTCTTTTCCAAGTTGACTTTAGCAAACTGAGCGGCGCGGCGGTATTGACGGCTATGGGCTTGGCCTTCTTCAAGCTGTCTTTGGGCATGGGAACGATGACGACCTATGCCAGCTATTTTACCGCTGACAATAATCTGTTTCGTACAGGCGCCAAGGTAGCTGTTTCCGATACTATGGTATCGCTATTGGCTGGCTTGGCGGTATTTCCTACTGTTTTTTCCTTTGGTCTGGAGCCTGGCGCAGGTCCTGGTTTGCTGTTTATGACCATCCCGTTGGTTTTTTCGCAAATTCCTTTTGGTAACTTGCTCCTGGTAGCCTTTTTCTTTCTGGCGTCCATTGCCGCCACGACGGCGATGTTGTCGCTAGTGGAAGTGCCTACCGCTTGGATGAGCGAAGAGTATGGTTTTGACCGCAAAAAAGCGGCGGCGCTGAACGCACTGATTATTTTTTGCATTGGCGTTTTAGCTACCCTTTCTGTGGATAAAGCCAGTCTTTTAGGGGGTTACACCTGGTTGGGACGAGGCTTTTTTGATTGGTTCGATTACCTTTCGTCTAATCTTATGCTGCCGTTGGGCGGTTTGTGCTTTGTTATTTTTGTGCGGCGCCATCTCTCGTGGGATGAACTGCGCCGCGAGTTTTCTAACGGCGGCGCCTTGCCGTTAGGGGGGATGTTTACCTTTTATTGGTTTAGCGTGCGCTATGTGACGCCTATCTTGCTTGGTCTGATTTTCCTTCACTCTATTGGCGTTTTCTAAGAACAAGCTGCGGATTTTTACACACAGAGACAAAGAGAACAGGAGTTGGAAGAACGCTTTTGAATTCGTGCTTTCAGCTCCTGTTCTTTTCTTACTAATACCAGAATTTATAAGTTTT
>CAZKCR010000018.1:0-15143 GCA_964551055.1 uncultured Anaeromusa sp. | reverse complement strand
AAGCTCAGTACTCTCTGGTTTTTCTCAGTTACTCCGAGTTGCGTTCCTCTCAAAGGGCTGTGCAGCGGTTTTGCTTAGAAATGGCATTGCTTGTGTTGTCTGAATTATAAGGAAGTTGCGTCTATAAGCGTCTTTATTGTCAGTGCCTCTAAGCGTAGTGTATACTGTGAGTAGATTTTGGAATCAAGTGGTTTTGATACGAGGAGAGGTCCTAATGTTACAATTTAGAGAGATCCTATTAAGCGATAAAGAAACGTTTCAGTCTTATTTTGGGCAACGCCGCTATGATAATGCGCATTTTAACTTTACCAATCTGTTTATGTGGCGCAATGTTTGCCGCATTCGCTGGGCGGAAGCTGGTGAAGCGTTATTTTTGCGCGCTGAGTGGGAAGGGGAGGCTTTTGTGCTGCCTCCTATTTGTCGTGATGAGGTAATGCCGACGGCCCTGGAAACGTTGGTGGCTTTCTGTGAAGAAGCAGGGCATCCGCTTATCATTAGAGGCATTGAAGCGTCGCTTATGCCTGTGGTGGAAGCGGCGAAACCCGGATTTTTCAATTTAACGGCTGATCGGGATAACTTTGACTATGTGTATGAGCAGACGTCTTTGGCGACGTTGGCGGGACGCCGTTATCACGGCAAAAAGAATCATTTGAACCAATTTTTGAAGAATAATCCGACCTATGAATACGTTCCATTGACGCCGGAATTGGTGGATGCCTGTGAGGAGTTTACTGATCGTTGGTGTGCGCAGAAGGGCTGTGAAAAAGGTGACTCCATCGATTGCGAGCGCCAAGCTATACGGGATGGATTGCGCAACATGGAACGTCTTAGCTTTGTGGGCGGGGTTATTTTGCTTAATGGCCAAGTGGAGGCGTACTCTTTTGGTGAAAAAATTAATGAAGACACAGCGGTCATCCATGTGGAAAAAGCGAATGGCGAAATTCGCGGTCTTTATGCGGCCATAAACTGGGAATTTTGTCGACAAGCTTGGGAGGGTGTAACGTTCATCAATCGTGAGGAAGACATGGGAGAGGAAGGACTTCGCAAGGCGAAGGAATCCTATCATCCGGTTGTTTTATTGGAAAAATATGTAGCTGTGCCTAAATAATGCGCAGAAGCACTTGGAAGCAGGATTTGCAGCCAAGTGCTTTTCTTTTTTATGTTTATTCGTGAGGCAGGAAAAGTAAGGAACGATGTGGAAGTGTAACTAAGATAAATATGTAATTTTATAAATATAAAGAATACAAGTTGTTACGAAAAGAAAGAGTAAGGAGAGAACTGGCATGAGTAATTTCCGCATCGAGGCATCGCTGGCCCAGGAATTGGTTTCCTTTGTTAAGGGGAAAACAGGCTATGACATGATTATCTGCAATGAAACAGGTGCAATTATCGCGGATACGTTTGGCGGTGCTCGCGTGGGCAAGGTGCATGCAGGTGCGCAAAAGATCGTGCAAGGGTTGGCGCATGAGTATGCTGTAACCGCTCAAGAAGCGGCTGCTAATGCCAATGTAAAAGAAGGTTATAGTTGTCTGATTGACATAGAAGGAGAACGTGTCGGAACTTTTGGGATTACTGGACCGATTGATGTGGTGAAACCGCTGACTCTTGTAGCGGCAACGGTTGTTGGCTACCGGGTGCGCGAAGGATTTCGGCGCAGTGAAGCGGAGCGTATGGCTAAGCGTGTTTCTGACGACATTCACCAAGCAGTGGCTGCTATTGAGGAAATATCCGCTTCTTCGCAAGAGTTAGCCTCGACAACAGAGAATGTGGTGCAGTTGTCGCGCGAATCCATGGATAAGGTAAAAAATACGGCGAAAATTCTTGATATGAGTCGTGCGATTGCGACGGAAACAAAGCTGTTGTCCTTGAACGCCTCCATTGAAGCGGCTCGGGCCGGTGAAGTGGGGCGCGGGTTTGCTGTAGTAGCCCAGGAAATGCAGAAATTGGCGCAAAACAGTGCCGAAGCGACGGAACAGATTAACGGAATTCTGGGTGATATTCAAAGTGCGTTGAACCGGGTAATTGCAGGGGTCGATCAATCTGCAGGCATTTCCGGGGAGCAGGCCAAGGCCATGCAAGACATTAGCAACATGGTGGAAACAATGCAGAGTTCCACTGTAGCCTTGGCGTCTTTATACGATAAGTAATTGAGATTCAGGGGGCGGAAATATGGCCAAATTAGAGATTTCACGCGAAATGGCGCAGGAATTGACGGATTTTGTCTATAGCGCTACTGGCTGTCATACCGTAGTTTGCGGTGAAGGCGGCGTCATTATCGGCGATTCAGCCAAAACGCGCTATGGAATTGTGCATGACGGTGCCAGGAGAATGATGCTTGGTGAAATTGATGAATTCTTTGTGACGGCTGAGCAGGCTGCGCAGGGGCAGATGAAAGAAGGTCAAAATTATCCTATCGTTTTTGACGGTGCACGGGTAGGAACCTTCGGCGTAGCTGGGGAGCTCACCATAGCGCGACCTATAGCCAAGGTAGTGGCTGCGCTTTTTGGCACGAGGTTGCGGCAGCAGCAGCAAATTCATTTAATTGAAGCTATGTCGGGGCAAGTGTCGGCGCAGGCGCAGCAAGCGGCGGCAGCGGTGGAGGAGATTTCCGCTTCTTCCCAGGAATTGGCGGCGACGACGGAAAAAGTATCAAGTCTAGCAGAGGCGGCGGTGGAGCGGGTGAAGGAAACGGCTCATATTTTGGACATGAGCCGGGCCATTGCCAGTGAGACCAAGTTGTTATCTTTAAACGCCTCTATTGAAGCAGCCCGAGCTGGCGAAGTGGGTCGAGGCTTTGCCGTAGTGGCCCAGGAAATGCAAAAATTGGCGCAAAACAGCGCCGAAGCGACAGAGACAATCAACAAGATTTTGGCGGAAATACGCAAAGCTAACGAGGACGTGATCGGTGGCGTGCATCAATCCGCTGAGATTTCCGGCGAGCAGGCGAAGGCCATGGAAGAGATTGTACATATGGTGGAAGCCATGCAGGATACTAGTCAAAAACTGAAGGCTGTATTTTAAAAATTGCTTAATAAAACCGGCGTGAGCCGGTTTTATTAGTTCTGTGTCTCGTGTCTTTACGCAGCTGTTTTTTCTTTTTGTCAGGCTTGGCAAAAAAGGCGCACTTCGAGTATAATAGATTATTATGGTGTAGTTCGTGTGGGCCTATTTTTGAAGGAGACTCATTATGAAACGAGTTTTTGTTACTGTCACAGGACGTCAAAAGGATGTATACGACCAAGAGCAATGTCAGGAAATGACGGTTGCAGGCACGTATTATCGACGCAATGGGGTCGATTATATTTCGTACCGGGAACGCGAAGAAGACGGCTTGGGACAGACGACAACCTTGTTGAAGATATATGAAGACCGAACGGTTCTAGTGCGCCGCGGCGATGTGGAGCAGGAACAGGAATTTCGGCGCGGTGAGCGTACGGAAAGCGGCTATGCTACGCCGTATGGCAACTTGTCCTTGGGGATTATGACGAAGGAATATTCTTGGTCTTTTGGCCCGGCAAGCGGCGCGGTGGACATTACCTATGATTTGGAAATTGACGGGCAATGGCAAAGTACCAATCAATTGTCTGTCGTGATACGGGAGGAGCAAATTTGTGGACATTAAGACAAGGCTAGAAAGCGCCATTCGGGAAGCGGCTGCAGCGGCTATTGCTGCTGGCGACTTTCAGGCGGACACGTTGCCGGAGGTGCTGCTGGAGGTGCCGCCGCAAAAGGAATTTGGAGATTATGCTACGAATTTTGCCATGCAGACAGCGCGGACGGCGCGTACGAATCCGCGTAAAGTTGCCGAGGCACTGGTAAAGTATCTGCAGCGTCCCTGGTTGGAACGTTGTGAGATTGCCGGTCCCGGTTTTATTAATTTTTATCTGCGGCCGGAATGGGTGCATGATCTGCTGGCTGGCATTTTGGCCCAAGGGGATACCTACGGTTGTACGCAAACTGGAAACGGTCAAAAAATCCAAGTGGAGTTTGTCAGCGCTAATCCTACCGGCTTATTGCATGTAGGGCATGGACGAGGCGCCGCTTTCGGCAGTGCGCTGGTCAATGTGCTGCGCGCCGCCGGCTATGAGGTGCAGGCGGAATATTACATCAATGATGCAGGCAATCAGATTGACAATTTGGCGGCGTCTGTCAACGCTCGTTATTTGGAATTGCTGGGACAAGAGGTGGCTTTTCCGGAAGACGGCTATCGCGGCGAGGACATCATCACTACGGCGCAGGGCTTGCTTGATCGCGACGGCGACAAATATTTGTCCTGGAGCGAAGCGGAACGCGTAGCTCATTTTAAAGAAGTGGCGCTGGCGGAAAAATTGGCGATCTTAAAAGATCATTTGGCAGCATTCAATGTACATTTTGACGTATGGTTCAGCGAACGTACTTTGCATCAAAGCGGCGCTGTTGATGAGGCTTGCGCTATCTTGAAGGATAAAGGCCAGGCCTATGAAAAAGACGGGGCTTTATGGCTGAAATCCACTGCCTATGGCGACGATAAGGACAGGGTTATTATTCGGGACAACGGCGTGCCTACGTATTTGGCGGCGGACATTGCTTATCATCGTAATAAAGCGGAGCGCGGTTTCGATAAAATCATCAATATTTGGGGCGCCGATCATCACGGCTATATCTGCCGGGTGAAGGCTTCCATGGCGGCTCTTGGCTATGAAGCGGAGCGTTTGGAAGTTTTGATTTTACAGATGGTCAGCTTGTATCGGGACGGCGAACTGGTAAAGATGTCTAAGAGGACCGGTCAAAGTGTGACTTTGGATGAATTGATGGAAGAAGTTGGTCGGGATGCAGCGCGTTATTTCTTTATTATGCGTTCCATTGACAGCCAACTGGATTTTGACATTGATTTAGCGCGGTCCCGGTCCAATGAAAATCCCGTGTATTATGTGCAGTACGCGCATGCGCGGATTTGCAGCATTTTCCGCCAAACCGCAGAGGCTGGCATTGTAATGAAGGCCCTCGATACGTTGCCGTTGCAGGCGCTGCGAGAGGAAGCGGAGATGGAGCTGATCAAAAAGCTGGGAGATTTTGCCGAGGAAATCGATCAGGCGGCGCGGGAGCGGGCGCCGCACCGCATTGCCCGCTATGTGCATGAAGTGGCAAGTTTGTTCCATTCTTTTTATAATCAGTGCCGCATCATCGGTGCGGAGCCTGACGTACAGCTAGCTCGCTTGGGCTTGGTTACAGCAACGCAGCAGGTGCTGCGGCGCGCTTTGGGCATCCTTGGCGTAGAGGCTCCGGAAAAAATGTAAAGAAAATCAGTTTTTCAGCTGGCAGAGTGCCAGCGTGCGTGCTATAATGGAGGACAGTTTTTAGAACGAGTAGGAGGATACCAGCATGGCCAAATTCATCTTTGTTACCGGTGGGGTCGTCTCATCCCTGGGGAAAGGCATCACCGCTGCATCCTTAGGGCGTTTGCTGAAGAGTCGCGGCTTGAAGGTGACCATTCAGAAATTCGATCCGTATATCAACATCGACCCTGGCACAATGAGCCCGTATCAGCATGGGGAAGTGTTCGTCACCGAAGATGGAGGCGAAACCGATCTGGATCTCGGTCACTATGAACGTTTTATTGATATTAATCTGAGCAAGAGTTCCAATGTTACTGCTGGCAAGGTATATTTGTCGGTGATTAACAAAGAGCGCAAAGGTGATTATCTGGGGAGCACCGTACAGGTAATTCCGCATATCACCAATGAAATCAAAGAGCGTATCTATCGTGTTGGCCGTGAGGACAATGCGGATGTGGTCATTACGGAAATCGGCGGTACTGTCGGCGATATTGAAAGTCTGCCTTTCTTGGAAGCCATCCGGCAAGTGAAAAAAGAAGTGGGCCGTGATGAGGTTTTGTATATTCATGTAACTCTGGTGCCGTACATTTCGGCGGCAGGGGAGCTTAAGACGAAGCCAACGCAGCATAGCGTTAAAGAACTTCGCAGCATCGGCATTCATCCGGATATTATCGTCTGTCGTACCGAGCATGAGATTTCTCAGGATATGAAGGATAAGCTGGCTTTGTTCTGTGATATTGATGTCAACGCCGTTATTCAAAACCGTAATGCCGCCAGCATTTATCAAGTACCTCTCATGATGCATGAGGAAGGTCTGGACCGTATTGTCATGGAAAAGCTCAAGCTGCAAGCCGGCGAGGCGGATCTGACGGAATGGACTTCTATGGTGGAAAAAATTATGAACCCAACGCAAAAGGTGACGATTGCGATGGTAGGCAAGTATGTAGCGCTGCAGGATGCTTATATGAGCGTTTCCGAAGCATTGCGTCATGCAGGAATTGCCAATTCAGCCGCTATTGATATTCGCTGGGTTAATGCCGAGGAGATTGAAGCTCCTGGTACGGATTTGGCTGATGTTTTTGCCGATGTTGACGGTATTTTGGTGCCCGGCGGCTTTGGGGATCGTGGTGTAGAAGGCAAGATCGAAGCCATCCGCTATGCGCGAGAAAATAAAATTCCGTATTTTGGGCTATGTCTGGGTATGCAGACCGCGGTGATTGAGTTTGCTCGTAATGTCATGGGATTTGTCGGCGCTCATAGCACAGAGTTTGCACCGGAAACGCCGTATCCGGTTATTGATTTGATGCCGGACCAGGTGGATGTAGAAGAAAAAGGCGGTACTATGCGTCTTGGCGTATATCCTTGCAAGGTCATGGAAAATACCTTGACGCAGGCGGCTTATCAAGAAGAATTGATTTATGAGCGTCATCGCCATCGCTTTGAATTTAACAATGCTTACCGCGAGCAACTGACACAAGGCGGCCTGGTTTTGGGCGGCACTCTGCCTAACGGTCGGCTAGTGGAAATTGTGGAATTAAGCCGGGATGTGCATCCTTGGTTTGTGGGAACTCAATTCCATCCGGAATTTAAGTCCCGCCCGACCAATCCGCATCCGTTGTTCCGGGATTTTGTAAAAGCCGCTGTAAAATATCAAGCCGGCAAATAAGATTGAGCCGCCCTTCGGGGCGGCTTTTGGCATTGCAGCAGGAAAATGGTGTTGCTGCGCGAAATGTTGAGAACAGAGCTGGTTGTGAGGGGGAGAAATGTATGAAGAAGAAACGTTGGTGGCTGGCTTTGCTGGTCATCGTGATTCTTGTCGGCTGGTGGAAATGGTCTCCGGGAAAAACGGAGCCGCAGATTGCGGTGATTCATGTGGAAGGAGTCATTTTGGGCGGGCGCGGTCAAAGCGGTCTTTGGGGAGAAAATGGCGGCGTGGACGGCATTATTCGTCAACTGCATGAAGCGCGCGATGACGAAGCAGTCAAAGCCATTGTATTGCGTATTAACAGTCCGGGAGGCAGTGCCACGGCATCCCAGGAACTGGGCGAAGAAATTTTGAAGGTTAGGGCCGCTGGCAAGCCGGTAGTGTCGTCTATGGGAGATATAGCGGCTTCCGGCGGGTACTGGCTGGCGGCGTGTACGGAACGGGTATACGCCAATCCGTCAACCATTACCGGCAGTATTGGCGTATATATGCCTTATGCAAATTGGGAAGAGCTGTATCAAAAAATCGGCATTCGTAATGAACGCATTCAAAGCGGGCCGCATAAGGACATTCTTTCGCCGGATCGGGCGATGACAGCAACCGAAAAAGCGTTGCTCCAGGCCATGGTGAACGATATGTACGAGCAGTTTGTAGCCGTAGTAGCTGAGGGCCGGAAGTTACCGCCGGAACAGGTGCGTTTGTTAGCGGACGGACGCATTTACACTGGACGGCAAGCGCTGGCAAGTGGTTTGGTGGATGAAATGGGTAATCTATATGATGCTATTGACGGAACGGTCGACAAATTAGGCTTGCCCGAACGTCCTATTATTCGGGAGATGGGCCAGACTTCTCCGTGGGACGCGCTTTTTGGTAGGACGAGTGTGAGCAGTTTAGTGCAGCAAGCTGTTTGGCAGGCTCTGGGGACGGCGCCTAAGACGGCTCCGGTGTTGGCGCCTATGGCATTGCCGGCGGCCTACTGAGGTGGCGTGAGATGAAAATTAGGAGCTTGCTGGCAGGAATTGCTTTGTTGGCCGTCTTAGCTGGCTGCGGTCTCAAGATGCCTGCAATAGTGGCGCCGCTGCAGGAACAAGGCGGAGAGATTGCTGGCGGAGTTAGCGAAACTGGCAGCGGCAATTTGGTTCGCCGTGTGCAAGGCGGTGCGTTGCCTCAAGAAGGCGGCGTGGATATTGCCGCTGGCGGCGCAGGCAGGGTACGCTACTATCTGGAGGCTGGAGCTGCCCCAGATGTGGTGGCGGATAGCCGCTTTCTTTGGCGCTCGACCCAAGGCACTGGGCGGCTGCTTTTGGAGGAGTTGGGTCTTGACGGACAGGTGAAGCGCAGCGTGGGGTGGGTTTATACTGGCGAGTGGCCAACGGCAACCAAGGAGCAGCGCTGGGTAGACGCTCGTTATCGGAGCAACTACGAGGCGGATTGGGTAGAGGCTCGTTATGGGGTGCAGCAACTTTGGCGTGAATTTTTTCCGGGGCAATCGCTTAGTGCGGCTAATCGCTACCGATGGGTGCTGGAAGTTGGCGAAGGGCAGCATGTATTGGTAAGTCGCTTTTCTCTGGAGGCGCAGCCAGTAGCAGCAGTAACTGTTTCTGCGCCCCGAGCGCTCGCGGTGCGCCAAGGGGAAGAAGTTCACTGGCGTACTCGTTTGCAGTATAACGGGTTGCAGCCAGATGTGGAAATAACTGCGACTGTAGCGGAACCGCAAGGATATGGAGTGACGGTACAAGGCGAACGGGTGCGGCATGTGCGCTTGGTTCCGGGGCAGGCGGTTGAGTTAGATTGGATTTTAGAGGGACGCCGCGCCGAGCGTGTTAACTTTGGCCAACCTTGGCAGCTGCAGTTGTCTCTTAATGGGGAAGCAAAGGCGCAGACTGCTGTTTCTGTGGCGGCATCCCGGCCTGGAAGCGTTTATTATGTGATGACTGAAGATTTGGAGCCCATTGACGGCGCTGGCTATACCAAGGCTTGGGGCAATCAGGATGGTTGGCTCAATCCGGAAGAATACCAAGTGCAGATGGTGCAGAAAGCGGAGACACTTAACGCCATCGCAGAGCGCCATGGCGCTTTCTGGACTCATTATATCGCTTGGCCTGCGGTAGCTGCGGCTCAATGGGCGCAAACTCAGTCGGCAACAAAGCAATGGCAGGAAGTTGTGGCTAATATTGAGCATTCTGTACGTCAGGAAAGCACCAAAGGGCATGAATATGGCGTGCATATGCATACCGATTATGATCCCTACATACCTGGTAATGTATTGTCATACTATGCTGCAGCCGATGGTCTTTGGGCCAATCATTTGCGGCATGGCTGGGCGCATTCGTTGGGGAGTTTTGGAGACTATGGAAACCGTGGCAGCAGGCTGGGTAGTTTGTATGCATATCAGCGGATTGTGGATGAATTGGCCGCCGATTCACCCCAAGGGCAGTTGTTGACGGCAAGGGCCGGATCGTTTGATTTTGGCGCCAGCGTTGAGGCGCAAGCGATGAGCAGTGAAGTGTTTCGACTCTTAGGTTTATGGGGCTCCAGTGACGCTGCTGGCAATGTCGGGCAAGAAACTTCTGCAGCATACGGCGGTGAATTGTATTTGGCGGCGAAAACAGATATTGGTCGTGCTGCCAATAATGCGGGAGAAACAGGAGTGGTTGAACTGCGTCCTACACCGCAACCGCCTATTTTTTATGATCAGCAGACGGCGGCAGTGATGAACGCCAAAGCGGATGCAGGTATGGCGGCTTTTGTGCGCAATGGCGCTGTTGTTCCAGGGGTGCACGGCATTATTGGTTTTACGCATGCTATGTTTATGCAAGGAGATGGCGACTGGCGCAGCTTGTCCGGCGGCCAGTTTGCCGCCCTTGACGCGCATCTGGCTTATCTGAAACAGCGTTATGTACAGCAAGGGGTGTTGCGTTTCGGGACGGCCAGTCAATTGGTGCGAGCTTTCTTGGACGAAGAGAAGCTGGAAGCGACAGCCTTGTACGGCAAGCGCCTGGAACAGGGCTGGTTGAGCAGTCGCTATGAGGTAGAACTTTTAGGGCGTGACTTGTCCGTTTCAGGGGAGCGGCCTCAGGCGGTCAGTGTCAAAATTCCCTTGTATCTTCGTGAACAGGCTTTTCGGGCGGAAGTTCGCAAAAATGGCGAAATCATAAGCGCGACTTGGAATTTGCCTAATGCGGATAATTCTCTGGCGTTTGTTTGGGATGATCCGCAGGCGGCATATACGTTGACTGTGTATCATCAGCCTTGGTTGCGCAAAGCGGTAGCTGGCTTGCGGCTGCTCAAGGGTTTGGTCAGGGGGTGACGGCTTCCTTATTTCAAAAGCGTGTATGTCCGGGCAGGATTTTTTTCTCCGCTGGCGAACCTAGTAATAAAAGGAGGAGTGGAGATGGTTGCTCGGACCTGGACGTCGTTGGCGTTATTTTGTCAACGGTGCGGCAAACTGGAGCTGCATGACTTGTCTCGATTTTCCTTAAGCCATGAACGGCGGCAATTATATTGTCATTGCGGCCAATGGCAAGGGGAGATCTTGGCTACGTCGCACAGCCAGCCATTATTGCGGTTGCCATGTCTGTTGTGTCAACAGGATCATCTTCTTTGTTTTACTCCGCATCAATTTTGGCAAGCCGAAAGGCATCGGCTCTATTGTCCGAATCATACCTTGGAACTAGGTTTAATAGGCCGTCCGGATTTGCTCCGAGAGCAACAACTGCGTCATCGTCAGGTTTGCCAATGTCTGCAGCGGGAAGAGGACGGAGAGGCGATAGAGGATCCGCAGGTCCTTTTGGAAGTGTTGAATATGGTTCACGACTTGGCGGCGCAAGGGGAAATTTCTTGTGCTTGCCGCCAGCCGCAATTAGCGGCGGAAGTGCTCGATAGCGGCGTATTGTTGTCCTGCCGCTCTTGCGGTGCTAAGCACTTGGTTCCTGCTCGTAACGAACGAGATTTGACCAAGGCCGCTCAGTTGCGGGAAATTGAGCTGTATTCAGCTTCTTATGCGTATTTCCATTCTTAACCGGCGAGACTGTCGGCGGGAGGATGAAACGAATAGAGGAGGAATGGCGATGAAGCTGTTTTTGGACACGGCCAATGTGGAGGAAATCCGTGCAGCGGCGGAATGGGGCGTTATTGACGGCGTAACCACAAATCCTTCATTGATTGTCAAAGAAGGGCGGGATTTAAATACGGTTTTGCAGGAGATTGCTGAACTTGTTCCCGGACCAGTCAATGGCGAAGTTATCGCGACAGATTGGGAAGGCATGGTACAAGAAGGACGCGCCTTGGCGAAACTGTTTTCCAGCTTGGTCGTGAAAATTCCTATGACTCCTGAAGGTTTGAAGGCTGTCAAACAGCTCTCGTCCGAAGGTATTGAGACCAATGTGACCTTGGTGTTTTCCTCTAATCAGGCCTTGCTTGCGGCTAAAGCCGGCGCGCGCTATGTCAGTCCCTTTGTGGGGCGCTTGGATGACATTGGTTATGATGGAATGGCCTTGGTGCAAGAGATTGTACAGATTTATGAACTCCACGGCTTTACCACTGAGGTTATTGCCGCCAGCATTCGTCATCCTTTGCATGTGACACAGGCGGCTTTGGCAGGGGCGCATATCGCCACAATACCTTACAAAGTGCTGCAGGGTATGACAAAACATCCGCTGACTGATAAAGGATTGGCAGCTTTTCTTGCCGATTGGAATAAAGCAAAGTAGTTACAGCGCTCAGGGCCAGTCATTATGACGGCCCTGTTCTCATGGACCTAGGGAGCCGGTGGAACATCGGCTCCCTAGGAGAGTTATAAGAGTAATTTTCCGCAAGTTGGTTTGAATAAAGAAAAAACAGGAGGTTTTCAGACAAAATGGATCGTGAGTTATCATTAGAATTTGTAAGGGTTACAGAAGCGGCGGCTATTGCCTGTGGGCGACTTATGGGCAAAGGAGACAAAATTGCTGCCGACCAGGCGGCGGTGGATGCTATGCGGACGATGTTCGACTCTGTCAACATCAGCGGCACGGTTGTCATTGGCGAAGGGGAAATGGATGAAGCGCCAATGTTGTATATTGGAGAGAAGGTTGGCGCTGGCGGTATGGCGGTAGACATTGCCGTGGATCCGCTGGAAGGGACCAACTTGGTGGCGAAAGGGATGCCAGGAGCTATTGCGGTGCTGGCGGTTGCTCCGCAAGGCGGGTTGCTGCATGCGCCGGATATGTATATGGACAAAATTGCTGTTGGACCTAAGGCGGCTGGCAAAATTCATATCGATGCTCCGGTCAAAGAAAACTTGAAAGCCGTTGCTTCCGCTTTGTCGCGCAAGGTTGAAGACTTGACGGTTGTTATTTTGGATCGCGATCGTCACAGCCGCTTGATCAAGGATGTACGTGACGCTGGGGCGCGAATCAAGCTGATTACCGACGGCGATGTATCGCCGGTTATCAATGTAGGTATCGAAGGCTCCGGCATTCATATGTTAGTAGGGTCTGGCGGCGCGCCGGAAGGCGTTATTGCTGCTGCAGCTCTTAAATGTCTGGGCGGAGATATGCAAGGCCGTCTGCTTCCTTCGGATGACTGTGAAGTCGCTCGGGCGAAGAAAATGGGCATTGGTGACATTAACAAGGTGTTGACCATTGACGATTTGGTGCATGGGGAGGACGCGATTTTTGCAGCTACGGCTATTACGCAAGGGGATATGCTGAATCCGGTGCATTATTTCGGCGGCGGCGTGCGGACGCACTCTATCGTAATGCGCTATAAATCGGGAACTGTCCGTTTTGTTGACGCTATTCATAAGCTAGATCGGAAGAGCATGATTTTTAAACGGACTTGATTAGAACGTTTAAAGGATTTTTGATGAAAGGGCGGCGCAAGCCGTCCTTTTGTATATATTAAGAATTTATTAGAATCAGAACGACAAATCCATTTTCGTGCGTTTCGCGATTTTCGCGGTTGAATCATAAATTGGAGGAACGTTGATAACGAACCGCGAAATACACGAAAGACGCGAAAGGGTTTTATAAGTAGCATTGACATGTTTCATAGGAGATATATACGATGAGGGAGTTACTTTCGTTGGTGCAGGCCGATGCCGCTTGCGCCGAGGCGATACGCCTGATGCAAAAGCCTGGGCGGGCAGCTTGGGTATACGGTCTGACAGGCAGTCAAAAACCATTCCTCTTGGCGGCTTCTTTGGCGGAAAAACTGCAGTCGGTCGTGGTGGTAGCGGTGGATGATGCTCACCTAGAGGAATATCGTCGAGAAATGGCTTTATGGCTGCCAAGTTTAACGATATATGAGCTGCCGGCGTTGCCGGAAGTTTCCTTTGCTCTTACGGCGCGCAGTCGGGAGAGAACTGCAGTTCGCATGGAGGCGCTAAGCGCTCTGGCCAGAGGCGAAGCTGCATTGTACCTGACAACCATCGAAGCGGTTGCGCAGGGAGTCTGTTCTCGGCAAGAGTTGCTGGGGCGACGTCTGACTTTAAAAAACGGCGCCACCTGGGAACGAGAAATGTTATTGACGGAATTGGTCCGCTGCGGCTATGAGAGAGTAGATGCCGTTGACAGTCGGGGGCAATTCAGCGTGCGCGGCGGCGTTATTGACGTTTTTCCGCTGCAGTTGCCGGCAGCTGTGCGCCTTGAATTTTTTGACGACGAAATTGATTTGTTACGTTCCTTTGATCCGGAAACGCAGCGTTCTTTAGAACGGCTGGAACAGGTGGATATTCTCCCCGCCCAGGAGGAAGCGCAAGGGACACAGTGCTTATTATCCTACGTCCGTGGCGGTGCGGTTGTTTTTGACGACCCGGCGCGTTTGCGGGAAGCGGCGCACGCTTTGCTTGAAGAATGGCCTGCAGCGTTGCCCTGGGGGAAAATTGCGGAAGCAAGTCGTTCGCAAGCGGTGCAATTTTGGTCGTTGATGCTGCAACATGTGGCGCATACGGAAGCACAGGATATTCTCAGTATTGCCGCCAAAGGGGTTATGCCCTTTCATGGGCAATTTGAACTTTTAACACAGGAATTGCGCGCGCAGGAGGCGCGCGGCGCGGTAACTGTGCTGTTAGCTGGCAGCGAAGAACGGTTGGAGGCCATGCAACAGGCCTTGGCGGCTCGAGGACAAGGCGTGTCCAGAGACGCGGCTTCCGGCAGCGTGCGTCTGTTGCTTGGGGAAATTGCCGCTGGCTTTGAGTGGGTTCAGGCTAAAATGGTTGTTCTTGCTGAGCAGGATTTGCTGGGACGTCATAAGAAAAAGCAACGCCGCGTCAAAACACAAGGCGAAAAAATCCGTTATTTTCGAGATATACGGGTTGGGGATTATGTGGTTCACGCCAGTCACGGCATTGGACGCTATGCTGGCGTAGAAACCTTAGATATAGGCGGTGTGCGTAAGGATTATCTGCTTATTCGTTACACTGGTGACGATAAGCTGTATTTGCCTACGGATCAGGTAGGACTGCTGCAGAAGTATATAGGACAGGATGGCGAAGCGCCCAAACTCAGCCGTATGGGCGGCAAGGATTGGCAGCGAGTGCGCAGTCGGACGCAGGCGGCGGTGGCCGATCTAGCGCAAGAACTTGTGGCTTTATATGCGGCGCGCCAAGAGGAGCCTGGCTTTGCTTTTGAGGCGGATACGCCGTGGCAGCGAGAGTTTGAAGAATCCTTTCCGTATGAGGAAACGCCGGACCAATTGCAGGCGTTGGAGGAAATTAAAGCGGATATGGAGAAAGCCCGGCCGATGGACCGACTTCTTTGCGGCGATGTGGGCTTTGGCAAGACCGAAGTGGCGGTGCGTGCGGCTTTTAAAGCCGTGATGAGCGGTAAGCAAGTAGCCATGCTGGTGCCAACTACGGTGCTGGCACAGCAGCATTATCAAACCTTGAGCTCTCGCTTTGCTGGCTTTGGCGTGGCTACAGGCGTTGTCAGTCGGTTTCGCAGCGCCAAAGAAATCCGCAAAACCTTGGAGGATGTGGCCGCAGGCAAGGTGGATGTATTGGTAGGTACGCATCGTATGCTGACCGCCGATGTACGCTTTAAAGATTTGGGGCTGCTTGTTATTGATGAAGAGCAGCGTTTTGGAGTGGCGCAAAAAGAAAAAATCAAGCAATGGCGCAGCCAAGTGGATGTGCTGTCTTT
>CAZKCR010000017.1:0-21502 GCA_964551055.1 uncultured Anaeromusa sp. | reverse complement strand
TGGAAACAACCGGCACTCCCAGCAGGTGCTCTAAGAGGTGAGCATCCACCCGAATGCCCTTTTGCACGGCGTCATCCACCATATTTAGGGCTACCAGCACGGGAATACCTGTATCAATCACCTGCAGCGTCAAAAACAAATCCCGCTCCAAGTGAACCGCATCCACCACGTTAACAATCAAATCAGCCGAAAGAATCACATCTCTGGCCACGCGCTCTTCATCATTAAAAGACGAAATGCCATACACTCCAGGAGTGTCAATCACAACATCTTCTCCCAGTTTGCCATGAGAAATATCTACCGTCGTACCGGGAAAGTTCGATACATCCACATACAGCCCGGTCAGATAATTGAAGAATACAGATTTTCCAACATTGGGATTGCCTACAAGTACAATTTTCCTGGCTCCTGACGGCACCACGCCCTCTAAGGAAGCGTGTCCCAGCCCACAATGTTTTTGTCCTGAGGCGTTATTTTTCTTTTCGTAGCAGCAGCTCTTGTTATGACAAGACATGTCGGCTGTCTCCTTTTCTAGCTAGGCTAAAGCAATTTTAATATTTTCCGCCAAGCGGCGACCAATAGCAATTTCTTGTTTTCCTTTGGCAAGCACAATGGGTCCGGCCATAATTTTTTCCGCACATTCTACCTCGGCGCCAATAGAGATGCCAAAACGGATGGCTTGCGCTCGTATTTCTTCTTGAGGGATGGCTAAAATTCGTATTTTTTGTCCTCGTTGTACTTGATCTAATGTCATGATGCCCCTCCATGATCTCGATTATCATTATCATACAAATGGGTAAAAAAAGGCAAACAGGCTTTGGCCACGTTTGCAAAACCATTGAAATTAATTATCATTAATCCCTACCATTATTATACGAAATAACTTCAAGTACTGTCAATGAAAATAATACTCATTACGTAACCACCATGTACAAAAAACAAAGAGAAAAAAGACCAGCCAAAGTAATTTTTTCCGCGGCAAACCCGGCTGTTGCAGCCATTTCAGAGGCTGCACGACCCCGCTATAAATAAGCCCGCCAAAGGCCAGGCACGACTGCAGTGAAAGTGACCCATTTATAATTAACCACAACTGGCTGCCTGTTAAGACTGACATCGCTAAAACACCTAGCGCCAAAACATTCAGTACTCCCAAATGCATTTCTTCTTGCCACTGCGCCGACAACGCTGCATACAAAAGCGCTCCGCCGCCAAAGGCGCTGCCAAAGAAGCTCAGCCAAACCACCGCTGATGCAGGAGCCCCAGGTAAAGAAGCCAGCGCCACAACCTGACCGCCCAGTAAAAACATCCCCCAAAGTCCTCCCCCTAAAGCCAGCCACCAAGCCATTGCCGGCAGCCGCTTCCCTATAGCAGCTGCCAAAAAATAGCATACTATCCAGATACTCTCTTCAGCAGCCGGCCATGCTTCCCACAAGCTATAAGCAGCTATCTCAACGGCAACGCCGCAGCTTGCCAAAAAAAGCATAAGCGGCCGGACCAACCGAGGCTGCTGTCGCCAGCGCCCCCACAAAGCCCAAGATAAGCCTACTAACACTTGCCAGGCCAACCCAACACTCCACGCCATGACTTTCCTCCAATTTTCGTACAGTTTCAAGGTTGCACGCGACATTTATTCGCAATTTTGATAAAATAACAGTATACTTGATTATATCATATTGAAAAAAGTCCCACTCTAAAGGAGGCGCCGTGCATGCACCCCTATCAAGCTAAGATCTGTGATATATCAAACCTCCAATCTGGTATGCGCCTGGCTTCGCCGGTCTATGACTTCAACGGGAAAATGCTGCTCAGCCAAGGCGTGGTTTTATCGGCCAAGCACATTTCCCTGCTGCAAAATCTGCTCATCATGCAGGTTACCATTTGGGAAGATCGGCCGTCAAACCTGGTTACGGACGAGTTGGCAACTGAAGAAGAAGCAACAGTTGCAGAAACCTTCGATTTTCCCTCGGAAATAGAAGAACCGCCTATGGAAATAGTACCAGAGCGAAAAGAACCCATTACATCGCCGGCGCCTTTCCAAATGCTTTGGGATGCCTTTTGGAGTCAATCTCCACAGAGCGAATTAAGCATGCATTATCGCCGTTTGCTTGAAGAAATTAAACATATTTTTTCTGCAGTCCGTTTACACGGCCGTCTAGAGAGAGAACTCCTAGATTCCTTAGCTGGTGATATCCTTGCCTTAACCGCTTCCCCGGTACAGGTGCTGCGCTGTCTGCACTTGCATGCTCGCCATGCGCCTTATATTTTCCACCACACGCTGCATGTTTCACTCTTGTCGGCGTTGATTGGCAAACAGTGCGAGTTTTCCGAAGATCGCCTACAGGCGTTAACGCTTTCCGCACTGCTGCACGACGTAGGAAAATTGCGCGTTTCTCTGGAAGTGTTGGGCAAACAGCAACCCTTGTCGGAAGATGAGAAAGAAAAAGTCCGTTTGCACTCGCTTTTGGGTTTCCGCTTTTTACAAAAGCAGCGTGATTATGATTTGCCAATTCTCATGGGCGTGCTGCAACACCATGAACGTTTGGACGGTAGCGGCTATCCGCTGCATACCAAGAGTGACAAAACGCATGTTTTCGCCAAAATTATTGCCTTAGCCGATGTATATGACGCCATGACCTCACAAAAAAGCTACGGAACACAACACAGTGCGTTTGTAGCCTTAGATGAAATCCAAAGCTCGATTCTCTCCGGCCAACTAGATACGCACTGTGGGCAAGCTTTTCTAAAGCTCATGCAGAATCATCTGGCCGGAGAATGGTTGGAACTGACCGACGGCCGTTTTGCACAGCTTCTTTTTTGGGAATTGACCGGCACGCGCTCGCTTGTTGTACAAACCCCGGAAAAAGAAGTACTGGACCTGCAGGGAAACCATGTAGTCCGTCCCTTACGCTTTATTCCGCCTCTCCATTTTACCGACAGTAATACTCACTAAGCAGCCTCTGCTGCAACGAGGATAAACTATGGACATATTTGTAGCCAGACAACCGATTTTCAATACTCACTCGCAAGTGGTCGCTTATGAGCTTCTTTTTCGCAACAGTGAGCTCAACCAAGCCGAGTATGTTGACGATAATCAAGCGACCAAAGAAGTGCTAGTTAATGTCTTCTTGCAAATGGGCATTGATACAATTACTGAAGGCAAACGAGCTTTCGTTAATTTTAGTGACTCCTTGCTTCAGCAGCAAATTCCGCAACTCTTGCCGCCGGACGTATTGGCTGTCGAAATTTTAGAAACGGTTTCTCCCAGCCAGGAAGTCATCGATGCTTGCGCGCAGTTAAAAAAAGACGGTTATTGGCTGGTGCTTGATGATTTCATCCCGTCGCCGGAATGGCTGCCACTGGCTACTATGGCTGATATTATTAAGGTAGATTTTCGCGACGCCAAAAGTTTGCAAACCAAAAATTTTCTCTATCGACATGGCATCTACCATCCACGTTTCTTAGCAGAGAAAATAGAAACTAAAGATGAATTTTTACAGGCCCGCGCTCAAGGGTATACTTTTTTTCAAGGTTACTTTTTCAGCAAACCAACGATTCTTTCGCAAAAGGAGATTCCCATTGTCAGCGCCCATCACTTATACCTTTCTCGCGAGCTTCACTCTCGCATTGTCAATGTCCATCGCTTTGAAGCCATTGTCAAACGGGACATGGCCTTATCCTACCAATTGCTAAAATACGCCAATTCTGCTTTTTTCGGCTTTCACTCGCCTGTCCAGTCTATTCGCCATGCTGCGGCTCTGTTGGGACAACGGGAACTATCCAAATGGATTGCCTTAGTAACCTTGCGCAATCTCAGCAGCGAGCAACCTCCAGAGCTTTTGCATCTCGCCGTTATCCGCGGGCGGCATTGCGAGCTGTTAGCTGCACACCTTTCAACTTCTATGCCTCCTGATTATTTCTTCTTTACTGGCTTATTTTCACTTTTAGACGCGTTTTTAGGACGGCCAATCAAAGAGATTCTCTCCTACCTGCCGATTCCAGACGAAGTCTGCCAAGCTTTACTGGGGCAGCCAAATACGCTGCGCCTGCTGCTGGACCTGGTTATTGCTTACGAAAAAGGCGACTGGCCTCAAGTATTGCAGCACAGTCGCCAACTCCACCTGCCTTCAAGCCAGCTAGCCCCCAATTACTTGTCCGCGATCTCTTGGGAAAAAGAATTTTTCCGGGAATAAGCGAAAAACGCTCCGCACATACTGTGCGAAGCGTTTTTTGCGTTTAAGGCCGAATCACATCTACACCCATAAAGGCGCGCAGTACCTTCGGCACTACGACCGAGCCGTCGGCCTGCTGGTAGTTTTCGAGGATAGCTGCCACGGTCCGGCCAATAGCCAGACCGGAACCGTTCAGAGTATGCACATACTCTGGTTTGGACTTCGCGTCCCGGCGGAATTTGATGTCCGCCCGGCGCGCCTGGAAATCCTCAAAATTGGAACAGGAGGAAATTTCCCGGTATGTGTTAAAGCTGGGCAGCCATACTTCCAAATCATAGGTTTTGGCGGAAGAAAAGCCAATATCGCCGCTGCAAAGAGTAATTACCCGATAAGGCAGTTCCAGCAGTTGCAGTATACGTTCGGCATTTCCCACCAATTTTTCCAGTTCGTCATAGGAATTTTCGGGCAGGCAGAATTTAACCATTTCCACTTTATTAAACTGATGCTGCCGGATGATGCCCCGGGTATCCCTGCCGGCCGAACCAGCTTCTGCACGGAAGCAGGCGCTATAAGCAGTGTAATACCTAGGCAGATCCTTGGCATCTAAAATTTCGCCGCGATGCAAATTCGTAATCGGTACTTCCGCTGTCGGAATCAAGTAATAGTCCAAGCCTTCCAGCTTAAACATGTCTTCAGCAAATTTTGGCAGCTGCCCGGTACCGGTCATGCTGTCCTTGTTCGCGATAAAAGGAGGGAAAAATTCGGTGTAGCCGTGTTCACGGGTGTGCACGTCCAGCATGAAATTAATCAAAGCCCGCTCCAACCGCGCTCCCAAGCCCCGGTAAAACGTAAACCGGGCTCCCGTCACTTTGGCGCCGCGTTCAAAGTCCAAAATTCCCAGCTCTTCACCTAAATCCCAATGGGCTTTGGGCTCAAAGGAAAAAGAAGGAACTTCGCCTACACGCCGCAATTCCGGATTATCCGCCTCATCCCGGCCCACAGGCACGGAAGCATGGGGCAAATTAGGAATGCTGAGGAGAATCTCCTTCAGCTCCGCCTCTACCTGACGCACCGTCTCATCGAGTTCAGAGATTTTCTCCCCGACGCTGCGCATTTCCAAAATCAAAGCCTCAGCATCCTCTTTGGCTTTTTTCAGTCGGCTAATCTCTTGCGAGACCGTATTGCGCCGGCTTTTCAACGCTTCCACTTCCGTCAAAACTTCCCGGCGTTTTTTCTCCAAGGCCAAGAAATCATCAAGAGTTAAGGCACTGCCTCTTTTTTGCAATCCTGCCAGCACCGCTTCGGGATTTTCCCGCACAAATTTCATATCCAACATGACAGCTGAACCTCCTGACAGCAAAATGACACCCCCGCCTGAGAGTGCCGAAACGCATCCTTCCTCAGCGGAAGTGGCTATTTTTGCTTGCTATGTACTTTCCCATTTTACAATAATGTTCTTTCCTTTGTAAAGGAAAACCAGGGATATGGTCGAAGTTAAGAGATAATAACAATTTTACTATGAGGTGATCTCATGTCTTTTCCCAGCCACGAAAATTTAGAGAAGGCTTTGCTGCAATGCAACGCTTGCCCTCTCTGTAAAGATGCCATCGGCCCTACTTCCTGCAATGGCAGCATTACCAGTCCGCTAGCCATTGTGGGCGAAGGCCCCGGCGGCGTCGAGGATGAGTATGGAGTGCCCTTAGTAGGCCCTTCAGGCAAGCTCTTAGATAAGGCGCTCTGGAGCGTAGGAGTCACCCGTAATTGCATCTACACCACCAATGTCCTCAAGTGCCGCCCCAAAGGCAATCGCACTCCTACTGTCGAAGAAGGAGCTTTTTGCGCTAGCCGCTGGTTGGATGAAGAGCTCAGCCTGATACAGCCAAAAATAATTGTCGCCCTAGGCAGCGTAGCCTTAAAGTATCTAAAGGATCCCCACGGCCGCATTACCAAAGACCGCGGCCAATGGTTCGAAACCAAATACGGCATTCCGGCCATTGCCACCTACCATCCGGCCTACTTGCTGCGCCTGACCGGCCCGGCTTTAGTCAAGGCGAAATGGGAAGTTTTCTACGACCTGCAGGCGGCAGTAACCAAATGCAAGGAAGCCGAACCTGACTGGATATCTAAGAACGACGAACCTACTGATTTGCTGTCCTTATATGAAGAACGGCGAAACAGTCGACGCATACGAACAAGAGAATCGGAGTAATCGGAGGATACGAAGGAGTCCATAAAACTAGCAATACGGAACAAGAAACCGGCATCACGATTTTGTGACGCCGGTTTCTTATTTCCAAAATCCATGCTAGCGGATTCGGAGGCTCTACCGATTGGAAACGAGAGGAGAATTACGGTTTGATGGTTTCGCGATAAACCTGTTTGCCGTCTTTCATCTCGATGATAACAGCGCTCTTCACAGCGTCATGCTTTTCGTTTAAAGTCAGATCGCCGGTAACAGCGGGGAAGTTTTTCGTAGCGGCCAAAGCGTCGCGGATTTTCTGCGGTTCTGCACTGCCGGCGCGCTTGATTGCATCAACCAACGCATAAGCGGCGTCATAACCAAGAACAGCCATAGCATCCGGCAATTGACCATATTCTTTCTGGTACGCTTCTACGAAAGAGCGGGATTTAGGGCTCTTATCCTCTACCGAGTAGTGGTTGGTGAAATACGTATTATTCAGGGCAGCCGCGCCGCCGATTTCAGCCAACTTGGGAGAATCCCAGCCGTCTCCGCCTACAAAGGAAGCCGTAATACCCAACTCACGAGCTTGCTTAATGATTTTGCCTACTTCTTCATAGTAACCAGGCAAGTAGATGACATCAGGATTGGCAGCTTTGATGTTTGTCAGAATGGTTTTGAAATCCTGGTCTTTCTGCAAGTACGCTTCTTCAGCCACTACCGTGCCGCCGCCAGCGGTATAAGCCGGTTTGAAGACCGCTACCAAGCCTTTGCTGTAATCGCTGGAATTATCCACCATGATTGCCGCTTTTTTAGCTTTCAGGGTATTAAGCACAAAGTTGGCGCCCACAGTCCCCTGGAAAGGATCGATGAAACAAACGCGGAAGGTGTAATCTTTAGCTTTACCGGAAGCTTCATTGATGGTCACCTTGGGATTGGTTGTCGCTGCTGCTACGAAAGGAATTTTATTAGCTTCCGCTACGCTGGAAGCGGCAATGCCATTAGAGCTGGTAGTAAAGCCGGTTACAGCTACAACCTTGTCTTGGCTGATAACTTTGGTCATCGCATTGGAAGATTCCGAAGGCTCTCCTTTATTATCAGCGACAACCAGTTGGATTTGCTTGCCCAGCACTCCGCCATTGGCGTTGATTTCTTTAAAAGCCAGTTTAGCGCCATTAGCTGCCGCCGTCCCGAAGGAAGCCGTATTGCCAGTCAGCTCGTATACCACGCCAATTTTGATGTCTTTGCTGGAAGAACCCCCACAGCCGGCAATCAAACCGGTAGTCAGCGCCAACGCACTCAAGAGGGCTGCCATCTTTTTCATTTTCCCCATTTTCATCATACGCTTCTCTCCCTTTCACCTACGTTCTTATTGCAAGACTCCCTGTCGCTTCCCGCTATTCCTCCTCCCATCGTTCTTTCCTGCGATTTCTCCCATATTCTATGCCTGACATGGCATCTCAAAAAAAAGAAAGGCTTCTGGAAAAAACGGCATGCCGTTCTTTCCAGAAGCCTCGTTGCTTCATACATTGATCTGGAATACATCTTTAATTTTCTTTTCATTATACTTGGCTGCGGTTCATTTTACAAGCATTTTTTTCTAAATATGGTTATTTCTTGCTTACCATTACAGTCTTTCACAAATAGATTTTGCCTGCATGAACAGCAGCAGATAATCAGCGCCGCCTGCTTTGGAGTCGGTACCGGACATGTTAAAGCCGCCAAAAGGCTGTACTCCCACTAAAGCGCCGGTACACTTGCGGTTAAGATAGAGATTCCCCACATGGAAATCTCGCCGTGCCTGCTCCAGCTTAGCGCGGTTCTGAGAGAATACAGCCCCTGTCAAACCGTACTCCGTATCATTGGCAATCGCGATGGCGTGATCAAAGTCTTCCGCTTTAATGATCGCCAACACCGGTCCAAAAATTTCCTCCTGGGCAACACGCGCATGCGCATCCACATCCGCAATTACCGTCGGTTCGATAAAATAGCCGGCTGCATCGCCAGCTTTACCACCAACGACAATCTTGCCTTCACTTTTGCCAATCTCAATATACTCCAAGATCTTCTTATATGCATTCTCATCAACCACAGGCCCCATATTCATAGCAGGGTCCGCAGCACGGCCTACTTTTAACGCCTTCGTCTTGGCTATCACTTTAGCCAGCACTTCATCGTAAACGTCAGCTACGATAATAGCCCGCGAGCAAGCAGAGCATTTTTGCCCCTGAAAGCCAAAGGCAGAGGCTACAATGCCAGCTGCCGCTTCTTCCAGATTGGCTTCGCTATCGACCACAATAGCATCCTTGCCGCCCATTTCCGCGATAACCCGTTTAATCCACTTTTGACCGGGCGCCACATCGGCAGCCAGCTTATTAATGCGCAAGCCCACTTCTTTGGAACCGGTGAAGTTAATGAAACGAACTAAAGAATGCGTCGTCAAATAGTCTCCAATAGTGCCGCCACTGCCGGGAAGATAATTAATCACTCCTGCCGGAAAACCAGCTTCCTCCCAAACTTCCATCAGTTTAGCAGCCACTACCGGCGTAGCGCTGGCAGGTTTAACGATGACCGTATTGCCAGACACGGCAGCCGCAGCGGTCATACCCGCCAAAATGGCCAAGGGGAAATTCCATGGCGGAATAACCACGCCGACTCCTAAGGGAATATACACGCATTCATTGATTTCTCCCAGATAAGGATATACAGACATGCCTTCGGCATAATGCAGCATCTGACGTGCATAGTATTCCATAAAATCAATGGCTTCCGCCGTATCGGCGTCAGCTTCCGGCCAGGTTTTACCGGCTTCTTCCGTCAGCCAAGCGGAAAACTCAAATTTACGCCGCCGCAAAATAGCTGCCGCTTTGAACAAAAGAGACGCCCGCACCTGCGGCGCTACATGTTTCCAGCTTTCGAAAGTCCGCGCCGCCACTTGCACGGCTTTTTCCGCCAAGTCCGTATTAGCCCGCGCTACTGTGCCCACTACCTCGCTGGTCAAAGAGGGATTCAAAGAGGTAATACGCGCTTCCGTATTGACTTCCACACCGTCGATAATCAAAGGATAGTAGGCGCCTTTTTCAGCAGCAACTTTGGACAACGCCGCCTCCATTTGCTGTCGGTTAGCTTCTTGGCTAAAATCGGTAAAGGCTTCATTTTTGTATTCAATCATACTCTAAACCCCTTTTATTCATAAAGTAGCGCCTTATACCACGGACGGCTCGACAAACAGTTCGCCTTCTTCAAAACGTTCCGCCCGGAACACATCTACCGGCAGGGTTGTTTGCTGTCCCAGCACCAGCTGCGCCATCAGCTCGCCGGTAATGGGGGAAATCATAAATCCATGACCGCTAAAGCCAGCGGCGGTAAAGAACTTAGGCTGACAGGGAGCGCTGCCTAAAATAGGCGTCCGATCCGGACACATATCGTACACGCCCGCCCATTGACGCACGACTTTCAACCCAGCTAAGGGAGGAAGCAGCTTGGTTACGCGCTGCGCCATGGCTTCCAAGAAGTGCCAACTAGAGGTCATGTTCAAGCTTTCCGGCTCATCCGGATGGCCAATACCCATAATAAAGCTGCCATGAGGACTTTGCTGGCAATACAAGTTGTGATAGAAGCTCATCACCATGGGCTCCATCACGGCTTCCACCGGCTCGGTTACCAAAATTTCATGCCGCTCCGGGAAAATAGGCAGTTCGACTCCGGCCATTCTGCCCACCCATTTAGCATGTCCGCCAGCAGCATTAACAACGGTATCTGTTAAAATATCACCCTGCGCCGTACGTACCGCCACTATTTTAGAGCCTTCGGTGACAATGTCCGTTACTTCGCAAAAGGTACGAATTTCCACACCCAATTTGCGTGCCGCCGCCGCATAGGCTTCGGTAACGCGAAACGGATTGCAATGGCCGTCTTCGGCGCAGAAGGTCGCTCCCAGCATGCCTTCGGTGTTTAGCATCGGCACGATTTCTTTCGACTCTTCCGGCGTCACCCAGGAAGCTTCAATTCCCAGCTGCTTTTGAAGCTGCAGGTTTTTCCGGAACTGATCTTCCATTTTCTTCGTATACGCCAGCAGCAAATAACCGCCTTGCTCAAATTCAATATCGACGTCCACTCCCAGATACTCCGGCAGATGAGAAAACATCCTGACGCTTTCCCGAGACAAAAGGCAATTGGTTTCGGTCCCCCATTGCATACGCACCCCGGCGCCGCAGCGTCCGGTAGCGCCGCTGGCCAAATATCCTTTTTCCAGAAGAACCACTTTACCGGCGCCCAGGCGGGCCAAATTATAGGCGATGGAGCAGCCTACAACGCCGCCGCCGATGACCACTACATCTGCTTTACTTTTCATCCTCTGCCCCTCCTGCCAGCACGCCCAGAGAAATCGGCGCTGTTGGCGGCCGGAACGTGGGCAGTGCAACTTCTTCTACTTTCCGGCCTGTCGCCGTAGCAATTTCCTGTGCAATCAACGGGATGCAAGTGCGTCCCTGACAGGGTCCCATACCGCAGCGGCAAGCGCGTTTCACTTCCTCCAGCGAATGGTCTCCCTTGGCAATGCGTTCACGGATTTCTCCCAGGGAAATATCTTCACAACGACAAATTATCGTTTCATCTTTCATGCTTTTGCCTCCTTCCGACGAACAAACCGCACTTCATCTACCTGCTCTTTGGCTACAGCCAGCCAGAGCACATGCGTTTTATTGGCGCTGCGCTGCACGCGAAGCACTTTCACATCGACTATCGGTTCCCCCTCACGGTTGCAACCGGAAAGAATTTCGCCTTCCCGCGGTAATGGAGAAAATTCATAGGGCAGTTTCAGCAGGGCTTCTGTTTCCTTATATTGATAATCTGTCACAACAATGGCCAACCCAGGGCAATGGGTTAAACAGATGCCGCAGCCATTGCATTTTTCTTCATCTAATTGGGGCCGTTCATGAATGGGCGCTACCGTAATCGCGCCGCGAGGACAAGCATCGGCGCAGGGGTTACAGGGAATTTCCTGATAGCATTCGATAATTGCTACAGAGCCCTCTTTTTTTCTTGCTTCACAAGGAAGCACAGCGGCAATCTGCTCCTTGTCCGGAATTCCGGTTGTTGCCAGCATCTTACATCGCCTCCTCAAAGGTTACTTTACACAAGCCTTTGCATACTTTAGCGCTCGTCGGACCGGAACGCAAGGCGGCCAACTGCGCTTTCGCCTGTTGGTATTGTTGTTGAAAGTTCGGCAAATGCTTGCCCAGAGAAAAGGCCGCATACAAACCGGCAATTTTTCCTTCGACCATGGCTGCGGAGGCTTCTTCTACGCCTGCTACATCGCCGGCTACAAAAATTTCTTTTTTCGAGGTCATCAAATTGGCGTCCCGCCACGGCACATAGCCGCCCAGCTCTTTCACAAAGGTCATATCGCAGCCAGCCTGCCAGAGCAACTCCGTCAGCGGCGATAAACCAACTGACAGACATAAGCCGTCCGCCTCCAGCGTTTGTTCACTTCCCGGAATGAGTTGCCATTTGTCGTCCAATTTGCCAATGGTAACCGCTTCCAGGCTTTCTTTACCATGCGCCGCCACGACGGTATGGGAAGTATAAATCGGCACGCCGCACCGTCTAACTTTCGACGCATGCACCCAGTAACTGCCGATGGTCGGAGCACCTTCTACAATGGCCGCCACGTCCACGCCAGCCTGCAAGAGTTGGTAGGCTACAATAACTCCGATATTACCGGCACCAAGCATGACGACCCGTTTCCCCGGCAATACGCCGTGCACATTCATCAGCGTCTGTACCGCGCCAGCCCCGTAAATACCAGGCAAATCCGAATTAGGGAAGGGCAGTGTTTTTTCCGCCGCCCCTGTCGCTACGATCAAGCGCTTGGCTTTAATTTTGTGAAAAACGCCCTTATATTCAGCCGTTACAATGCCGTCTTCTCGATAAATTCCTAGCGCCGTACCGCCGCACCACACTTCAATTCCAGGCTGTTCCGCCACTTCCGCCAGCAGACGCTCGGCAATGGCTACGCCTCGCTCCCCGGCAAACTCTTCTTTGGAGCCAAAGAATTTATGAGTTTGCTTGATCAGCTGTCCCCCTAAATGGCTTGAACGTTCCAACAGCAATACCTGCGCTCCTGCTTGGGCCGCTTCTTGAGCTGCAACCAAGCCGGCCGGGCCAGCCCCGATAATCAAAATGTCACATGTCTTTATCATTTCAAGTACCCGTTCCCTTTCTGGGTTTCCACCTGCATGCCAGCCTGCAAAGGCTCCACGCACACCCGAACATTGGGTACGCCGTCAACTGTCATTAAACAGGACGAACAATTTCCTATAGCACAAAACAAACCGCGCGGTCGATTATAGCGATGGCTGTGGCGCAACGCCCGCACGCCCGCCGCATGCAAGGCGGCGGCAATCGGCTCTCCGGCCCGTCCATTCAAAATTTGACCGTCAAAAGAAAACTCAACCAGCCCCTCTTGAGGGAACTCTAAAATCGGATGTTCTGTAATTCTCATCTTCCCCAACACCTCCTGCTCTTTATATAGCAAGGTCCGTGCCAAAGCAGCACCAACGTTAAAAACGCCAGGTTTTATGAGGTTTAAAAGCCAAAAGACGCTCTGTTTCCAGACGCGTCTTTGCGTACATTCCGTCTATTTTTCGACGTTTTTGTCGGGTCATCGTCAATCCAGTTCTAACTGGCGCAATTTATAGTAAAGAGTGGTTCTGGGAATACCAAGCTTCTTCGCAGCAGCCGCCTTGTTGTAGTGGTTTTCTTTCAGCACCCGGCGAATGACTTCTTTTTCCCATTGATTCGAGGCATCGGCCAAGTTGAAGTTTCCCTTGGCAAGCATGGGCGGCAACGGACGATGTTGCATCCATTCTTGCGGCAAGTGTCGACTTTCCAACACATCTCCTTCCGTCAGCACCACAATACGCTCCAGCACGTTGAACAATTCCCGCACATTACCGGGCCAAGCATAATCAAGAAGCATGGCCATGGCATCCGGCGCCACCTTAGTAATCAGTTTGCCGTACACAGCGCCAAAATGCTGCAATCCTTTATGCACTAGCTCCGGAATATCGTCTCGCCGCTCCCGCAGCGGCGGCAGCCACAAAGTGACGACATTTAGACGGTAGTATAAATCCTCGCGAAACTCCTTGCGTTCCACCATTTCTTCCAAATCTCGATGGGTCGCCGCTACAATACGCACATCGACACGAACCGCCTTGGAGCCGCCTACACGGTAAAAACTCTTCTCCTGCAGCGCCCGCAGCAGCTTGACCTGCGCTTCCCTTGGCATATCGCCAATTTCATCCAGAAAGAGCGTACCTTCATGGGCTTCTTCCAGCAAACCAGCCTTGCCTTTGCGATCTGCGCCGGTAAATGCGCCTCCTTGATAGCCAAAAAGTTCGCTTTCAAAAAGGCCTTCCGGAATGGCGCCGCAATTGATAGCCACAAAGGCGCCCGTGCGTCCACTCGCCTGATGCAGCGCCCGGGCAAAAAGCTCCTTGCCGCAACCGCTTTCACCGCGAATCAATACCGGCGCCGGCGAGGCCGCCGCACGCCGCCCCATGGCAATGGCTTCTTGAATACCTTGGCTGTGCCCGTAAATAGATGCAAAAGAATCCACCGCCCGTCCGTCTATGCGTTGCTGCAAAGCTATCATTTCTTCACTGGTGCGAAAAAGCTTTTCATTTAACTGGACGACTTCTGTGATGTCCCGTTCGGCGCAAACGCCGCCAACATTTCGCTCCTCCAAATGCACCGGCACGGCATTAATGAGCACATGCTTATCCGGACAGGGAGTATGATAACGTCCGCGGACTTCTTTACGCTCCTGTACCACCTGCGTTAAAAGCAAGTTGGAAAAAAACATGCCGATATGCTTACCGACAATCTCATCAGAAGCTATGCCGTAAAGATCTGTCGCATAGCGGTTCCAGGCTACAACACAGTCACGTTCGTCCACAATACAGACGGCTTCGTCCACAGCAGCCAGCACCGCCTCCAAACGCGCTTCCATACAAGCAAGACGCTCTTTCAACTCAGCTATTTCCAAAGCTCCCTCACGAAACTCTTCCATCTTGCACCCTCCCTGCAAAGACAAAAAGCCGCCTTGATTACTCAAGGCGGCCACACTGCCGTTATCTTATAAAAAATACTGCTCTAATTATAACGTCTTTGCAAAGTCTTTTCAATACTTAGCCCTTGGATTATTGTTCCATATTTCGACGCAAGAGTTCGCGAATCGCCGTGCTTTCTTTCAAACTTAAAGCCTGCTCCAATAAAGCGTTCGCTTCTTGTCGCGACAGAGAACGAACTCGTTCCTTCACTCGCGGCAGCGCCGGAGCGCTCATGCTGAGTTCATCAAAGCCCATCGCCACCAGCAGCGGCGTCGCCAACGGATCGCCGGCCATCTCGCCGCACATGCCGACCCAGATGCCCGCCTCATGGGCCGCCTGCGCTGTCTGCTGAATCAAGCGCAGCACCGCAGGATGGAAATGGCTGTAAAGACTGCTGATTTTCGGATTGCCCCGATCTACCGCCAGGGTGTATTGCACCAGGTCATTCGTGCCGATACTAAAGAAATCGCACTCCTGCGCCAAGAGAGGCGCCATCACTGCTGCCGCTGGCGTCTCCACCATAATCCCCAGCGATATATCCGCTGCAAAAGTTTTGCCTTCTTTTTGCAGCTCTTCACAAGCGCGTTTAACAGCAAGCCGCGCCTGACGAATTTCTTCCACTTGGCTCACCATAGGCAGCATAATGGCTGCCTTGCCATGCACCGCCGCTCGCAATATAGCCTTTAACTGCGGCAAGAAAAGATCATCCCGTTCCAAGCTGATCCGAATGGCCCGCCAGCCCAAAAACGGATTATCCTCTTTGGGAACCTGCAAATAATGCAACGGCTTATCACCGCCAATATCCATCGTCCGAATAACGCAAAGCGCACCTTGACAGCCGTCAATAGCCTTTTTGTAAGCCTGATACTGCTCCTCTTCGTCCGGGGCTGTGTCATGGCCCATGAAAAGAAATTCCGTACGGAAAAGGCCGACCCCTTCCGCACCATACCGTACGGCGTTCTCCATGTCTTGGGGCGAACCGATATTAGCTGCCAAGGTCATTTTCAGACCATCTGTAGTCACCGCCGCTTCTCCAGCCAGTGACAAGTCACGCTTGAGCTGCTCGGCTTCCAGTTCAATTTGCGTCAAAGCCTGCCCGCGAGTCTTTAAATCCGGCTCTACCCAGATCTCCCCGCGCGTGGCATCCACAAAAACTTCTTGACCGCTGACCAGGCGCGGTAAAACCTCGTGCAAACCGACAATGGCCGGAATCCCCCGCGCCTTAGCAATAATCACCGCATGAGACGTCGTGCTGCCCTGCCCCAACAAAACCGCTTTTACCGCTCCCGCCGGCAATGCCGCCAAGTAAGACGGTTCCACATCCTCTGCCGCCAGCACGGCGCCTCCTTCTGCCGGTTTAGCCTCTTTTAAGCCCAGTAAAACTCTGGCGATACGCTTGCCCACATCGCGCACATCTGCTGCACGCTCTCGCAAATAGGCATCATCCATAGCTTCAAACATGGCCGCGTACTGTTCGCTGGCCTGCAGCGCCGCCGCGGGAGCGCCAACACTGACCGCCTCTTGCATTGCCGTCAGCAAGGCCGCATCTTGAGCCATCAGTTGATGCGCCTCTAAGATTCCAGCCTGCTCATTTTGTCCGGCTTCCCGGCAACGTCCAGCCGCCTCTTCTAGCTGCAACGCCGCTGTCGACGCAGCAGACTCCAGCTTTTTTAGTTCCTCATCTGCCGCCGACGGTACATACGTTTCTAACGCCGCCGTCAGTTCATCACGCAGCACCAAAAGCGGTCCTATGGCGCTGCCAGCCACCACAGCCAGCCCTTGCAGCTTTTCCATCGTCTTACTCCTCTCCGAAACGACTTTCCACCAACTCTACCAGCGCCTGTACACAGGCCGCCTCGTCTTCGCCGGTCGCGGAAATTTTCAAGTCCGTATTTTTAGTCACCCCTAGGGACATAACGCCTAAAATACTCTTCGCATCAGCGCTTTTGCCATTGCCTTCAATAACAACCTTGCTTTTAAACTTAGCGGCCTGCTGCACAAATTGCGCCGCCGGCCGGGCGTGCAGCCCCGTAGGATTGGTAATCTGAACAATTGCTTCCATGTGAATTCTCTCCTTCTATTTCTACAACTTGTGCAATTCCCGGGCGCCTTCGGCGGTTGCCACCACTGAAGCCAAGGAACTCCCCAAGGATGCCTCTACAGCCGCGCTGATGGCGCCTTCCAAAATTGGAGCATCCGCGATCTGTACGCGCTTACGTAATTTTTCGTCTAAAAACTCCAGTGCTGTTTCTGCGCTGAGTACCGCACTCCCCAGATCCGCTAAAATCAGCACGCCCTCTCCCACGTCCGCCTGAGCAATACGTTCCGCCACAATAGTCGCGTCCGTGCCAATACCGCCATCTGCCGTACCGCCAGCAGCCAAAATCTTCTGTTCAGCCCGCGCCATCTGCGCCGCCATTTCACAAATTCCTTCCGCTACTTTGGCGCTATGGGACACAATTACAATGCCTACCATGCTATCTCCTCCTATTTCTCAGCCAACTGCCGATACAAGGTCTGCAGCATCAAGGTCGTTGACGTAGCACCGGGATCCTGATGGCCGATGCTGCGTTCTCCCAGATAGCTGGCGCGTCCTTTAGTAGCAATAATGGTTTTGGTGTACTCAACCCCAGCTGCCGCCGCGTTTTGAGCCGCTTCCAAACATTCCAGCATGGTCTTACCGTCTTCGCGAGCCTTTGCAAACGCTTCGGTTGCAGGTTCCAGAGCATCAAGAATGGTCTTTTCACCCCGTGTCGCCTTACCTCGTTCTTTAATACCGCCAACTGCCGCTTCCAACATTTTCTGCGCCGTTTCTTCGTCAACCAGCTCTTTCCCTTGCGCTGCACCGGCAGCCCGCAAAAACGCCGTACCATATAAGGGACCTGCTGCGCCTCCCACCGTAGAAATCAAGGTCATACCCACCAGTTTCAGCGCCGCGCCGACATCTCCCTCAGGGGCTCCGGCTAGTTTAGTTTTAACCGCCTCAAAGCCGCGCGCCATATTAATGCCATGATCCCCATCGCCAATGGCAGCATCCAAATCAGTCAAAAATTGTTTTTCTTCTATTACTATCGCTCCCACCGCATTGATGAGTTCTGTTGCTTTCGTATTCATTTTCGTTTCCTCCCATCGTTCCTTCTAAGAAAGGCAGCGGGCTCGCATGCCCGCTGCCAGCTTCATTTCCCCTACCGCCGTGAAACCGGCGGTCTTGCACAAGTAACCATTAGAGGTTTTAAAACTGTACTAAAGCCGGCGTATCCGCCGGAGCCAACAGCAATTCTTTCAGTTCCGCATCCAATTTCAAAAGAGTAATGGAGAACCCGGCCATTTCCAAAGAAGTCATATAATTGCCCACAAAGGTCTTGGCGGTTTTGATTCCTTTGGCCGCCAAGGTTTCCGCTACCTTGCGGTTAACAACGTACAGCTCCATCAACGGCGTAGCACCCAAGCCATTGACCAGCACAGCCACTTCATCTCCTGCGGCCAAAGCGATATCGGCAAAAATTTTGTCCAGCAAATGCGCCGCAATTTCATCGGCTGTTTTCACAGTTTCACGATGCGTACCTGGTTCGCCGTGAATGCCCATGCCAATTTCCATTTCGTCTTCGCCCAAAACAAAGCTGGGCTTGCCTGCCGCCGGTACAGTACAAGGGGCCAGCGCCATCCCCATGGAACGTACATTAGCAATAACCTTTTCCGCCACGGTTTTGACTTCTGCCAGTGAAGCGCCGGTCTCCGCTTTGGCGCCGGCAATTTTATGCACAAATACTGTCCCGGCAATGCCCCGGCGTCCAGTGGTCCAAGTGCTATTTTCCACAGCTACGTCATCGTTGACAACTACTTTTTCTACTTTAATACCGTCAGCATCCGCCATTTCCGCGGCCATTTCAAAGTTCATGATGTCACCGGTATAGTTTTTGATGACCAGCAGCACGCCTTTGCCGCCGTCTACATTTTTCACCGCTTCATATACCTGATCCGGGGTAGGGGAAGTAAACACTGCCCCGGCTACTGCTCCGTCCAGCATACCTTTACCGACAAAACCGCCATGAGAAGGTTCATGTCCGCTGCCGCCGCCGCTGACCAAGGCTACTTTCCCCTGTACCGGCGCTTGGGCTCGCACGATGACGTCAAAGCCCTCTACACGACGCACATACTGGGGATGAGCCGCGACAACCCCCTGAAGCATTTCCTCTACAACTTGCTCGGGCACATTAATGACTTTTTTCATCCTTAATTCTCCCTTCTGCCGGTCTGACCGGCTTGCCGTTTCCGTAGAGTATAATAGCAAGACCCATGCCAACTCGTTTTCTCTGCATCTCCTCCTCTTTTCTTGCAGTTTCTTGGTAAAAAAGAGCAGACACCTTGTTTTTAGTTGGTAAAAAAGAACAACTAGTCCGTTTTTACCCAAGATGTCTGCTTTTCCAAGCCGTACTTGCGCGCCTTAGCCGCTATGGTTTTATGTGTCAGCCCCAGCGCTTTTCCCGCCGCATTGTAACTCCCGCAACGTTCTAAGGCTAAAGCAATAATATTTTTTTCATACTCCGCCCAAGGCAGTAGCGCTTCTTCTTGGCGCAATGCCGGCAAGCCTTCGTCTACACCTATTTCTTTCCGCAAATAGAGAGGCAAATCCTCCAACCCCAGTTGAACCCCTTCAGCCAAGGTCACCATGCGTTCTACTATATTCTCTAATTCCCGCACATTGCCAGGCCAGTTATAGCCTTGAAATGCCTCAATAACCTCTCTCTGGAATCCTTGGCGAGAATACCCCTCGCGCTGCGAAATCTTTTCCAGAAAATGCTCCGCCAAGAGCGGAATGTCCTCTTTGCGCTCTCGCAGCGGCGGCAGCAGCACTGGAACCACATTCAAACGATAGTATAGATCTTCCCGAAAATCACCTGCCGCTACCATAGCTTCCAGATCCCGATGGGTAGCAGCAATAATTCTCACATCTACAACTACGGTCTCTTCGCCGCCTACGCGCTCTATTTCCCGCTGCTGCAGCGCCCGCAGCAGCTTTACTTGCATAGATTTATCCATTTCGCCGATTTCATCCAAAAACAAGCTGCCGCCGTCAGCTAATTCAAAACGCCCCAGTTTACGCCGCACCGCCCCGGTGAAGGCGCCTTTTTCGTGACCAAAAAGCTCGCTCTCCAAAAGCGCCGCAGGGATAGCGCCGCAGTTGACCCGTATAAAGGGCCCTTTGGCTCGCGGGCTGGCGTAATGAATGCCTTCGGCAACTAACTCCTTGCCTGTCCCGCTTTCACCGCGAATCAGCACCGTAGCCTGCGCCGCCGCCGCTTTAGAAGCCATCGCCAGACAATCTCGCACCTTGCCGCTGCGGCCGATGAAATTGCGAAAAGCCGTATGAGGCCGTCGAGTACGAAGCAATTCCTCTTCCAAATACTCCGCCCTAGCATTCGCTTGATTCAATTTATCCGCCAGCAGTTGCAGCTCTGTCGTGTTTTTGCTGACCGACAAACCGCCAGTCAATCTGCCATCTACGAAAATCGGATTAATATTCGAAATCAGCGTCACGCCGCTGCGTTTACGGCTAATACTGCCCAGCACCGCCTGACCGCTTGTCAGCATCAAACTGCGGCCGCCGCCGGGAGAAATATCCGCTACACATTGTCCTAAGAGTTCTTCACGGCTTTCACCGCACATAGTCACATAGGCGTCATTCACATAGGTAATAAAACCATCTTTATCAAAAACGCAGATGCCGTCTTGAACTGATTCTAAAATCAGCTGCAAGCGTTCTTTCAGCTCCTTAACCTCTTGCAGTTCCCCTGAGACGCGCTCTAAGATGGAAATATCCTCAAAAACAGCAACAGCGCCGCACACCTTGCCATCAATCACAATCGGCGTCCGGTTGGTAATCGTTACCGAATATCCAGTGAGCTGGCGCTGCCCCAACTCCGCTTGACCGGTTTGATTAACAATGTGCAAACGAGAGCCAGGAATGGCTTCATACACCTTGCGCCCTATGACCTCCGCTGCAGAAACTCCCATAATACGCTCTGCCGCCGGATTAAATACAGTAATGCGATCCTCCTGATCCGTCACCATCAGGCCGCTAGCAATGCTGCGAAAAATCTGTTCCGCCGTGAAGGCATTCTCCTGCAGTACCGCATCCATGCCCTGCCAGGCCGGCGCTGCCGCCAAAGAGAAATCTCCTTCTAAAAAAACGCCCATTTCCTGGGCCGCCTCACTCGCTCCAGCGCCATCAGCGCCAACCCATAGAACATCGCCGGCGCGCACCTTCATGCCCACTAGGAGCATTAAATTATTGGCCGGCACTACTTTACCAGTCGCCTTACGCAAAGTAATCTCACTGCCATAGCGCTGCCTAAGCTCTTGAACGCGCTGCACCACCATGGCCGCCACCCGGGTATGAAGTCCCTTAGGATGTCGAAAAACAACCCGCTGCTCGTATGCCATGAATGCCTCCGCTTATCCCTTGCCAGGCGCCACTGTCAAGGTAACGCTGTTTCCCGCACGTTTCACCTGCAAATGGTATTCTTGCACGCCTTCTTTATACAATTCCAGTTTAATCGCCACCAAGGCTTTTTCCAATTCTTCTCGCGTCTTCACAGGCAAAAATGATTCATTTTCTGCACTTTTGCTCCCCTTGCGCCCTATCGTCGGCCGTGGCTGCGGCGTAGACTCGCCCAGCCATTGGTGTTCAAAAGAGCGCTCCTCTACATAGCCTTGCATCATATCCGAATCACTGCGATTTTTTTGAATTTTACGTCCCATGATTTCAGTCCTCCATCTTTAACTATAATTTGATTTTACTCAAGTCTCATTCTGAGGAGATGATACTTGAACGAACGCTTCGCCAAGATAAGGATTTTTTTCCGTCAGACGCGAAAGAAAACGCAGGCATAGCGGCGCTCTGCCGAGGCTTTCTGACAAAGGCTGACGCAAAAAAGACTCTCTTGGTGTAGTGCGAGTCAAGTACCGTCTCCTCACTTAATCGCTCAATAGCTGATCAATGCCGCCAAAAGCAGCCCTGCCGCCACGCTGAGGCGGGC
>CAZKCR010000016.1:0-21979 GCA_964551055.1 uncultured Anaeromusa sp. | reverse complement strand
CCCATAGCGGACTTTCACCGCCTAGTTACTGCCCATGCCGGGCAAACTAAAAAAGATGGCTACGCCCTTGAAAATTTAGGGGTGTAGCCATCCTTTTCTGTTAGCAATGACACGTTTCTCCGCATCAGGTAATGGCGCAAGAAAAGAAGATAAATTCCATTCCAGATTATTTATTATTTTCAACCGGCGATTACCAAAAGTTACGGGCAAGGCATTGTCAAAAACAAGAAATAAAAGGAGACATAAAAGAAGCCATGGAGCCTTGATTTTACCAAGGTTTCATGGCCTTATTTTTAGTTTCAGTGGTGCGTTTTTTGAAAGTGTGCCCAAAGTGTGCCCAAACGGCAAAAAAAATAAGGCTTACATCGCTGTAAGCCTTGATTTTGTTGGGGTAAGAATGGTCGGAGCGACACGACTTGAACGTGCGACCTCTACCACCCCAAGGTAGCGCTCTACCAAGCTGAGCTACGCCCCGAGATTCCACGAAACATATTGTACCTTTCTACGCCAAGAAAGTCAATAGCAAACTCTGGGTTAGGGGTAGTTTCCCGTCGTTTTTTATAACGGCAGCTCTTCCACCTGGCATCCCTGATGGTCAAGATCTAAAATCAAATAGCGTGAGGTGATATTCGCCTTGGCAAAAGCTTCTACCATGGCTTCGCCGATAGATTCTTCCTTCTCTGTGGCAAACGCCATCAGACAAGGGCCGGCGCCGCTCAAAACAGCTCCTAGGGCGCCTTCGCGGCGTGCTGCCGCCAGCACACCTTCCATGCCGGGAATCAAAGGCTGTCTGTATGGTTGATGCAGACGATCTGCAAAACCAAGGCCCAACGCTTCGGTATCTCCTGCCACCAGCTTAGCTACGAGCCATGCAGCACGAGAAACATTATATACTGCATCTTGCAAGGGAACCGCTTGCGGGAGAACTTCTCTTGCTTTTTTCGTCGCCAAATGAAAGTCAGGTATGGCCACAATCATACGCAGCGGAATTTCAATAGGCAACTGTTGTGTATACGGATTTTGTCCATCCATGATACTGACGGTAACGCCGCCAAATAACGCGGGAGCAACGTTATCTGGATGCCCTTCCATTTCCGTAGCCAAGGCCAGCAATTGCTGATCGTTCAGTACTGAATTCTGCAGCAAGGCATTCGCCGCAGCTAAGCCGCTAGCTATAGCCGCAGCACTGCTGCCAAGGCCGCGGGACAAGGGAATGCGGTTTGTCATTACAATTTCCAGGGCGGGAATAGACTCTCCAGCCATGGAAAATACGCGCTGCAGCGCTTTATAGAACAAATTATCCTTACCTTTGGAGATAAAAGCTTCTCCTTCGCCTTGTACGCACATAACCAGGCCGCTTTGTCCGTAATGCGCCTTCACGGTCACCTCGTTGTACAGTGTACACGCCATGCCTAGACAATCAAATCCAGGTCCGCAGTTGGCCGTTGTTGCCGGGACCAACACGCGTATGTATTTTTGCATGGATACAGCCTCCTTGCTCCACCGTTAAAATCCAACGGGGCTGCCTATTTTCGGCAACCCCGCCTAACATCGTTTAATCCATAGCCACGCGAATAACACTGCGCACTTCACTCACCACCGACATGCCGCGCATCGTGCTAAGCGCAAGCTGCACGCAAGAGTCGGGCACTTCATAGGTTATAACCGCCAATTCTGCACAGCCGTTGATTTTACGCTTCTGAATCACCGAATTCAAGCTAACCTGCTGTGCGCCAAAAGCGCCGGCAATGGCCGCCAATACCCCTGGTTGGTCCTGGACCAATAAGCGAATAAAATAAGGCGCCTTCGTCTCGCTGATAGGCTGAATGGGGCGTTCTTCAAAGCAAGTGCACAAAATACGGCCTGAAGCCCCACGATATAGATTTCTGGCTGCGTCAATCACATCCCCTACCACCGCACTGGCTGTAGGCATCTCGCCTGCTCCTCGGCCATAGAACATAGCTTCGCCAACAGCATCTCCGCGTACAAATACAGCATTATACACATCATGCACATTGGCTAAAGGATGACTACTCGGCAAGAAGGTCGGGTGAACGCGCACGCTGATGCGCCCTTCTTCTTCGCGTGCAATTGCGAGCAACTTGATAACATAGCCCAACTCCGAAGCATAGGCAATGTCTTCACTGGAAATATTCGTAATTCCTTCTACATAGACATCATCAAAAGTAACACGGGCGTTAAAGGCAATAGAAGCAAGAATCGCCAGTTTACGAGCCGCATCAAGACCGCCTACGTCCGCCGTCGGGTCCGCTTCAGCATATCCTTTTGCCTGCGCCTCAGCCAGCACATCTGCAAAATCAAGTCCTTCTTGAGTCATCTTAGTCAGCATATAGTTTGTCGTCCCGTTGACAATGCCCATCACTTCATAGATATGGTTGCCCGCAAGACATTGTTTCAAAGGTCGAATAATCGGGATACCACCGCCTACGCTGGCCTCAAACAAAAAGTCTACCTGTGCTTCTTCAGCAGCAGCAAAAAGTTCCTTACCATGTTGAGCCACTACATCCTTATTGGCTGTCACAACATGTTTGCCTGCCTGCATAGCTCGCAGCATATAGTCTTTAGCCGGCTCTTCGCCGCCCATGACTTCGATGACGATATCAATCTCAGTATCGTTTAAAATGTCTTCAATCTTGTCAGTCACCTGAACCGGCTGCGGTAAGGATCGTTCTTTTTTCACATCGCGCACCAGCACGGTTTTTAAAACAATCGGTTTACCTACTTTATGCGCAATGTTGGCTCCATTTTGACAAAGCACTTTGGCTACGCCAGTTCCAACCGTTCCCAGACCAAGCATGCCGACTTGAATACATTCTTTCATTTTACATTTCCTCCCTCGGTCCTGCCCGGCCGCTTTTTCCTTAACTTCTTTATCTCTTAGACGCTCAAACCTGCCCTAAGATTTCGATGCGTTTTACGCCATCCACCATACGCAATTTATCCATCAATGCTTCCAAGTCAATTTTTAGATCCGCCGTTTCAATGGAAATACTGGCATTAGCTACCCCCTGCAAAGGAATGCCTTGATTGATTGTCAACACGCTGCCACGCTCTCCTGCTATGGTATTAAGCACACGAGAAAGAACGCCGGATTTATGATCCAAAAGCAAAGACAAGGTAATAATTTTTTCTTGGCTGGCTTCATAGAAAGGAAAAACATAGTCTTTATACTTGTAATATGCACTGCGGCTTAACTCCATTTTTTCTACCGCTTCATTAATGGTCCGCGCTTCGCCGCGCTTCAGCATATCCTTTACCTTAATGGTTTTCTTGATTGCCTCCGGCAAAATTTCTTCACGGACCAAATAAAAAACAGATTTTTGCTCTGCCAAAGCAAACCCCTCCATATCATTTTTAAAATATAAATATCTTTATATGGTAGACATTATACCATTGTCGTCTTGAAAAAGACAAGTAAAATTCGTCGTTTATAGCAATATCTGCTATATTTGTTACTACTTTATCCGAGCACTATCCATATCCAGTGTAATTCAAGCAGTATTCTGAAAATATAATTTCTACTTTTTAACAAAAACAACCGAGAACTGCTATAAAAACAGTTCTCGGTTGTTACATAGCTTCTATTCCTTACAGGCCGCTTAGTAATTCCTGTACTTTTTGTAAATATTCCGTCTGCGGCACCAGCAGCACCTGACCGTCACGACGGCATTTAATTTCCACCATACCTTCGGCTAACGCCTTTGGTCCAAGAGCAATACGTACCGGATAGCCAATCAAATCGGCGTCTTTAAATTTAACGCCCGGTCGTTCATTACGGTCATCAAGAAGCACATCAACCCCCGCTGCTTTTAGCTCGCCGTAAATGCGTTCCGCTAGCTGCAGTTGGTTTTCATCTTTAGCATTGATCGGCACGACAGCTACTTGGAACGGTGCAATCGCCGCCGGCCAAATGATGCCGTCAGCATCATTGTTCTGCTCAATAGCAGCTGCCATAGTCCGACTGACGCCAATGCCGTAACATCCCATGACCATGGGTTTTTCTTTGCCGTTTTCATCCAGGAAGGTCGCTTTCAGCGATTCACTGTATTTGGTAAACAACTTGAAGACCTGACCCACTTCAATACCTCTAGCAGTCGCTAGCGCACTGCCGCAATGCGGGCAAGGTTCGCCGGCTTTCACCATACGCAGATCTGCAATTTGATCCGGTTTGAAGTCCCGCGATGGCTCTACATGCAACAAATGCTCATCAGGCTTGTTAGCGCCACATACGGCATCATGAAGATTCATGACGCTGTTGTCGGCAACAACCGTACATTTTCCGGCTAATCCTACAGGACCCAAAAAGCCGGCGACACTGCCCAATTCCCGCTGAATATCAGCTTCATCCGCCAGTTCAATTTGAATAGCGCCAACCAGGTTTTGCACCTTTACATCGTTAATTTCATGATCGCCGCGCGCTAAGGCAACTACCAGGCCATTTTCCGTACGGAAGGCAATGGATTTGATAGTCTGCTCCGCAGGAACTTTCAAAAAGGAGGTCACATCTTCAATGGAGCGCATGCCCGGCGTAGCTACCGGAGTCAATGGCTGCTGAGACGACGCCTCATTCCCAGGTAAAGTCTGGCCTTCCGCCTTTTCCACGTTAGCTGCGTATTCACAATCAGGGCAGAAAACAATGGCCGCTTCGCCAGATTCGGCGATGACCATAAACTCATGAGTTCCTGTACCGCCAATAGCGCCGCCGTCCGCCTCTACTGCCCTGAACTTCAATCCGCAACGGTTGAAAATGCGCGTATATGCATCATACATTTTACGATAGCTTACATCCAAGCCGGCTTCATCACGATCAAAGGAGTACAAATCTTTCATAATGAATTCGCGGCCTCGCATCAAGCCGAAACGCGGCCGAATTTCATCACGATATTTGTTCTGAATCTGGTAGAGCATCAACGGAAGCTGACGATAAGAACGCACTTCCGAACGAACCAGCGTTGTAATCATTTCCTCGTGCGTGGGGCCTAAGCAAAAATTGCGTCCATGCCGATCCTGGAGTCGAAACATTTCGTCTCCGTACACATCCCAGCGACCAGTTTCCTGCCACATCTCCGCAGGTTGGATAATCGGCATCAGCAGTTCCTGGCCGCCAGACTCATCCATTTCTTCCCGGACGATGGCCTCAATCTTCTTTAAAACCCTCCACGTAAGAGGCAAATAGTTATAAATACCGCCAGCCGCTTTCCGCAGCATACCGGCGCGCAGCATCAGCTGGTGACTGACAACTTCAGCCTCCGCCGGAACTTCTCGCAACGTCGGGGCAAATAATTTAGATGCACGCATAATCAGGGTTCCTCCTTCAGCAATTGTTCCAATTCTTCCAAAAATGCTTTCATTAATTCTGCTTCCGCGACTTTACGCACAATCACGCCTTTGCGGAAAATAAGACCTTCCCCTTTACCGCCGGCAAGGCCAATATCAGCCTCACGAGCTTCACCAGGTCCATTGACGGCACAACCCATAACGGCCACCTTTAGTGGCTTTTTCACTTGTTTTAAATGATCTTCTACGGTTTGCGCCAATTGCTCCAAGTCGATATTGCACCGTCCGCAAGTGGGGCAGGAAATTAGCGTAGGCCCATATTCTTTCAGACCAAGGGATTTCAAAATCTCATTGCCAACTTCCACTTCGTTCACTGGGTCGCCGGTCAAAGAAATCCGAAACGTATCGCCAATCCCTTCAGCCAACAGCGCGCCAATGCCCACTGCAGACTTAATAACACCGGAGCGTATAGTTCCCGCCTCTGTAACCCCTAAGTGCAAGGGGTAGTTGACGGTCTGGCTCATTAAACGGTAAGCCGCCAAGGTAAGCGGCACATCATGGGCTTTTAAAGATATTTTTATATCGTAAAAATCCAACTCTTCCAGCAAGCGAATATGCTCTAACGCACTCTCCACCATGCCTGCAGCCGTAACCTGACCGCCATATTTAGCCAAAATGCGCTTGTCCAGCGATCCTGCGTTGACTCCGATGCGAATCGGCACCTGACGTTCCTTGACGCCGTCCACTACCATACGCACATACTTAGACTCGCCAATATTGCCGGGATTGATTCGCAGCGCATCTATACCGCTCTCCAACGCTGCCAAAGCCAAACGGTAATCAAAATGAATATCGGCAATCAGCGGCACCTGCACCTGACGCTTAATCTGCGCCAGAGCTTTAGCAGCTTCCATATCCGGAACAGCCAACCGCACCAGATCGCAGCCGGCTGCAGTCAAACGGCCAATTTGCTCTACCGTTTCCATCACTGCATGCGTTTTCGTGTTGGTCATGGACTGCACCGTGATTGGCGCTCCTGCTCCTACTTGAACCGAGCCTATCATCAACTGCCGGGTATCTCGTCGTTCATAGGTCAACGTCTGCACCTCAGCCATCTCCCTATTCGCCTCCTCTTTGTTCTAACCGTTTGACCTTTGGATCTCTAAAACAAATTCAACCTCAACACGTCCTTAAAGGTTGCAAATATCATGATCAACAGCAGTAACAGCAAGCCCGCCATCTGCACCATTTGCAAGCGTTCTTTGCTGATCGGACGCCCCCGGACCGCTTCAATAAGCAAAGCCACTATATGACCGCCATCCAGCACCGGGATGGGCAGCAAGTTGATAATACCCAAATTGATACTCAACAGCGCGCCAAAGCCTAGCAATTTCATTAGACCGTTTTGCGCCACTTCCCAAGCCATCTGCGCCACACCGATTGGTCCTGCCACATCGGCGGCAGCTTGTCCAGTGATCATTTTAGCCAAACCCTTGACCATCATCGCCGCAACAGCGATTGTCTGCTGCACCGCTAAGCCGCAAGCCTCAACTATACCTGGTTGATAGTTCTCTAATTTAGCGGCTACGCCAATAAGAATGCGTCCGTTAGCACCGTCTTTTTCGGGATAAATTTGCGTTGTACGGCGCTCTGCTGTTCCAGACGGCAAAGTTCGCTCATACTCCACGGCAATGCCCTTTCCTTCCGTAGAGGGGCCCACCTGCTGCAGCGTCTCTACCATCTGCTTCCAGGAAGTAATATCCTTCCCTTGGATACGAATGATCCGATCGTCTTTTTCCAAACCGGCCTGCGCCGCCGGGTGTCCGACCATAGCCTGTCCGACAATAGGCGCCTCGACAGGACGGTCAATACCGGAAAAGACAAAAACCAATGCAAATAAAATTACCGGCAGCAGCAAATTCATAACAGAACCAGCTGCAATGACCAGCATGCGCGCCCAAACCGACTTAGCGTAAAAAGCTCTTTTACGGTACTCTTCTTCGCTCATATCGCCCAACTCGTCGATTTCTTCATCCGGGTGCATACCGGCAATATTGTTAAAACCGCCCAAAGGAATAATCCGCCAAGAATAGCGAGTTTCTCCCATGCGCCAACTAATCAGCTTGGGGCCAAAACCAATAGCAAATTCTTTAACCCACATACCGGTTAGCTTAGCCGTAATAAAATGTCCCCATTCATGAACTAAAATCAGCAAGCCAAACAGCAGGATGGTTGCCAATAACGAACTCCCATGTCCTCCCAATCCGTTTCCCTCCTTAATCCGCCTGGCTGCAGCAAGCTGCAGCCGCCTGGCGCGCCCAGTCGTTTGCAGCTAAAATACTTGCCAATTCCGTCGCACTGCCTCCCTTATATTGAGCCAACACGTTTTGTACAATCTCCGTAATCTGCAAAAAGGAAATGCGGCCCTGCAAAAAGGCTTCTACCGCCACTTCGTTGGCAGCGTTAAACACGCAGGGATACGTTCCGCCGGCTCTACCGACGGCAAACGCGGTCTCTAGCAAAGGAAACGCTTGTACATCCGGTGGTTCAAAGGTCAATGTACGGGCTGTCTTCCAGTCTAAACGCTGCCAAGAAGCCTCCAACCGTCGAGGGTAAAACAAAGCATACTGTATAGGAAGACGCATATCAGGATAGCCAATTTGAGCCAATACAGAGGAGTCGCTGAATTCCACCATGGAATGTACGATACTCTGCGGATGCACCACTACTTCAATCTGATCATAAGATACATCAAAAAGCCAGCGCGCCTCAATCACTTCCAACCCTTTATTGGCTAAAGTTGCCGAATCCACGGTAATTTTGCGGCCCATAGACCAATTGGGATGCTGCAAGCATTCCGCTAGGCTTACTTTCTCCAACTGCTCCCGGCTCCGCCCTCGGAACGGGCCGCCAGAGGCGGTAATGAGCAGCTTGTGCACCTCTTTAGGCGACTCTCCATGTAGGCACTGAAATAAAGCGCTGTGTTCACTGTCGACAGGCAGAATGTCCACGCCGTACTTTTTAGCTTCAGCCGTAACCAGCTCCCCGGCCGCAACCAAGGTTTCCTTATTGGCTAGGGCAATTTTTTTGCCCGCCTTAATGGCTGCTAAGGTCGGCTTCAACCCTGCAAAGCCGACAAGCGCCGTTACCACCGTATCAATTTCGCTTGATGCCGCCAGCTCTTCCACAGCCTTGTCACCGCTCAAGATAGTCGTAGGCCCCTCATAGCGAGCCTTTAAGCGCAACGCAGCGCTTTCATCGCTTAGTACCGCATAATCCGGCTTAAACTTACGAATCTGCTCTTCCAGCAGTTCATCGCGACTGTGAGCAACTAATACGCTGATTTCACACTCTTCGGGATGTGCTGCAGCTACATCTAATGTTTGGCAGCCAATCGAACCGGTACTTCCCAGTAAAGCAATCCGTTGTCGCATGTATATTCTCCTATCCTAAAAAAAACAAGCTGCGAGCGCCAATATAAAAATACACTACCGGAATCACAAACAGCAAACTGTCAATCCGGTCCAGCATACCGCCATGTCCCGGCAACAGCGTTCCTGAGTCCTTAACACCGGCATATCGTTTCAAGCGAGACTCCACCAAATCACCAATCGGCGCAGCCACGCCTATTAAGCCGCCCAATAATAATGCTTGCTCCAATTGCAAGCCAGCAAAAGAACTGCCCAGCCAGCCAATAACCAGCAATGTGCCCCCCAAACCGCCCAACGCGCCCTCTACCGTTTTCCCTGGGCTGATCTCAGGACACAACTTGTGCTTACCCCAGCGGGAGCCAACAAAATAAGCAAACGTATCGCTGGCCCAGGTGCCAATAAAGGAGAGGTAAACATACCCTGCGCATTGGGAAAGGAATGGAACGGTCGGCAAAACCGCCTCTTCTGGCAAGTACATACGCAACGCTACAAAAAAAGCAAGAAGCAAAGGCACATACATGACGCCAAAGATCGTCGCAAAAGCGTCAGCCGGCGAAAACTTCGTCGCCTGCACTACCAAGCGAGCGCCATTCAACAAGAATAATACTACCAAAAAGAAAACCATTTCCTGCGAATTCCCCAACCCAACACATATCGGCAGTAGAAAGCTGTATAAAATCCCCAAACCTTGCCATGGATGCAGTTCGATCTGCCGCAGCATCCGGCAGTATTCAAGCCAAGATGCCAGCGCCGTCAAGGAAATTGCCAGTCCAAAATACCAACCGCCTGCATACACAAGCCAAAGTACTAGCGGCAAACCGCAGACTGCCGTCAGTATCCGTTTTCCTAACACCATTGACCACCCATTTCTTACTTCTTAAGTCCGCCAAACCGCCGCTCCCTCTTTTGAAAGGAAGCAATAGCCTCCCTCAAATGCTCCGGCGTAAAATCAGGCCAATTTACATCACAAAAATACAGCTCCGTATAGGCAGTCTGCCAGAGCAAAAAATTACTTAGACGAACATCACCGCTTGTCCGAATCAAAAGATCAGGATCCGGAAGGCCTTTGGTATATAAAGCGGCTCCGAAAGCTTCCTCGTCGATTTCGTCGACACGGAGCTCTCCCTTTTCTACCGAACGAGCCAATGCTTTTACCGCTTCAAGGATTTCCGCCCGTCCTCCATAATTAATCGCCAAATTGACAACCAAGCCTGAATTATTCCTAGTTTGTTCCATAGCTTTGGTCAGCTTCAGTTGCAACGCCGATGGCAGACCGGCCAAATCGCCAACATGGCGAAGCTGCACTTGGTTAGCATGCATATCAGCCAGCTTACTATCCAGATATTCAGCAATGAGGCGCATCAGAAGACCCACTTCTTCTTCAGGGCGTTTCCAATTTTCAGTCGAAAAAGCATATACGGTGAGAACTTCAACGCCGATATCGGATGCTGTTTGGATAATCTTCTGCAACGTTTCCGCACCTGCTCGATGCCCAAAAGTGCGCAACAAGCCCCGTTCCTTAGCCCAGCGCCCATTGCCATCCATAATGATCGCCACATGACGCGGTACTGTTTCTTCATTCAGTACACTTTGGGGTTTTTCTGAGCCAGACAACCATTTTTTCCACATATGGAACTCCTCCATCAGCCTGGATTCAAAAATTCAAAGGAAGACCCCCTCAGGCAGAGGGGGTCCAGTGTCAATTTTTCCATAGCAACCTGGAAACCAGTTTCCCGACAACAGTAACAATCATTCTACAGTTCCAGAATTTCTTTTTCTTTGGCTGCCATAACCTGGTCCACTTCTTTAATATACTTGTCTGTCAGTTTCTGCGTATCATCTTGTGCTTTTTTAACTTCATCTTCAGAAATGATTTTATCTTTTTCCAGCTTTTTAATCGCATCATTAGCGTCACGACGCAAATTGCGAATGCCCACGCGAGTTTCTTCTGCTTTCTTGTGAACTTGTTTTACCAATTCCGTACGACGATCCTGCGTTAACTGTGGTAAAACAAGACGAATTGCACTGCCGTCACTATTCGGATTTAAGCCCAGATCCGACTTCAAAATCGCTTTTTCAATAGCACCGACAAGTGTTTTTTCCCAAGGCTGAATTACGATCATCCGCGGCTCCGGCACGCTGATATTCGCCACTTGGTTGATGGCCGTAGGCGCTCCATAATAATCAACCATTACTTTATCCAGTAAAGCAGGAGTGGCACGCCCTGCACGTAAGGAAGCCAACTCACGCCGCAAAGCCTCAATAGATTTTTTCATCTTCTCTTCATGGGCTGTATGAACATCTTTAACACTCACAATTCTTCCCTCCCACAACAGTACCTATATCATGACCAAGAGCCGCTTTTAAAATATTACCTGGTTGATCCATGCTAAAGACGATGATTGGTATCTCATTGTCCATGCACAAGCTCGTCGCCGTAGAATCCATAACCGCTAAGCGGCGCTTAAGGATTTCCAGATATTCCAATTCTTTAAATTTCTTTGCATCCGGATTGCTGCGCGGGTCGGAATCATATACGCCATCCGCATTATTCTTCGCCATCAAAATAGCGTCTGCTTCCACTTCCGCAGCCCGCAAGGCAGCCGTCGTATCTGTCGAAAAGTACGGATTTCCCGTCCCAGCGGCAAAAATAACCACGCGGCCTTTTTCCAAATGGCGCACAGCACGCCGGCGAATATACGGCTCAGCTACTTGGCGCATTTCAATAGCTGTTTGCACACGCGTATCAACGCCTTCACTTTCTAGTGCATCTTGCAACGCTAAGGAGTTAATAACTGTAGCCAGCATCCCCATATAGTCAGCAGTTGCACGATCCATTCCCTGAGCACTACCGCGCAACCCCCGCCAAATATTGCCTCCGCCTACTACAATGGCCACTTCCACTCCGGCAGCCCGGACTTCCTTGATTTCACGAGCAATACTTTCCGCTACATCCGGATCAATTCCGTATCCTTTTCCTCCTGCCAAAGCTTCTCCGCTCAGTTTCAGGACCACTCTTTTATATTTTGCAGTAGTCAAAATTACCCCTCCATCTGCATTATCTGTCTTTTCATTCTACAAGACCCCAATAAAATCCTGCGCCTAAATTCTGTTTACAGGCGAAAAATAAGAGAACACCAAAAAGTGTTCTCTTATTTTCCTCCTTCAAGCCGAGGATGTTATCCTTGTACCGCAGCCATAACTTCTGCTGCAAAATCATTTTCCTTTTTCTCAATGCCGTCACCCAACTGATAGCGAGTAAAACGGCGAATGCTGATGTTTTCACCAATCTTAGCAATTTTTTCGTTAATCAGTTGCGTAATGGTTACATCCGGATTTTTAATAAAAACCTGCTCCATCAAGCAAACTTCTTTGTAGTATTTTTCAATACGGCCTGTGATCATTTTTTCAACAATAGCCGCCGGCTTACCTTCGTTAAGAGCTTGTGCGCGCAGGATTTCTTTCTCATGCTCCAACGTTTCCATCGGAACTTCTTCACGGCGAATATACAAGGGATTAGCCGCAGCAATTTGCATCGCAATATCCTTAGCCAAACCATGGAAATCGTCGGTTTTAGCTACAAAGTCGGTTTCGCAGTTTACTTCTACCATAACGCCAATACGGCCAGCGCCATGAATATAAGCTTCAACTAAACCTTCCGCCGCTACGCGGCCTGCCTTTTTCGCAGCAGCTGCCAAGCCTTTTTCCCGCAAAAAGTCAACTGCTTTATCCATATCACCGTCAACTTCACCAAGAGCTTTTTTACAGTCCATCATTCCCGCTCCGGTACGTTCCCGAAGCTCTTTTACCATTGCAGCAGTTATCATCAGAACATCCTCCTGTCAATATTCGCATCTTTTATTGAGAAAGGTAAGGGGAAGCCCCTTACCTTTACTGGACATTATTCAGCGGCTTCTTCTACAGCAACTTCCGCATTTTCTTCGTCATACTGTTCGCCTTGGCGGCCTTCCAAAATAGCGTCCGCCATTTTAGCCGTCAGCAGTTTCACTGCACGAATTGCGTCGTCGTTGCCGGGAATTACATGATCAATTTCATCAGGATCGCAGTTGGTATCAACAATGGCCACGATCGGAATCCCCAGATTGCGCGCTTCAGCTACTGCGATGCGCTCTTTGCGGGGATCAATGATGAACAAGGCGGACGGAAGTTTACGCATGTTCTTGATGCCGCCCAGGAATTTCTGCAAACGATCCATTTCATGACGCAACTGCAGAACTTCTTTCTTCGGCAATACTTCGAACACGCCGTTGGTTTCCATTTCTTCCAGCTGACGCAGACGGTTAATCCGCGCTTGGATGGTTTTGAAGTTGGTCATCATACCACCCAACCAACGCTCGTTAACAAAGAACATATTGCAGCGAGCCGCTTCTTCGCGAACAGCGTCTTGCGCTTGCTTTTTCGTACCAACGAAAAGCAACGTACCGCCGTCAGCAGCCAAATCACGTACAAAGTTGTACGCTTCATCTACTTTTTTAACGGTTTTCTGCAGGTCGATAATATAGATGCCATTGCGCTCCGTGAAAATGTAGGGAGCCATTTTGGGGTTCCATCTCCGAGTCTGATGACCAAAGTGTACCCCTGCTTCGAGAAGCTGTTTCATTGAAATTACTGCCATAATAAACTACCTCCTGTTAATTTCCTCCACGCTCCGCATTTTTCGTTTTCACCGCCCTTTACAGTTCGGCACAGCCACGAAATTGGAGGTGTGTGGTTTTTAATACAACACGAGAAATTATACCATGAATTTAACGGTCAAACAAGCTTTTTCGACTATTTTCGCAAACTCAATAGCAAGTTTACTTCTGCTACACCCAGTCCCGTCTGTTGCGCAATTTCTCCCTTGGTTAAACCAGCTGCGGCCAATTCATAGACCTTTGCGTAGCGTTCCCTCCCTGGCGGCATTTGCGAAGATCCCTTTGGTATTTGCACATCGGCTTGCTCTTCCACCGGCTTTTGCAAATTCAACTCTTCTTGCAACAAGGCCATTGCAAAATTAGGAGGCTGCTCTTCACTGCGTACTTCCGCTATTTCCATCTTGACTCGCTCGTTTTTTTGCAAATCAACTCTTTCTAAGTTTACCTGTTGCAATGGTTCCATGCGTTTGGTCTGTTCTTCACACCGTGCCAACAATGCCTCTAGGCGGATGGCCTCTTGCTCCATGCGCAACAAAATATGTTCCGCTGTTTCCTGCAAGCGCCGCTCCATTTCTTGTCCTTGCTGCTGCAATTGCAAATCTTGAACTTGTCGCAAATGGTCCTTGCGGATATAAAAAAGGATCCCGATGACGCAGATAAAAGTCAACGCGATCCAAAGCCAGTTAGTCATCACATTACATCCTCATGTTCGAATATCAATCCTATGCCCTCTTACCGGATCTGGCGGCGTTTCTTCCGCCGCCTCTTTTTTATCCTTTGCTTTCTTCTCGTCTTGTTCCTTCTGTTGCCCGGATCGTTCGCGTTGTTCATCTTTAATGCGTGATTGCTCGGTTTCTTCGCTATGCTGCACTTGGCCTTGGCGGATTTTAGTCAGTTCCTTCCACTCTTGTCCGGCTAGTTGCGGTTGCTGCAGGTTTTGCTGTTCCTGTGCCTGCTGCATTTTTCCAGCTTCGCCGGCCCGTGGCAACATTACCTGCAAGTCCATCGGTCTGATCAGCATATTGCTTCCCTTCCTTTACTTATACGCACCTTTATGAATATCGCCGTCTTCCGCATAAAACGAAACAAACTTTTCCGGTTCACGAATGAACTTAACCAGATTGCCCAAGACAATCTTCACTCCTGGATAAACGGTGTCCATAACGCGCACTCGTCCATTGCGCATCTCTTCCAAGGACAGTTCAATTTCCACCATGCGTGCACGCATACTTTCCACCTGACCTGCCAATTGAAACTGGGCTTTCGTCATCTTCAGCATGATGTCACGCTTTTCCGGCGGCAAGGAATTGAGATCTCTAGATCGTAACAGCGCCAACGCCTTTTGCGTCTGATCCAAGCTCAGCTCTTGCTTGCGCAAGTCGCGCTTCAACGCCTGATGCTCTTCGCGCAGCATGGGATTTACGCCCACTTCCACTTCCGTATTCGTTGCCATATGTGTACCAAGACTTTTCGAGCGAATTTCCTCACCGGCTGTAATCGTTCCGCCAATCACCATGCCACGTTTACCGTCAACAATAATGCGCTTGCCCGCGCTGACCTTGGAGTGCAAGATGGCTTCACTGACAATAACTTCCTCGCCAGCTACTACCTGAGCGTTTTCTATAAACTTGGCCACTACATTTTTTTCCGCTAAAACCCGTCCTTTATGCATGCCTTGAACGCCCATTTTTATAAAAACGTTCTGTCCTTCCACAACGCCGCCGCATACGGAACCATGTACCTCGACATTTTCCCCTGCTTTAACGCTAAAGCCTTCGGCAACCGAACCGCGCACAATTACGCCACCGACAAAATTAATATTACCTGTTGATAGATCTACATCGCCTTTGATTTCAATAATTGGTAAAACACTAATCTTGCGATTAGCATAGTTAAATTGCCCGGAAAGAGATGCTACCACGGTCAGCTCATCTTTAATTTCAACATTTTTACCAATCGGTAAGGGAATGTCCTTGCCTGGTCGCGGAAACACAGGATTTCCTAATACGTCCTGCCCTTCTTCACCAGGCGTAGCAGGCACTTTTTCCGCTAAAGCCTGCCCACTCTCTACAACAGTAAACAAATTCAGATTTTTAAAATCAACCCGACCATCTTCCAGTTCTGTAGGCCGACCGGAATCATCCGTATTAATCAAAATATTGATTGTTGCGTTTTTCCCGTCTACTGCTTTCGTACCTGCGGCACAAACAACAGATGTTCCAGGGTACTTACACGCCTTAGCAATCGCTTTTTCATCAATGCCGCCAATAATTCCTACCGCACTTAGCTTAGTAATTACATCCTGCACTTTTGCTTTGCGGCTCTTTTCACTGGCCTCGATTTCCAGCACAACTTCCATACGATCTTTAGAGACCATCCATTTGATCTCTGGCAAAGGCAATGATAGGCCTATACGCACAGCCTGTCCGCTTTTTTCGGCTAGACATTTTTGAATTTCCTCTGGATCATATTCGCTCGTCTCGCTGGCAACAGCCTGCATCAAACTTTGCAAATCCGCTTGACAAGCTACATCTACTGTCAAATAAACGCCATCCGGGTGATGTTCCAAACGGAAACCCACTTCCTGCGGTTTTGTTGTCGAATCTTCCATGTCCGCCCCTCCGTTCCACCCTTAGAGCAAGCTTTCCCTTAATGACTGCAAGGCCCCCCGCAAGCGAAAAATTGCTTTCGTGTGAATTTGTGAAATACGAGCTTCGGAAAGTTTTAAAATTAGGCTAATTTCCTTCAACGTCAATCGATCATAATAATACAGACTAACAACGATCTTTTCTTTTTCCGGCAACTTTTCAATCGCCTCAGCCAACGTTTGCTGTACTTCCTCAACTTCTATCCGTGCTGATAAATTGGTTTCTTTTCCTTGTTTTTCCTGTTGCAAAGCCTCTTCAAGAGGCAATAAAGTACTGACGCTCAATTGCTGCAACAAGGTCTGCAATTGTGCACCTGAAATGCCAAGTTCCTGCGCTACCTCTTCCTCGCTGGCATTTCGCCCCAAACGGTGCTCCACTTGCTGCACCGCGATTTCATATTGCCTTGCTTTGTGCCGCAAGGTCGCCGGCGCCCAATCTTGCGCCCGCAAAGCATCAAGTATGGCGCCGCGAATACGCAAGGAAGCATAGGTCTCAAATTTAATGCCCCGCTGCATATCAAAGCGTTCAATCGCATCCAGCAAGCCGAAAAAACCATTACTTATCAAATCGTCCCTATCAACATACGTAGGAAGGCTAATTGCCAAGCGCCCCGCAACCAAACGCACCAGAGGCAGGTAGTGTTCAATGAGTTGGTCTCGCAATACCGCTTGTCCGCTTGATTTATATTGCTGCCAAAGGGTATCCCATTGCGCCTGGCTCTTTTGCTCTGCTGGCATTTCGCAAGCCTCCTCCCCTACCTCATTTCCTTTTAACGTCCCTTCAATTGGCTGTCCATATGCTTTAACTGCCTATTGCTATTTAGGTAATTTCTGCCATTCTTCCGTTCCGAGCGGTTGAAATTTTTCTTGCGCTTCTTCCTGTTCCAACTCTTCTTGAGACAAGTTAGTTGAGTGCTGTTTCACTGGTAAACCGTTTTTCACTTTCTCTTCTTGATGCAAGAACCAGCGTTGCACAAGCATACAGTACACAACAGCCACTGCACCGCCAACGACAGCCCCTATGATAGAACGGGAAACAAGCGCTTCCAGACGAACCTGCTGCCATACGCTGCTAAAACCGGATACTAACGCCCCCAACACAGCCAATATAATAATAATCCAGATCCTTGGCATTCTCTCCGGCCTCCTGGCTACAATTCCTTTTGCCCCTTATCAATGGTTTTAATATAATAGATGCCATTTTCTAAATTCAACTCAACGGTCCGACCATAATTGCCGCCTGTATCTTCCGCGATCAACCGAACGTCCATTTGCTTTAATTTAGCTTTGACGGCATCGGCGTTTCGTTCGCCCACCCTCATAATGTCCGTAGCATTAGCAAAAGCAAACATTTGAGCTCCACCAGCAATTTTTGCCGTAATACGGCCTTTTTGAGCGCCCATTTTCAACATGTCTTCCAGCATCAACGGCAAGGCAGTATCGGCAAATTTAGCAGGATTATCCGAAGCTCTGGCCTGCTTACTGTCAGGCAGCATGATATGAGCCAACCCGCCAATTTTTGTCGCAGCATCAAAAAAAGCTATACCAATGCAGGAGCCCAAACCGTAGGTCACCAAGCTTGCCGGAACCTTACCGACCTTGTAATCCGCCATACCTACTTTTATCAGCTCTCCCATTATTCTTTCACCCCTATCGCGGAAAGAATGATGCTAAGAGAGCCAGGATCGGGAATCAGGAAAAAGTGCCCTTTTACACCTTCCACTTCGCTGCTGAATTCTGTTTCAATTACAAGAGCATGATCGCCCATTTGACCCAATTGAATTAAAATTACGCTCAAAATCGCGCCGGCCATATCCATAGCTAAAGCCGGAATAGACGGCAACAAGGTTAGATTAGTAAAGAAGGACAACGCGTTCAGATACGCTCCTGCCAAAATATTACCAATTTCCATCAAAGCGGATTCATCCATCGCTGACAAGGTCTCCGTATGACCGTACTCGCGTCCCATCAGCATATCTACCAAGGCAAATGCGCTTTCCCTTGGCAATAAAAACAAAATACTCCCAGGCGCTGGACCAAAAACGCGAAGGTAAACCCCTGCCACCATGACATCCGGTCCGCCAACTACATCCGGCACGTCCGCCAAGGGCAAAATTGAAACCTGAGGTACAGACATATCAATCTTGCGTTGAATAATCTGTGATAATGCAGTCGCAGAATTGCCTGCACCAACATTGCCAATTTCACGCAAAGCATCCAATTGCATGCCCGATAGTTTTAAGATATCATCTGTCAAGACATTCACCTCATCGTTTAGACTTTACAATTTCCTTAACCAACTTTCATCTCCGTACCCAAACCCAAGGTATTTTCCAGATTTAATAAAATCAGCAAGCGATCTTCTTCTTTGCCAACTCCATCTAAGAACTGTGCATCTACGCCGCCCATCATGCCGTCAGGGCGTTCAATTTGTTCTTTCACCAATGCGGTTACTTCCAAAACCGCATCCACGATCATACCTACCACGATATCATCCAATTTAACGATAATGATACGCGTATCATCCGTATATTCCTGCTTGGGTAAATTTAGACGTTTTGTCAAGTCCACCACAGGCATCACGCTGCCCCGCAAATTCATAACCCCTTTGATATAATCCGGCGTTTGCGGCACCCGGGTAATATCGGTAAGACGTTTGATTTCTTGTACCTGCAGTATGCTAACGGCATAGTTTTCGGCCCCTAGCTTAAAAACAACTAATTGCATTTCTCCACCGGAAAATAATGCTTCATTCATGGCCTTCGCCTCCTCAAGACTGCACTAAGGATCCAATGTCCAAAATCAAAGCAACTTGACCGTTGCCCAGAATAGTTGCACCGGCAATAACCTTGATTCCAGCTAATAACTTACCCAACGATTTAATTACAATTTCCTGCTGGCCAATAAGGTTGTCGACAATGATCCCTGCACGGAATTCACCCATATGCACAATAACTACAAACAACTCGCCGGAATCTTCGCTTGTGGCTCGGGGAATTTGTAAAACATCCGCCAAACGGATAATCGGAATGATTTGACCGCGCAATAAAATAACTTCGCGATTTTGAATGGTCTTGATATCGCTTGGCTCCAAGTTAATGGTGCTATCGATAGATCCCAAGGGAATTGCATAAATCTCTTTCGCTACCTCAACAAGCAAGGCTTGAATAATAGCCAGCGTCAAGGGCAGGCGAATTTTGAATTTGCTGCCTTCATTGATTTTCGTTTCCACATCTACCATGCCGCCCAGGGACTCGATTTTATTTTTAACGGCATCCATCCCTACGCCACGACCAGAAACGTCAGTAACCACTTCAGCTGTGGAGAATCCTGGAAGAAAGACTAGTCGTACGGCTTCGTTAGCATCCATCTTGTCTGCTTCCGCCTGCGTAATCAGTCCTTTTTCCATTGCCTTTTGCTTGATAACCTCGGCATTAATCCCTTTACCGTCATCTTCTACCAAGATTACTACATTATTGCCTTCATGGCTGGCAATAAGGCGAACTTCCCCTACCGGATTTTTACCTTTCGCTACACGTTCATCTGGATGCTCAATACCATGATCGATAGAATTGCGCAGCAAATGGACCAACGGATCGCCGATTTCATCAATAACTGTGCGGTCCAGTTCGGTCTCTTCCCCTTGAATAATTAAGTTGATTTCTTTATTGAGCTCACGCGACAAGTCTCGAACCATGCGAGGGAAACGATTAAACACCTGACCCACCGGAACCATACGAACTTTCATAACAACATTTTGCAAATCCGTCGTAACTCGATCCATTTGCTCAATGGTTTCCACCAGGTCCGTCAGCCGGTGCGTAATGCCAATTTGCTCCAATCTGGTTTTATTAATAACTAGTTCGCCCACCAGATTCAGCAGAGAATCCAGCTTGTCAATATCCACGCGCACAGACTGGCTGCCTCGATTGCTTTTTTTCTCTCCTTGCGCTACTGCGGCTTTGGCTGGTTCCGCCGCTTTTTTTACGGCCTCAACTGGCGTTACCCCTGGAACAATGTCAGCTGCAGCAGGCACTGCTGCGGCAGTTTCAACGACAGGCGTTTTAGGTGCTTTTTCCACTAAATCAATCGGTAATACCGTTACTTTTTCTACTTCGGAAATGCTCATTAACGCCTGTTCAACTTTAACTGCTTCTACATCGCTAAGCAGTAAAACTTGAAACGAGCGTTCAAAATTTTCCTTTTCCAATTCGTCCACAGTCGGGATACTGCGCAAAACGTCGCCTAACTCATCAAGAGCGCTCATGGACATATACGCGCGCGCCGACTTTAAAAGGCAGGTTTCGCTAAGCTGAACTTCCAACTGATAAGCTTGCACTCCTTGTGAACGGGCTTCAGCAATGACATTTTCTTCTGCTTCGTTTAAGTCAAATAAATACTGTTCCGTTTCTTTTACCGGTGTCGTTTCTTGTGCGGCAGCGACCTGTACAGGTGCAGCAACCGCAGCCGTCACAGGCGCAGCAGCCGTCGGCGCTTCTCCTTTAGCAATAGAAGAAAGCATCTGCAGCAATGGTTGAATATCAATCGTTTCGTTGCTGCTTGCCGCTACATTCTCAACAAGTTGTTCCAGCGTATCTACACAGCGGAAGATCGTATCGATCAGTTCGTGCGAAGCCGCCAACTGCTCCTTACGCATTAAATCAAGCACGTTTTCCATTTCATGAGTCAATTCAGCAATGGTTGTAAAACCCATTGTAGCCGACATGCCCTTTAGCGTATGAGCACTTCGAAAAATCTCATCCAAAACGGATAAATTCGACGGATCATTCTCCAAGTCCAGCAGGCATTGATTGAGTGCTTGCAGGTGCTCGCGTGATTCTTCCAGGAACATTCCCATGTACTGATTAATATCCATCTTCCCCTGCACCTCCACTGTTATAGACTAACCGCTTTTATAATTTCAGCAGCAACCGCTTGCAATGGCACAACCCGATCCACAACTCCAAGCTCAATCGCCGACTTCGGCATGCCAAAAACTACCGAAGTCGATTGATCTTCTGCTATTGTAAACCCTTGACTTTCTTTGATTTTTTTCATTCCTTGCGCACCATCATGCCCCATACCGGTCAATAAAACGGCCACCGTTTGCTTTCCATATGCCTGTGCTACAGAGTCAAACATGGGATCAACGGCTGGTCGATGCCCGCCAATAAGCGGATCCTGAGTTAGACGCAAAATCTTTTGCGCTCCATTCCGCTCCACCCGCATATGATGATCGCCAGGAGCAATATACACCCAACCAGGACGAATCGGTTCGTTTGGCTCCGCCTCCTTCACCTGTACATCGGATAAAGAATTCAAACGTTCCGCCAATGATCGGGTAAAACCCGGAGGCATATGCTGCACGATAAGCACGCCACAGGGCAGATTTTTAGGCAGCCGTGTAATGATTTCTTGCAACGCTCGCGGACCTCCTGTCGAGGTCCCAATTGCAATAATTTTATCAGTACCCTGAGCGCCGCCGAAAGGCAGTACGGTTCGGGGCAGAGTCGGCGCTGCTTGCGGACGAGCCAGGTGGCGCACATTCACTCGTACAGCTTCTCTGGCTTTAGCTAAAATTTCCTGGCGAATATCTTGAATGCTCGAAATAGGACCATTCGTTTTTGCAATAAAATCAACCGCACCCAAATCCAGTGCGCGCATAGTCGCATCCGCACCAGCTTTAGTCAAGCTGCTTACCATCATTACAGGAGTCGGCGTTTCTTGCATAATCAGCCGCAATGCTTCCAAGCCGTCCATAATCGGCATTTCTACATCCAGGGTTACCAAGTCCGGCCGCAACAGCTTTGTCTTCTCCACTGCTTCTTTGCCATTTCGCGCTGTGTCTACTACGACAAAATCCTTTTCGCCAGTAAATAAATCGCTCAATAATTTGCGCATAAATGCAGAATCATCAACAATCAATATTCGAATCATTCATTATTCAC
>CAZKCR010000015.1:0-22495 GCA_964551055.1 uncultured Anaeromusa sp. | reverse complement strand
AAGCGAATGTGGGAATTTCACCGTACCAATATTTTATATTTTGCAAGATAAATCGGGCTAAGCAATTGCTGGAAAAGAAGGATGTATACTCGACGCTGACCGAGTGCGGATTGGTTGATTTATCGCACTTAAACAAGCATTTTAAAAAAATCTACGGGATAACCGCCTTTGAATATAAATCCTATTTGCAATAGCAATGATCTACCGCAAAAAAGAAATCTTCAATTTATGGTAACCCTTATGTAAAACGGGTCCTGTTTTGAACAGGACCCGTTTTACAAGCTTAGTTGTTATTTCCAGATGATAGTTCCGCTGGTATCTTCGCCGACTTGTGAAAGGACACCCAGGACCGAATTGCGGATGACTTTGATCCGGAATTGAAGGCCTGCCTGCAGGCCATATTTATAAGCATAGCTATTGATGGGTCCGTTGGGGATTGCGTAGCTTCCAGCCCCGGCGGTGGTCGTTCCCAGGTATTGCGATTCATTTACATAAGGCGGTCGAAAAAATACCAGATAAATGTCCACGGGATCGGCGGGATTTCCATTATAGGTCCAGGTCACATTGTGTTGATCCCCGGAATGCCACGTTGCATCGCCCATCGGAGAGGTAATATGGGGAGTTGGCGTTAATACGTTGGTGGTGACGGCGGGGCTGGCTACGGCATTGTCCGTTGTGGCTACTTTAAAGGTCTTGGTCGTTTCGTATACCCCCCCCTAATTGAAGAAGGAGCGCCGGCACTTTCAACGGCACTGTACCTTTTCCTGTGCCGAGATTGCCGGAATTAATGTTAATGTTGTCATACACCACTTTATCGCCGTCCATAATGCGGATTTTTTGTTTGCTGCTGCCTGTGTATGTCCAAGAAAAAGCGGTAGTCGTTCCTTCGATTAACAGCTGATTTCCTACGGGACTTATCATAATGAGGGTTGGCGCGTCAAACCAAAAAGATTCGCTGGCGCCTTGAATTCCGCTGGCCGCGCTATCCATCACTTTGATGCGATATTCCCCGGCGGCTATATCGCTGCCGGAGATCTTCCATGAATAAGTTCCCGCTGCAAAAGGAATTTTTGAGGCTAAGGGCTTTACAATGGTGCCGTCGCCCTTGAGCAGCAGGATATCCACTGTAGCAACTTTTTGCATGCTCAAATGATCCCAGGAAACGGTGATGCTTTCGTCACCGGGGACGATCCACCTGTCTAGGCTAGACGGACTGGTAACATTGATGTTTTTGACACTTTCAAGATTTACGTCCGTTTTAGGAACAACCGTCTGCGGAGGTTTGGCGCCAGTTACGGTCGCAACCGCACTGATGATAGAGAAGGCGTTGCTGGTTTTACGGATGGTCGGAGTTTCTTCGCTGACAATCTCCACCGTGTATGCATCTCCGATGATGGCATCCTTGGGAATTGACCAATTAAAGGTGGTCGTCGGAGCGGTGTTGCTGACAGCAATGTGCGGGAATGAATAGAAAGTATTCTCGCCTTTTTTTACCAGGATATTCACCCATTTCAGTTTATCTGTTGAGATACTGAAGGTAATCGGCATGGTCGCTCCGCATTTCCATTCGCCTCCTGTTGGCGAGAGAATGTTAATTTGGGCCAGCGGTCGCGGCTTAATTGGGGTCGGGGCGGCCAAGGCTGCACTAACGGATAGCAGCAAGCACAGGAATGTTACGAGAACAATACACAACTTATGTTTTCTCATTCGCATTCATTCCCCTTTCGTTAAAAAACACAATATTCTATTAATATTATAGCATTCACAGCATGTGGTGCATACCAATTATTCCCAGATTGCTCTTTGCGGCGGAGTGTAAAGACGTAAATTCTATCGTAAGTTCTAAATGTAGAAGTGTGCTATTTTGAAATAAAATACTGTAAATTCAAATAATTTACAGTGCGATTTGTTATACTATAAATAAAATAGTAATGGGAAAAAATGGTGAAATGGAGCTGGCGCGCTATGCTGGACATTTTAGGCATTGCATGGTTTATTGGAGCTATTTCATTCTTAGTGGGTTTTATTGGGCCTATCTTGTTTTCAACCAGCAATTTGGGGCCTCTGCTAGGCATCTTTATAACCGGGCCGCTTGGCTTTCTCATGGGGGGCGTCATTGGTTTTTGGCGCTTGCTTGCAGACACCCGGCGTGAAGTGAAACGAAGTGCTTGGGGAACTTTTTTTGCCATATGGCTGCTTATGTTGGGCTGGTATATCTTGTTTTGTTGGTTTGGCTTTTTTGCGATCTGGTGCATCGCGCTTGTGCAGGTAGTTTGTATTGCAGGAACTGTTTTTATTTATTGGCGACGGCATCAAGAAAATTGGCCTTTTAAGAAACAACGCGTTTATGTATGGCTGGTGGCAGCGCTGTTGATGATTGGGACAGAATTATTTCCACCGGTTACACATACCTGGTGGGCTAAGCCTCATGACGGATATTTGCAGGAAGTGCCTTTGGTTGCTTATGTCGGGGATGAGAGAATGGATTCGAGCCGTAAGGTGCCGCAATTGGCGATTGATCGTCCACAATTACTGATCTTTTGGGCCGGGATTATGACAGCGGCAGCCATTGGAAGCTATGGGCGGAGTGATGAATAAAATGTTCTGACGCCTAAGAAACGGAATCTTTGGCACCATCTTGTAACAGGGAAAGCAGGCTTGCAACAGCGCGAGACTGCTTTTTGTTTTTATGAAAGGCTGTCCAGATGCTGAAGGTGGAACGGGGCACATTAGCAAATTCTAGAAGCGTGCCTGCTTCTAGTAATTCCCGCACCAGAAGCAAGGGCATGGCGCCGCAGCCGAGACCTTGAAGGATGGCATTTTTCATGGCTTCTGATTCGCTATATTCGATGGTAGCTTTGATTCCTTTTTGCCCTAATGTTTTTTCATAGAGCTGATAGAACAGTCCGCCGGCGCGATAGGAAAGCAAGGGATAATCGGCGAGACGGGAACTATGCTGATGCTCTTCCAACAGCTTGGGATGTATGACCCAGACTAGCTCCTCTTCAGACAACTTGAATCCAGTTAGTGCGGGGGCGGTATTTTCATTTTGAATGAAACCCAAGTCAAAACGATTTTCAAGAATGCCTTCTTCTACCTCAGAGGCATTAGCGCAAAGCTCCACCGATATGGAACACTGGGGGGACTGTTGCTGAAATTTTTTAAGAAAGGGCAGCATCAAATGGTTGATCATGGCGGCGGAAATGCCTAAATTGATCTGGCTGGGATGAAGGCTCAAGGCTTGTTCGGCTTCGGCATAGGCGCCCATCAGTTTTTCAGCATAGGAAATTAATTCGCGGCCAGCTGCTGTAATAAAAAGCTTTTTGCCAACTCGTTCGAAGAGGAGAACCCCAAAATGCTGTTCCAAGGCGCGGATTTGTCCGGTGACTGCTGGCTGGGTAAAATTTAGACGAGATGCTGCCTGGGTCATGTTGCCCAATTTAGCGACCGTCAAAAAGGTCTGAAAAAGCTGAATGTCCATCGGGTGCCTCCTAATCGTACTCTAAGTTTAATATACGCAATGATCTAGGTGTATTCCTTCTACTAAGACTATATTATAAGCAAGAAAGTCGGGTTCGGTTACGTGGGTCTTGCTTGCGTGCTTATAAGGAACGCTTATGGATCTGATAATTACTGCCAATTTCACAAAACAAGCGCCAAGAATTACACTATAAGTGAACCAGGAACAATGGATGTTGGGTTTTGCAAAGGGAGGGATTTTCCATGGAAGTGGTAGTAAGCGCATTATTAATGTTGAGTGTGTACGTCGCTTTTCGCATTTTTGTTTGGGAGGCTCTGGGAGCTTCACAAAAGCAAGAAGCGGAAACTCGTCGTTTAACGCGGATGAGACAGGCAATGCAGTCCGTTCATACAGCCGGCTAATTTTAGCGTGTTTTTCTAAAACCATACTGTAAAACCGAGAAAGTCCTTGGAGCTAGCTGCTTCAAGGACTTTTGTGCGTATAGCCGCTTGACGGACGGAAAGGAAACACCACATTAGGAATTACAAATTAAAGGAAATGATTTACTTATAAGCGAATAATTATTATTAAGGAAAATATAACTCATGTTAAAATATAAGAAATGCAGAGAATGAGTCCTAATGTACCTGGCAATTTTATAATAGAGAGGGACGCAGAATATGATAGCTGAAGCCGGCAAAGAAATCGATCTGAATGCGGCGCTTGCGGAATTAGTATCGGCCATTATCCGGCCGGGTATTACCTTTGCTGAAATGTACCGGATTGTCCTGGAAAAAGCACAAGCGCTGACTGAAAGTCAGCACGGTTTTGTTTCCTCTATTGATCCTAAGACCGATGCGCATGTGAGTGATACGTTAACGGAAATGCGTAAGGATGTTTGCTCTGTAAGCGCAGCGCTATATGCACTGCCAACAGGACCGCATCATCTTTATCATGGCTTATGGGGGCATTCTCTGAATACGCGATCAGCTTATTTTACGAACACCCCTGGAGAGCATCCGGCGGCGCGAGGATTGCCGGAAGGACATGTTCCCTTAATTAATTTTTTGTCTGTTCCCGTCATGTTTGCGGGAGAACTGTTGGGTCAAATCGCTTTGGCTAATTCTTCTCGAGATTATACACAAGACGATCTTAAAATCATTTCTAAAATAGGGAAAGTATATGCCATTGTACTGCATAATAAACAGCAGGAAAATGAGCTGCGCAGCAGTGAAGAACGTTTTCGGCTTATGATTGAAGGAGCGCCCTTTCCGATTGTTGTTTGTGGCTTGGAAGAATACTCGATTCTTTATTGCAATCAACTGGCAGCCAGTTTTTTCAGCGTATCACAAGAAGAAGCAATGCTTTTAAAAATTACAGATTTTTACGTGGTACAGAAGGAACGCTTAAAATTGTTTGCGGAGTTACGGAAACAAGGGAAGGTATTGGGGCGGGAACTGCAGCTTAAGAACCGTAAGGGGCAATTTTTCTGGGTACTTGTCTCGGCGGTAAAAATGGAATGGTTTGGCAAGCCGGTGGTCATGGTGGCGATTAATGACATCAGTGCTCGCAAAAAGATGGAAGAAGAATTGCAGCGTTTGGCAACGACCGATACGCTGACTGGCATTTTGAATCGACGCCAGTTTTTCGTTTTGGGTGAGCAGGAGGTAGAACGCTCGCGGCGCTATGGCCGATCCCTGGCGTTGCTTATATATGATATTGATCATTTTAAAAAAGTAAACGACACCTTTGGACATCAGGCAGGAGATATCGTGTTGCAAGAACTTGCCAAGATTGTACATGCGCAGTTGCGTAAGAATGACATTGAAGGGCGCGTAGGCGGCGAGGAATTTGGTATTTTGCTGCCGGAAACATCAATTTCCGAGGCAGTGGTGTTAGCCGAACGTATCCGGGAGGTTATTGAAAGCTTTGCCATCAATATAGGAGAAACATCTTTGCATATAACAGCAAGCTTTGGCGTGACAGGCGTTGAAGAGGCGGATGTATCATTGGATTCGGTGTATAAGAGAGCAGATAGCGCCTTGTACGAAGCCAAGAATGCCGGACGAAACCGTGTTGGTAGAAAATAAATTTACAGCTGCTTCAAAACTTGAAACGAACATACGTTCCGTGGTACAATGCAGGTGCGGATGTGAGTGAAAAAAGGAAGTGGCATTGGTGGATGTATTTGAGAAGCTAAAAATTTTGACAGATGCGGCCAAGTATGATGTAGCCTGCACGTCCAGCGGCGTGAATAAGAAGGCGCAAGCCGGGCAAATTGGCAGTGCGGCGGCCAGCGGCATCTGTCATAGCTTTTCCGCCGATGGTCGTTGTATTTCTCTTTTGAAGGTGCTGCAGACCAATGTGTGCATCTACGACTGTCAATATTGCGTTAATCGCTGCTCGAACGACACGGCGCGTACTTTTTTTACGCCTCGAGAGCTTGCGGATCTGACGATTAATTTTTACCGGCGCAATTATATTGAAGGCTTGTTTGTCAGTTCCGGCGTCATCAAAAACCCGGACTATACTTGCGAACAGTTAATTGCAACGCTGCGCATTTTGCGGGAGGAATATCGTTTTCATGGGTATATCCATGCCAAAGCCATTCCAGGCGCCGATCATCGTTTAACCGATCAATTGGGATTGTTGGCGGATCGAATGAGCATCAATATAGAACTGCCGTCACAGCGCAGTTTGGAGCTGTTGGCGCCTAATAAATCAAAACAAGCAATTTTGGCGCCTATGAATCATATCAAAGAGCGAATTCTAGAAAATTCTACTGATATTGTTAAATATCGTCATGCGCCAAAGTTTGCGCCGGCAGGGCAGAGCACCCAGATGATTGTCGGAGCGACGCCAGATACGGATCGGCAGATTCTTAATTTGACGGAAGGGCTGTATAAGTCTTACCGGCTGAAGCGCGTATTTTTTTCTGCCTATACGCCGGTAAATGAAACCGCCTTGCTGCCGGCATTAGACACGAAACCGCCGTTGTGGCGGGAGCATCGTTTGTATCAGGCGGACTGGCTGCTGCGGTTTTATAATTTTACGGCGCAGGAACTTCTGGACGAGGAGAATCCTAACTTCAATCCATTCCTAGATCCCAAATGCCAATGGGCGTTGCAGCATCCAGAGTGCTTCCCTGTAGATATTAATCGGGCGAGCTATAAGGAGCTTCTGCGCATTCCTGGAATCGGCGTGATCAGTGCGAAACGGATTGTGGCGTCGCGCCGCACGGTGGTCTTGCGCCTTGAAGGGTTGAAGAAACTAGGAGTTGTGTTGAAGCGGGCGCAATATTTTATTACTTGCGGCGGCGTAGGAGCGGCAGAACTGCGCGCTAAGCGTTCACAAGTGGTGCAAGCGTTGCTGACCGATACCGAAGGAAAAAGCGTGCGGCGCGAAACGGCTTTAGGAGAACAACAAATGTCGTTGTTTGCTGCGCCGGAAGAACCTGGGGCGAGAGAGGCTAGAGAGGAGGCGTTCTTGTCATGCATGCGCGCCCTGAGCTGATCTATCGGTATGACGGCACTCTAGATGGATTGCTTTGTTGTGTATTTGAAAGCTATGCCCAGAAAGAACTACCAGGAGATATTGTGATACAAGGAGAAACGGTGGAAATGCTCCTTTTTGAAGGAAAGGCGATTCCAACGGATCTGGAAAAGGCGCGGCGGGTTCGTGTATCGATCCCGCAGAAAATTTCTCCAGAAGCTTGGGAGTTTGTGCAAAAAGCGTTTCTTACCTGCCTGCCTCGTAAGGAAGTTCATTTGTTGCTGTTTTTACGGTTGGGCTATCGGTATGGGGCGGAAGTAATGCAGATGCTGGCGGATGATACAGTCCATACGCTGTTCAAAGCCGTGCGCCATTTAGAGCGCGAAAGCCACCTGTTTAAAGGCTTTGTTCGCTTTGCGTCTGTTAATGGCGTATTAGCAGCCCAAATTGAACCGAAAAATTTTGTGCTGCCGTTATTGGCGGAACATTTTTGTCAGCGCTTTCCGGAAGAGCGTTTTCTGATTCATGATCAAAGCCATGGTGTGGCGCTGGTATACCGGCCATATCAGTATCAGATTTGTCCGGTAGAAGAATTGGAGCTGCCGGCTCCGGATGCCGAAGAACAAAATTATCAAGAGTTATGGCAACTGTTTTACAAAAGCATTGAAATCAAGGCGCGTCATAATCTTCTATGCCGCAGGACGCAAATGCCGCAACGATATTGGAAAAACATGACGGAAATGGTTGAAGAGTTTGCTAAATTGCAGGGAAGCGGCAAGACTACAAAGCAGCTTTTTCAAGAACCTCTTCAACGTTTAACATGATGCTCTTTTAAACCGCGTAAGCGGTTTTTTCTTTTTGTAAATAAATTTGCAACTTGTGACAAAAGCGAAAGGATTTGAGAAAGATACTGCGAATAAGTACAACATCATAATGTTATGTTATATTTACAGGAACCACAAACCAAATAAAGGAGGGTGAAGGAATGGTAAACATGGGTGCTGCAATGGGCGAAAAGCCCACAAAACAGAGGGTTATTCTTGTCTTGATTTTGTTAGTTACTCTGTTGATTGCCTATCTAGACCGAGTCAATGTTTCCGTACTGTTGGCGGATAACACGTTTCTTAGCGACATGGGCATCAAAGGACAGCCTGTGCAGATGGGCTTGCTTATGACCTTATTTTTAATTGCTTATGGTATTTCCAACGTTTTTCTCAGCCCCATTGGAGACTACTTGGGACCTCGAAAAGCTATGTGCTTATCCATCTTGTTGTGGTGCTTGTCGCTGTTCATCGGCGGCATTGCAGCGACATTCACCATCATGCTTGCGGCTCGTGTCATTCTCGGCATCGGGGAAGGCATGCATTGGCCCATGCAGAGCAAGTATGTCAAAAACTGGTTTCCCCCTCATGAAAGGGGCAAGGCGAACGCTGTGTGGGTGGTTGGTTTGATGGCTGGGCCGGCGCTGGCTATGCCGTTTTTGACTTGGGCTATTCAGTCCTTTGGCTGGCGTACCAGTTTTTTCATCCTTGTTGGTTTTGGCTTGCTGCCGCTGATTTTGTTGTGGTTTTATACGACCGATCATCCACAGCAGCATAAAGGTGCTAATCAGGCGGAACGCGATTTGATTGAAGAAGGCCAAAGGGCGGAAAAAGAGCTAGAGGCACAGGCGGGGCATAGTACGTTATGGGATAATATGAAAGCTTTTATTTTCAATTATCGTTTTTGGCTGGTTACGTTGTACTATTTTTGCTTGGCTTCTATCTTCTGGGGAACCATGGCTTGGCTGCCTTCGTATCTCAAAGTGGCGAGAGGTTTTTCCTGGGCCGCTATGGGGGCTTGGTCGTCGCTTCCTTATGTTCTCGGTATTGCCAGTGTGTTGGCCTCCGGTTATATTTCCGATAAAATAGGTCGGCGTGCGCCTCTCTGCTTTGTGTCTATGCTTGGCGCAGCGGCGGGAATCTATTTCGGAGCGTATGCGCCAGATAATACAACCGCTGCTCTTCTGATTTCCGTGGGTATTGCTTCGATTGGCTTAGGAATTGCTCCTGCTTGGGCCATGGTGCAGCACATTGTGCCTGGTAAGGCCATTGGGGCCGGTGCTGGGATGATGAATGGCGTTTCCAACGGCGGTTCGGCTTTTTCGCCGGTGCTAATTGGTTTCTTCATCAGTGCCTCCGGCAGCTATGTTGGCGGCTTGATGTTCCTCGTCGGCTTGGGATTGCTGGCGGCTTGTTGTGCAGCCGTATTGGCGTACCAAAAATATTGAGTGATCTGAAAAGCTGCGTCTGGTTCTTGGCGAACTGGGCGTCGCTTTTTATTTTCTTGGTTAACCAGAAAATGATATTAGGTTTACTTTTAGCGGAGTTTGGAGTATGATAAAACAAGCGTCAAAAAGGCGTTATTTTTTTACAGACATAGTTAACTTATTTATATGGAAGGTTAACGAAAGATGAAAACAAAAACAACAGAAATTATCCGTTTAGGCGAAAACGTGTTGGCTGGGCAAGCGCTGAATGGCGAAGAGGCGTTGGCGCTGACGCGGATTGAGGCGGTGGATATTCCGCTTTTGGCAGCGTACGCTCATAAGGTGCGGCAAGCTTTCAGCGGTAATCATGTGGATATGTGCGGCGTTTTGAGTGCGCGCACAGGGCATTGCTCGGAGGATTGCAAGTTCTGCTCGCAGTCGGTCTATTACCGTACTGACGTAGCGCCGCATGAGCTGTTGCCGACAGCGCAACTGGTGGCGGAAGCTAAAGTGGCGGAAAAAGCGGGCGCCAAACGCATTAGCTTGGTTACTAGCGGCAAAGGGATGGAAGGGGATGCTGATTTTGACTCTATTGTATCGCGCATCCAGGCCATTGCTGCGGAGACAAAGCTGCGGGTGTGCGCTAATTTAGGCACCTTGAATCATCAACAAGCAAAGAGACTTCGCGACGCCGGCGTACGGCGCTACGCACATAATCTGGAAACGAGCGAGCGGTTTTATCCGGACATATGCACTACGCATCCTTACCAAGAACGGGCGGCTACGCTGGCGGCGGTGAAAGAAGCAGGTCTGGAGCTTTGCTCCGGAGGTATCATCGGACTGGGGGAAGGCTGGCAGGACCGTATTGACTTAGCGCTGGCTTTGCGTGAGTTTGCAGTGCAGTCGGTGCCACTTAATATCTTGAATCCGATTCCGGGAACGCCGCTGGGCGACCAGAAACCATTGCCTGTACTGGAAATTTTACATACTATTGCGTTGTTTCGCCTGCTCTTGCCGGAGGCGATTTTGCGTCCTGCAGGGGGACGTGAAATCAACTTGCGGGATATGCAAGGAGCGGCGATGTTGGCAGGAGCTAATGGTTTGATTGTGGGACATTATTTGACGTTTTCCGGGCGCAATACGGCGGCTGATTTTCAAATGGTGGCTGATGCGCAATTATTGCCGTGAACGATTAAAAACGAAGAGGTGTGAATATGAGCTATGATTTGATTTTTTCCTTGGGTAAAAAAGTGTTGGCTGGCGAGGAGCTGACCTTTGACGAGGCTATGTCCTTAACACAGATTGAGGAAGTCGATATTCCGTTGCTATTGGCGGTAGCTAACAAAGTGAGAGAGCAGTTTACAGGTAAAGCGGTGGATACTTGCAAAATTGTGAATGCCCGCTCAGGAAACTGTTCCGAAGACTGCAAGTTTTGTGCTCAGTCGGCGCACCATGAAGTGAAGTTTGAAGCCTATCCTTTGATGAAGGAAGAGGATATTGTTGCGGCTGCTAAAGAAGCCGAACAAGACGGAGCGTATCGGTTTTGTATCGTGACGGCCGGCTGCGGCATGGATGGTGATAAGGATTTTGAAAAAATTCTCGGGGCTATCCGGCGCATTGGCAAAGAAACCAAGCTGAATCGCTGCTGCTCTTTAGGAACCTTGCAGCCGGAGCATGTTGCCGCCTTGAAGGAAGCAGGGATTACTCGGTATCATCACAACCTGGAAGCCAGTGAGAGCTATTTTACGGAGATCTGTACGACCCATACGTATGAAGAACGCGTGGAAACAATCAAACGGGTAAAAGCAGCCGGGTTGCAAAGCTGCTCCGGCGGCATTATCGGCATGGGAGAGTCTTGGCGGCAGAGGGTGGAGCTGGCCTTTGCCCTCAAAGAGCTGGATGTCGACTCTGTGCCTGTTAATGTGCTGAACGCTGTGCCGGGAACCGCCTTGGCGCAGCAGAAAAAGCTGCAGCCCTTAGAAATTTTACAAGCCTTTGCCATTTTCCGCATGGTGCTGCCTAAGAAGATCATTCGCTATGCAGGCGGACGCGAGCACAATCTGGGCGAATTAGTGCCGTTAGGCTTTTTGTCGGGCATTAACGGTATGCTGTTGGGCAATTATTTGACTACTGCCGGACGTGGACCGGAGCAAGACTTGAAGACCGTAAATGGTCTGGGTCTGAGTCCTTTGTCGCTGGAAGAACGCTGATTAAACAGTCCGTATCCCTCAGTCATGCCCTCACGTGACTCCGGTTCTCTTGTTCGTTCTATCTTTCGAAGACCGCGCAGGCGGTCTTTTCTTTTTGCCGCTTTAGCAGCAATCCGGGAAGTTGGCAGGAATCCTGCGGCATTTTGAAGAATTGAATAACAATAACGTTGGAATTTGGACGAAAAGAGGAAGCGTGCATGTCAGTGCCTGAAAAAAAGAGAGTCGTTGTAGCCATGAGCGGAGCCAGCGGGGTGGTTCTGGGAATTGAAATTCTGCGGGTACTGCGGGAAAATAAGGCCTATGAGACGCATGTGGTGCTTTCACGCGGGGCAGAGTTGACGATTGCCGCTGAGACGGAGCATACTGTGGATGACGTGCTGCAATGGGCGGATCATGTATATGACAATAATAATGTAGGAGCGCGCATTGCCAGCGGTACCTTTAAAACAGAGGGTATGCTTGTAGTGCCCTGCAGCATGAAAACCGTAGCCGGTATTGCCAGCGGCTATTCGGATAATCTACTTTTGCGGGCGGCGGATGTAACCCTTAAAGAACGTCGTCCATTGGTGCTGGCGCCTAGGGAAAGTCCTCTTGGCATTATTCATTTGCGTAACTTATTGGCGGTAGCGGAGGCGGGGGCGCTGCTTTTGCCGCCGGTAATTTCTTATTACCAAAAACCGTTGACCTTGGAAGATATGAACCGGCAGATTGTCGGGAAAATCCTCGATAAATTGGGGATTGAAACACCGGGGTTTCGGCGTTGGGGTGAAGAAGAAAGTCGTTAGGGAAGCAAGAAGAATATAATTATTCATAAATTATTGGAAAATTCTGTTCTTGATGATATACTATAAATGTAATAGTTGTTGAACAACCGGATACTGAAAAACTGAAGCGAATTTTTCTAAAAATAGAGGCATTCGCATGAAGTTGCACTGCGAAACGATGCTATTTTTAGGCATCGTTTTTTAGTTTCATAAGGCAGTAAACTCTTTTGCAATAAAAGAAAATGCTGTAAAACATTACATTATATTGTGTATTAAGCTTGAAAAATGCTAATTTTTGACCAAAAGTGTTATTTTCAGAATTATTATTGAAAACTAATTAAAATTGACAGTGTGAGGAAGGGAGTCTAAAATATAAATATCAATAAATGTATACAGAATACTTTTATTTAATTTAAATTAATACGCAAATGTAACGATGTGGGCTTTATCATCTCATAAAGAGCACTTGCGGAAAAGCAGAAGGAGGATGGTAAGATGTTGCAGGATTTTGGGAATATTGGCTTACTATTAGCGGTTGCTTTGGTGTTTCCCTTGATGGCCTTGGCAACCGCGTTTTTCATTCGCCCCAAAAATCCAGGGGTGGAAAAGTCTTTGCCCTATGAGTGTGGCGTTGATACAGTAGGTGAGACTTGGATTCAGTTTCGGGCCAGTTATTTCCTTTATGCACTTGTATTTGTCGCTTTTGATATTGAAACCGTATTCTTATATCTCTGGGCTATTAAATTTCAGCAGCTAGGCGTTTTTGCCTTTGTCGAAATGTTTATTTTTCTGAGCATTTTGCTGGTAGGCTTGGGATATGCCTGGAGGAAAGGGGCTTTGGAATGGAAATGACCAAATTGCAGACGCAGGCGGAGCGGGATCAGGAACTTTTGAATAAAAACATAATTGTTACCAGTATGGATATGGTTTTGAAATGGGCGCGGAGCAATTCCTTGTGGCCGTTGTCTTCGGGACTTGCCTGCTGTGCGATTGAAATGATGTCAGCTGCTGCAGCGCGTTTTGACTTGTCTCGTTTTGGTTATGAGGTATTTCGGGCGTCGCCGCGTCAGGCGGACTTGCTGATTGTTGCCGGTACGCTGACGTGGGCTATGGCTGGGCCGCTGAAGCGTCTTTACGAACAGATGCCTGAACCCAAGTACGTTATTTCCATGGGCAGTTGCGCTAATTCAGGCGGTCCTTTTGTGGATTCGTATTCCGTAGTACCGGGAGTGGATCAGATTCTACCGGTAGACATTTATATTCCCGGCTGTCCGCCTCGGCCAGAAGCGCTGATTCACGGCATGTTGGAGTTAAAGCGTAAAATCCGGGATGGAGAAATTGTGAGGGACAAAGCATGACGACGACGGAACTGCTGACAGCGATTCAAGCGTGTCATAGCGATTACAGCGAAATTATTGGCGAAGAAGGCCAACAGGCGTTGCAGGTGGAAGCCGGGCGATTGGTGGAATTAATGCAATGGCTGCGCAATCATGAGGAATATCAGTTTATCATGTTGCGTAATTTGACGGCTGTAGACTATGGAGAGCATTTGGACGTGATTTATCATGTGTATTCTATGACGATGCGGCAGACAATCGTGGTGAAGACACGTTGTATGGCTGAGGAATCCGAAGTGCCGTCGGTGACGTCCGTATGGCCGGCTGCCGATTTTCAAGAGCGGGAAGTATATGATTTAATGGGCATTCGCTTTAACGGACATCCTGACTTGCGGCGCATTTTGATGCCTGAAGAATACACGGAACATCCGCTGCGTAAATCGTTCAAGCTGGGCGCGGGTAGTGCTGCAGTGGTACAGAGAGGGTGCAACTGATGGTAAAGACAGAAACATACACGCTCAACATGGGACCGCAGCATCCCAGTACGCACGGAGTGCTGCAGGTGGTGCTGGAGCTGGACGGCGAAGAAGTCGTACAGGCGGTGCCGCATATGGGGTATTTGCATCGCGGCATTGAAAAGCTGGCGGAGAGCCGCACCTATGCGCAGTTCATTCCGTATACAGACCGGTTGGATTATGTGTCTTCCATGTGTAACAACCTGGGGTACTGTCAGACGGTAGAAAAAATGATGGGTGTTGAAATTCCAGAGCGCGCCGAGTACTTGCGCATTATTATGGTAGAGCTTAACCGGATTGCCAGTCATTTGATTTGTATGGGCTCTTTGGCGATTGACTTAGGGGCCTCGACTGGCATGATGTTTGGCTTCCGCGGGCGTGAGCGCATTTTGGATTTGTTCGACATGGCTTGCGGAGCGCGCCAAACCTATAGCTACATTCGCTTTGGCGGCGTATCCGCAGATATTCCGGATGCGTTTGTGCCGGAACTGCGGCGCTTTTTGGCGGATTTCCCAGCTATGATCGAGGAGTATCACGGCCTGTTAACAGGCAATGAGATTCTCTACGAACGTTTGAAAAACACGGCTGTTATTTCCGGCGAGCGGGCCATCGCCATGGGGTTGACCGGGCCGGCGCTGCGTGCGTCCGGTGTGGCGTATGATTTGCGCAAAGCAGAGCCGTACGGCATTTATGACCGTTTTGATTTTGAGGTTCCTTTGGGAGAAGTAGGGGACAGCTGGGACCGCTATGTGGTGCGCATGGAAGAAGTAAAGCAAAGTATGCGTATTGTGGAGCAAGCGCTAGCGCAGCTGCCAGAAGGGCCTGTGATGGGCAAAGTGCCGAAAGTGCTGAAACCGCCGGTGGGCGAAATTTACCATGCGGTGGAAAATCCGCGCGGCGAATTAGGATACTATATTGTTAGCGATGGTTCTCCAAAGCCGTATCGCATTCATGTACGCCGGCCTTCGTTCATTAATTTGCAGATGCTGAACGAAACCTGCCAGGGCTTGCTGATTGCCGATGTGGTTGCTGTGCTGGCTACGCTGGATTCGTTAATGGGAGAAGTGGACTGTTAGTTGGTTCCATAAGGAGAGAAGCACGTAAAGGAGAGGCATAAGGCATGCAAGAAGTAACCGGTTTGTATGTAATCGCAGCGTGGCTGCGACAAATTTTAGCGCTGTATCTGCCTGGGCCGCAATGGGTGGATTTGTGCATGAGCTTAGTGGAAATCGGCGCTATTTTTGGCGTCATTTCCCTGTCGGCGGTTGTGCTGGTATATGCGGAGCGTAAGATCAGCGCTTTTATGCAGCGGCGTTCCGGCCCGAATCGAGTAGGTCCGAAGGGTTTGCTGCAGACTACGGCAGATATGATCAAGCTGATGGCGAAGGAAGACATTATGCCTACCGGCGCTGATAAATGGATGTGGATGCTGGCGCCGATGCTGCTGTTTTTGCCTGCCGCCATGGGTTATGTAGTATTTCCCTTTGACGAGCAAGTTATTTTCGCGGATTTAAACATTGGTATTTTTTATTTCATCGCAATTTCTTCTCAATCGGTGCTGCCATTCTTGATGGCAGGCTGGGCTTCTAATAATAAATACTCTTTAGTTGGCGGCATGCGTACGGTAGCGCAGATGCTGAGCTACGAGGTGCCGATGGTGCTGTCGATTCTCGGTATTGTCATGCTGACGGGCTCTATGAAGATGAGTTCCATTGTTGCGGCACAGCAAGACGTTTGGTTTGTGGTGTTGCAGCCGATTGCATTTGTGGTGTATGTCATTACCGCTACGGCGGAAATCAACCGTGCGCCGTTTGACTTGGTTGAGGGCGAATCCGAGTTGGTAGCTGGGCCTTTTACAGAGTATACCGGCATGCGCTGGGCGTTATTTTTCCTGGCGGAGTATGCCAATTTGTTGGCTGTTTCCGTTATTGCTACAACCTTGTTTTTGGGCGGTTGGAGTGGTCCTTGGTTTCCAGGCTGGATTTGGTTTTTGCTGAAAGTGGCGGCGATGGTTTTCCTCTTCATGTGGTTTCGTTGGACCTTCCCGCGGCTGCGTATTGACCAATTGCTGGCCTTTGGGTGGAAGCTGCTGTTGCCGTTGGCGTTATTGAACGTCATTATTACCGGAATCGGCATTTATCTTTCCGAGTTTTTCATTTAGGAGGAACCTCTTATGCTTGGTAAAGGGTTGCTAAAAGGGATGGGCATTACCTTGAAGGCTTTTTTCGCCCCCAAGGAAACGCTGCAGTATCCTGAGGCTAAATTAGTAATGCCGGAACGCTTTCGGGGCGGCGAACTGGAACTAGATCATAAAAAATGCATCGCTTGCGGGTTGTGTGCGATGGCATGCCCCAATCATGTAATCAAGCTGACGACGAAGATGGATGAACAGAAAAAACGTCATTTAGAGACGTATGTCTATCAGTCCGGATTGTGCTTGTATTGCAATTACTGCGTTGAAGCCTGCCCGACAAAAGCGATTTGCTGGGACAAGAACTATGAAAACTCCCGTTATACGAAAGCGGAATTAGATGTGGACTGTCTGGCTCTTTCCAGAGAGAAGCAACCCGACGAAGTGGCGGAACCGCCTGTATCTCAGGAGAAAGCGGCGGCAGATGAGGCGTCGGCTAGTCAAGGGAGGGATGCTTGATGAGCGAATGGGCTTATACGATTGCCTTTTTTGTCTTTGCTTCTATTACAGTAGCATCGGCGTTTGTGGCAGTGAGAAAGAGCAACCTGGTGCACAGTGCGCTATTTCTGGCATTGTGCTTTATCGGCGTCAGCGGCTTGTACGTGCTGTTGCAGGCTGACTTTATGGCAGCCGTGCAAATTCTGATTTATAATGGCGCTATTGCGATTGTGTTTGTATTGGGAACCATGCTGACAAGACGAAGCAGTTATCACGGTACCAATGCAACGGATCGGGATGTTCCTTCGCGCTTAGTACTGGCGGTCAGCTCTCTTTTTGTCGTGATTACGATGGGAGTTATTGCTACGACGCCTTGGCGTTATTCTAGCGCGCTGCCGGTAGAGGATACGCCCTCGCTTTTAGGACAGCTGATCCTTACAGACTATATGGTGGCTATGGAAGTGGCGGCCGTGCTTTTGCTGGCGGCGATGATTGGCTCCATTGTTCTGGCAAAAGGAGTGGAGGAAGAATGATAGGCTTAACGCACTTTTTGGTGGTAGCGGCTATGGTGTTTGCCATTGGCCTCTATGGGTTGCTGACGAAACGGACGATTATTGGTCTGTTGATGAGTATTGAGCTGATGCTCAATGCGGTGAATATCAATTTAATTGCTTTTTCGCGTTTTATTACGCCCGATGCCCTGACGGGGCAGGTATTTGCCATTTTTACCATTACCGTTGCGGCTGCGGAAGTGGCGGTGGGTTTGGCCATGGTCTTCCGCGTGTATCATGACCGCAATACGGTGCATGCCGCCAGATTGGACGAAATGCGCTGGTAAGCGAGTATCAGAGAGTAGGTGAGGAATGTTGTTTATTCAATATGCGTTGCATCATGCCTGGCTGATACCGCTGTTGCCGGCCGTCGCGTTCGTGCTTGTCGGCTTTTTCTTGCGTCGTCTGCCGGTGGTGGCGTCAACGGTATCTCTTGTTTTGAACGGTGCCAGCCTTCTGTTGGCGTTGGGTGTCGCCGGCGGCGTAGTAAGCCGAGGTATCAGCGTGGAGCAGCCATTGCTCCAAAAGACAGCGTGGCTGTCGTTGCCGGGCCTTTCGGTAGACATGGGTGTCTATATTGACCCCATTTCCGCGATGATGTTGGTGGTAGTGACGTTGGTGTCGTTTTTGGTGCAAATGTATTCTATCGGCTATATGCACGGCGAAGAGGGTTTCGGACGCTTTTTCGCGTACCTGTCCCTGTTTGCTTCCTCCATGCTGGGGTTAGTACTGGCGGTAAACTTTGTGCAAATGTTTGTCTTTTGGGAATTGGTTGGTCTTTGTTCGTACTTGTTGATCGGCTATTATTTCCACAAAGTTTCCGCCAGAGAAGCGGCCAAGAAGGCGTTCATTACAACTCGTATTGGCGACTTCGGCCTTTTGATGGGTATTTTGTTTTTGCAGATTCTTTTCGGTACCCTTGATTTTCAGCAATTAGGCCTGGCTGTGCCGGCTTATGTGGCGCAAAACGGCACCGTGCTTTTGACCGGAGTGGCGCTCTTGATCTTCTTGGGACCTGTTGGTAAATCCGGTCAATTTCCGCTGCATGTGTGGCTGCCGGATGCTATGGAAGGCCCTACGCCAGTTTCGGCTTTGATTCATGCGGCTACCATGGTGGTAGCGGGCGTATACTTGGTGGCTAGGTCGTTTTTCTTGTTCAATCTGCTGCCGTCGGTGATGGACGCTGTCGCTTGGACAGGAGCTTTTACGGCGATTTTTGCAGCGAGCATCGCCTTTACGCAGCGTGACATCAAGCGCATTTTGGCGTATTCCACAGTCAGCCAGCTTGGCTACATGATGCTGGCTCTCGGCGTGGGGAGCCTGACGGCGTCTATGTTTCATCTGATGACGCATGCTTTCTTCAAGGCCTTGATGTTCTTGGCGGCCGGTGCGGTGCTGCATGGCTTACCTAACCGGAATGATATTTTCGAAATGGGCGGTTTGCGGCACAAGATGCCGGTTACTTTTGCAGCCATGACAATTGGCGTGCTGGCCATTTCAGGAATTCCGCCTTTTGCCGGTTTCTTTTCTAAGGACGAAATTCTCTTGGCGGCTTTTGACGTCAGTCTGCCGCTTTTCACGGTAGCTCTTATTACGTCGTGTATGACATCCTTTTACATGGCTAGACTGCTTATTGTCGTCTTTTGCGGCCCGGAGAAAAGCGGCAACCATCCCCACGAGGCGCCTCTTTCCATGCGCATCCCGTTGTTTGTGCTGGGAGCTTTAGCGGTTGTAGGCGGCTATGCAGGCTATGCCGGGCATTTTGGCGAATGGGTGCGTTTTGGCGCGGCTTCCCATGCGGGAATTCACTGGGGCATTGCCGGCGCTTCCACTTTCTTGGCGTTGGCGGCCTTTGGAATCGCCTGGAAAATTTACGGCAGTGGCTCCAAGAAACCGGCGGAACAACTGGCTTGGCGGTTTCGAAATGCCTATAATCTCAGTTTTCATAAGTACTATCTAGACGAATGGTATCAATGGTTCAATGAGTCCTATTTAGGAGAATTTGCCCGCAACATGCATTGGATGGAGCGCAACATCATTGACTCGATTATCAACGGTATCGCTGCGGTGCCCCTCTTTATGGGCGACAGGCTGCGCAAGCTGCAGACCGGTAGTTTGCAGCGGTATGGCGTCGTTATGTTTTGTGCGGCGCTCTTGATTGCTGTTGGTTTTCTGGTGTTGAACCCCTTGCTAAAAGGCGTCTGGTTTGGAGGTGCGTGTTAAAATGGTGAGTTTTCCGTTATTAACGCTGATTCTGTTGACGCCTGTCTGGGGAATTTTGGTGCTTCTTTGCATGCCGCGGGAAGCCGACCGTATGATCAAGATGGTTTCGGCTGCATCTATGACCGTGGCCTTTGGCCTGACCGTGTATGCTTACTGGGCGTATGATGTCGTGCGGGGAGGCATGCAGTTTCAGGAAACCGTGCCATGGATTGCTGAATTAGGCGTGACCTACGCCTTGGGCATAGACGGCATTTCCTTGCCGTTGCTGCTTTTGACAGTGCTGGTAGGGCTTTCAACGGTATTTGTGTCCTGGAGTGAAAAAGAGCGGCCTAAAGAATTTTTCATTCAGTTGCTGCTCTTGATTGTGGGCGCCATTGGCGTTTTTATTTCACGTGATTTGTTCATCTTCCTGCTCTTTTATGAGCTGGGTATTGTGCCGACGTACATCATGGTAGTGGTGTGGGGATCAGTAAAGCGTGTTTCCAAGGAACACGCCGCGATGAAGATGACTATTTATCTTTTGCTGGGGTCGGCATTCATGCTGGCCGGAGTGCTGGCGCTGTACCTGAACGCGTATCCGGAAGGGCTGCGGACGTTCAGCATGGAAGCGTTGGCGCAGGCGCACGCTCTGGGGAATCTGTCCGAAGAGGTGCAGATTGTCGCTTTCTTCCTCTTGCTTTTGGGCTTTGGCTCTACGTTGGCTATGTGGCCGTTTTATAGCTGGGCGCCGGATGGGTATGCCGCCGCGCCGAGCGGCGTGTCGATGCTGCATGCAGGCGTCTTGAAAAAAGTAGGCGGCTATGGCTTAATTCGCTTGGGGTTGCTGACGCTGCCTCTGGGCGTTAAGTTTTGGGCGCCTGTTATTGCCTTGGTAGCTATCATTAATATTCTCTACGCTGCCATGGTAGCCTTGGCGGAAAAAGACTTAAAGTATATTATCGGATATTCGTCCATTTCTCATATGGGCTATATTCTCATCGGTTTTGCAGCGCTCAATGTAATCAGTATTGACGGTGCGGTGGCCAACATGTTTGCTCATGGCGTCATGTGCGCTTTGTTCTTTGCGATGATTGGCTTGGTACAAGAGCGAACCAATACGCGCTTGGTTTCCGAGCTTGGCGGTTTGGCGCATCAAATGCCTCGTGTGGCCATTGGCTTTATGCTGGCTGGCATGAGTTCGCTTGGTTTGCCGGGCTTGGCAGGCTTTATACCTGAGTTCACCATTTTTGTCGGCGCTTTTAAAGAGTATCCTGTCTCTACTTTCTTGGCTGTTTCCGGCATTGTTTTTACAGCCCTTTACATCCTGCGGCTTTTGGCGAATGTTTTATTCGGGCCGCGTCGTGAGGAATTTGACGGCTGCAAGGATGCTTCCGGCGTTGAGCTGGTGCCGCTGGTCTTGCTGGGCGCTGCTCTTGTTATCTTCGGCATCTTCCCGCAATTGCTTATGGGCGTAGTTAATAGCGGCATGGAGCCGGCGGCAGCGCTGCTCCTGAAGCTGCATGCGCTGCAGGGAGGGTTGTTGTAATGAATATCGCATTATTGGCCAGTGAAATTTCTGTTGTCGTCCTTGCCTTGTTCCTTTTGGTGTTTGATTTGCTGCTGCCTAAGCAGGAAACGCGCCGCAGTCTGGGATACCTGGCTGTGTGCGGCGTGACGGCTATTCTGGTGTATACCGGTACTCGCTATGGAGATGCTGCCAGTGTCTATCACGGATTTTTTGTGGTGGATAACTTTGCGCTCTTCTTTAAACAGTTGTTTTTGGCGGCGACCTTGCTGACCATTCTCTTTTCCTTTGACTACGTAGAAAAAATGACCCGCAGCGGAGGCGAGTTTTATGCCTTGCTGTTGTTTGCCTTGCTGGGCATGATGGTCATGGCGTCGGCAACCGACTTGTTGACGCTTTTTGTGGGCTTGGAATTGATGACAATTGTCTTTTACGCGCTTGTTGGTTTTGACCTCAAGTACCGACGTTCCAGCGAAGCAGGCATCAAGTATATGATTCTTGGTTCGGCTGCCAGCGCCATCTTGCTGTACGGCATGAGCTGGGTCTATGGCTTCACCGGCACATTGATGCTGAAAGAGATTGCCCAGAATGCAGCAGCTACTCCGGCTATGATGCTGGGGATGGGGCTGATGCTGGCGGGACTTTGCTTTAAGCTTTCGATTGTTCCTTTCCATATGTGGGCGCCGGATGTATATGAAGGCGCGCCTGTATCAATTACGGCTATGCTGGCCATGGGTTCTAAAGCAGCTGCCTTTGCAGTGCTGCTGCGGATTTTCATTACGGCATTCGGTTCTTTACAAGAGTATTGGGTGACAGTGATCGCTGCACTGGCGGCGCTCAGCATGGTAGTCGGTATTGTGGTAGCGATGTGGCAAACCAATGTAAAGCGTATGCTGGCGTATTCGTCGGTAGCGCAGGCCGGCTATATTCTTTCCGGTTTGCTGGCTGCCGATGTGGCAGGCATTAAAGGTATGCTGTTTTATGTAGTTTTGTATATGTTTGCTAATGTAGGCGCCTTTGCCGTAGTGACGGCGGTCAGCAATGAAACCGGTTCGGACGAACGAAGCGCGTTTCAGGGGCTGTCGCAGCGTTCGCCGCTGTTGGCTCTGGTGATGACTCTGTCACTAATGTCCATGGCAGGCTTGCCGCCTATGGCGGGCTTTGTGGGCAAGTTGTACCTCTTTATGGCTATTACGGAGCAAGGGTTCTTCTGGCTGGCGGTGCTGGGCTTTGTGATGTCGATGATCTCGGTGTATTACTATATGCTGGTGGTTAAGACGATGTACAGTCCGGCAGCGGAACCGGCCGAGGTACAGACTTTGCAGTTCAGCGGTACGCTGCGCTTAGCTGTGGTGCTTAGCTTGTTTGGTACGATCTTCCTGGGCGTATATCCGGGTCCTTTATCACAGTTGGCAGCTGCTGCGGCTAAAGTTTTGTGGTAAGATTTTAGAAATTCCTAAAGAAAGAGGCCCATATCACTTTTTTGTGTGATATGGGCTTTTTTCTATATACCAGAATTTATAAAACGAACCGCGAAATACACGAAAGACGCGAAAAGGGTT
>CAZKCR010000014.1:0-22949 GCA_964551055.1 uncultured Anaeromusa sp. | reverse complement strand
ATCAGCGCCTCGATGTCAATGCCGTGTGCGCTGGCGCCTTGTTCGATATTTTCGAAACGGGCGGCGGCGCAGCCCAGGCAGCCCATGCCAAAATTGCGGAATACGTCTACGGTTTCCGGATGTTGTTGGACTACTTCGATAATGCTCATGTCTTTAGTGATATTTTTCATGATTTTCCTCCTAGTGCTCTGCAAGGCAGAATTGATTCTATGATTTATTATAACATTGATTTGCGTATATCACACGTTGGACCTGATTTTTTTCTGTTGAACCACAAGTCAAATCCAAAAAAACGGCGTATTAGCCTAAAAGAGCAAAAATAGGTCAAAAGTCTTGCTGCTTGGGGCGTTTGCTCTCTTTTTATATAAAATGTAAAAAACCTGGAAAAATTAGCAGGATTTTTATGAATAAATACGAATATCCATAAATGTGGGTTAAAGTGGTAGGAAGTGGGTGATGAAGGTGCTTTTGGGAGAGTATCAACATACTGTAGATGCCAAAGGTCGCCTGATTTTACCTGCTAAATTCCGCGAAGAACTGGGGGAGACTCTTGTTTTTACCAAGGGACTTGATGCCTGTTTGTTTGGTTATTCTCTGTCTGAATGGAGTATTTTAGAGGAAAAATTGAAAAAATTACCGCTAGCTAAGCCGGAAGCCCGAGCTTTTGCACGATTTTTCTTTGCAGGAGCCGCAGAAATAGGGTATGATAAACAAGGAAGAATATTACTTCCGCCCGTGCTGCGTGAACATGCACGCTTAGAAAAAGAAGTTGTCGTCATCGGCGTATCAAATCGTATCGAGATTTGGAGTCAAGAAGCTTGGAATGCTTATAATGAAGCATTGGCTCCGAGTGTATCGGATTTGACCCAGGAATTGGTTGATCTGGGGATTTGATGACGAGGAGGTTCGTTTTGCAAGAGTTTCACCATGTCAGCGTATTGCTGGAAAAGACCGTGCAGGCGGTAATGCAGGATCCTGCGGGGATTTATGTGGATTGCACCTTGGGGGGCGCTGGTCATGCTAAATATTTAGCCGACCAACTAAACGCACAAGGCCATTTTATAGGTATTGACCAAGATCCAGCAGCATTGGCGGCCGGCAGGGAAAGACTGAGCGGCGTGCAATGCAAAGTGGATTTGATACACAGTAATTTTTCCCGTCTCGGCGATGTTTTAGCGGAATTGGGAGTGGCGCAGGTCAATGGCATTGTATTTGACTTAGGCGTTTCTTCTCATCAGTTGGATGTTGCGGAGCGTGGCTTTTCGTATCAACAGGATGCGCCTCTCGATATGCGGATGAATCCACAGCAGGCGCGTAGCGCCTATGATGTGGTTAATACGTATGAAGAAGCGGAACTGGCACGCATTATTAAAGAGTTTGGGGAAGATCGTTGGGCTAAGCGCATTGCAGCTTTTATTGCAACGGCTCGACAGACAGCTCCGATTGAGACGACTGGACAACTGGTAGATATCATCAAACGGGCAATTCCGGCTGCTGCCCGGAGAGAAGGGCCGCACCCGGCTAAACGCACCTTTCAGGCTATTCGGATTGAAGTGAATCAAGAATTGGAGATTTTGCAGGCGGCATTTCAGGCTGCAATTGAACATTTACTTCCGGGAGGAAGATTAGCAATTATCACGTTTCATTCCCTAGAAGACCGTGCGGCTAAACAGGCGTTAGCGGCGGCGGCGAAAGGATGCATTTGTCCGCCTAAGTTTCCTGTTTGCATGTGCGGACAGCAGCCGCAAGTGCGGTTGCTAGGAAAACCGGTTGTACCTTCAGAGCATGAGTTGGAAAATAACCCTAGGGCGAGAAGCGCCAAATTACGTATAGCTGAGAAACTGGGCAGGTAATCAGATCCAAGGAGGGACTTGCATGTTGGCTCAACAAAGACAGGAGTGGAAACATCCTGTAGAAGAACAGCAACATACACCTGCAAAAAAAATTCGTAAGCAGCCGCAATGCGATGTGCGCTTGCGAGCGAGAGTAGGCTTGCTTGTTTGCGGCATAGCAGCGTTGGCTATTGTCGGTGCAGTTTGCAGTGAGTTCGTCGTTACTACCGGGTATTCTGTTGTAAAGACGAAAGCTCAGATTATGGCAATGGAAAAAGAGAATGAGCAATTGCAGTTGGAAATTGCCCAGCTCAAAGCTCCACAGCGTATTCAAGCTGTTGCTACGCGTGAATTAGGAATGGTGACGCCGCAAAATTTGTACTGCGTTAATCCTCAGACGACTCCCAACTATGCTTCAGTAGAAGCGCAGGATAATCTTTGGGATCGTGTAAAGGCCAACTTAAAGGGAGCAACAGCGCAAGCAGGTACAAACCGCTAAGCTATTATATTTTTTATTAATAGAGTTATGAAAAGCAGCCAGTACGGTTGCTTTTTCGTATTTTGTCATACTTTCGTGATTGGACTTTTTTTGTAGTAATCGTTACAATTAATAGCAAGTAAACGCAGAGGAGATGTACTGATGCAAAAGATGCTGTCAGAAATTATAGCGCTATTGCCAGAGGCTCAATGCCAAGAAGTTTGTGAAGCTGCAATCACTGGCATTACTCAGGACTCCAGGCAGGTAAGGCAAGGAAGTCTTTTTATTTGCTTACCAGGCAGTAAAGTAGACGGACATGACTTTGCCGAAGGGGCAGTGGCTGCGGGAGCGGTGGCTCTTTTGGCGGAACGGCCGTTAGAGATTTCCGGTGCTGCGGTGATCGTGGTTCCCGATGTACGCAAGGCTATGGGACGTATTGTTCCCTTTTTTTATGATATGCCGACACAGAAGCTGCGTTTGTTGGGAGTTACCGGTACAAACGGTAAGACAACGACAACCTATTTGTTAAAAGCTATTTTGGAGGCGGCAGGTTATCGCGTTGGCTTAATCGGGACCATCCAGTCGCTGATTGGCGACGAAAAGGTTCCTGCTAAAAATACAACGCCCGATGTAGTTGAGCTTCAGGAATTGCTGTGGCGCATGGCCCAAGCCGGCATGGATTATGTCGTCATGGAAGTGTCTTCGCATGCGTTGGCCCTGGACCGTGTTGCCGGCTGTGAATTTGATATGGCTATGTTCACCAATATGACGCAGGATCATTTGGATTTTCATAAGACATTCAGCGAGTATGCGGAAGCTAAAGCGCGCTTGTTTTCTCTTACCTCACAGACTGGTTCTAAATTAGGCAAGCATGCGGTAATTAACGCAGACGATGCAGCAGCGGATGTCATGCGGCAGGCAGCCAGTTGTGACATACTTACGTATGGGATTGAGAATGCCAAAGCGGATTTGCTGGCTAAAAAGGTTCAAGTGACACCGGAAGGCGCGCGCTTTATGCTGCAACGAAAAGGCGAAGAACAGCCGGTTAAATTGCTCCTTACGGGGCGATTCAATGTTTATAATGCCTTAGGGGCCATTGGGGCGGCTTTAAGCGAAGGCGTAGCTTGGCCTGTAATACGAGACGCTTTGGCTGCTTTCGCCGGTGTGCCGGGCCGATTTGAACGGGTAGATGGCGGTAAAGACTTTGCGGTTATTGTCGATTATGCTCATACTCCGGACGGCTTGGAAAATATTCTGCGCACAGCCAGGGAAATGAAGCCAGCTCGAGTGCTGACTGTATTTGGCTGCGGCGGCGACCGGGATCGCACGAAACGTCCTTTGATGGGGGCGCTGGCCGCGCGATACAGCGACGTAGTAATTGCTACTTCAGATAATCCTCGTTCGGAAGAGCCGGAAAGCATTTTAAGTGAAATTGAAGCAGGTATTTTGAGGGAGCTGCGCCCGGAGGTGCAGTATGAAAAGATTGTTGATCGACGTCAGGGCATCGGTCGAGCGTTGGATTTGGCTCAGCCGGGCGATATTATTTTAGTGGCTGGTAAGGGGCATGAAAACTATCAAATTTTAAAAGACAAGACGATTCATTTTGACGATAAGGAAATAATTCAGGAATGGTTGCAGCAAAAGGAGGCATGAAGATGAGTGCACGGTTTACGTTAGCGGAAATAGTGGAGGCCACAGGCGGTAAGGTAGTCCGAGAAGGAAGTGGGCAACAGTCTTTTGATGGGGTTTCAACCGATACTCGCGCTTTGCAGCCTGGGGAACTTTTTGTAGCCTTGTCAGGAGAGTCTTTTGACGCGCATCATTTTTTGGCGGAAGCGGTGCAGGCCGGAGCGGCGGCTCTTGTGGTACAGCGCGAAGAGGCTGCTTTAGAAGACGCTGCTATTCCTGTTGTGCTAGTTGCCGATACGCGTAAAGCTTTGCAGGATTTAGCGCGTTTTCATAGATTACGCTTTGACATTCCCGTTATTGCCGTAACTGGTTCAAACGGGAAGACCAGTACCAAGGATATGGTGGCGGCAGCCTTAGGCGCGCGTTTTAACGTACTAAAAACAAAAGGAAACTTCAATAATGAAATCGGCTTGCCTTTAACACTGCTATCGTTGGAAGCTTGTCATGAAGCGGCTGTAGTAGAAATGGGCATGCGGGGCTTGGGACAGATCGCGGAATTGGCTGATATTGCCCGGCCGACGCAGGGCATTGTGACCAATGTTGGAGAAACGCATTTGGAGCTTCTCGGATCAGTGGCTAATATTGCCAAAGCGAAAGCGGAACTGGTGCAAGCTCTGCCGACTAGCGGCATAGCTGTATTGAACCAGGATGATGCACTGGTGCGATCTATGGCTGCGCAGGCTCCCTGCCGCGTAGTGTCCTATGGATTGAGTGATAAGGCGGATGTGTGGGCGGAGAATGTGCATTATTCGGCGCAAGGCATTCGTTATGTATGTTGCTATGGAGATGAGCGGCAAGTGATGGAAATTCCTGCTGTCGGCGTTCATAATGTCTATAACAGCCTGGCTGCTATTGCAATAGCGAAAGAGGTAGCAGGGATGCCGTTGTCGGACATTGCTGCAGCGTTGCAGCAATATGAGCCGAGCGGCATGCGGTTTGAATTTGAGCAAACGCCCCGCTATCTTTTGGTGAATGACGCCTATAATGCCAGTCCTCTCTCGATGCGGGCGGCGATTGACACTGTGACGGCTATTGCGCAGGGACGGGTTGTGGCTGTTTTAGGTGACATGCTGGAACTGGGGGATGCGGCCATCGAGGCGCATCGAGCCATTGGCTCCCATTTGGTTAATTCCGGTATACGACATGTAGTGACAGTTGGGCCATTGGCTGGCTATATCGCTGAAGCGGCCAGGTTGGCAGGAGCGGAAATTGCTTTGGCGTGTAATGATCATGGAGAGGCTCAATATGCCTTGCGCAGCATTTTGCGCAAAGGAGATACGGTGCTTGTGAAAGGCTCGCGCGGAATGCATATGGAGGCTATTCTGGAGCGCTTGCGTTGAAAACTATAAATAACAAAAACAGGGAGTCTTTGAAAGATGATGGAGTGGATTTTGCCGGGCCTTGCCGGGCTGGCGGTTGTTTTGGCGGCAGGGCCGATTTTAATACCGACTTTGCATAAGCTGAAATTCGGACAGAGCATTCGCGAAGAAGGGCCTCAGCGGCATTTAGCCAAAGCGGGAACTCCTACTATGGGCGGTCTGCTGATGCTTTTGTCCATGACGGTAGTTACGCTGCTTTTTGGCGGTTGGCGTCCGGAGGTGCTGGTAGCGTACTTGGTTTTTGTAGGTCATGGTTTGATTGGGTTTAGTGATGATTACATTAAAGTAGTCTTGAAGCGAAATTTAGGTCTGACTGCCAAGCAGAAGCTGCTGGGGCAGGCGGTGCTGGCGATAATACTGGCTTATGTGGCGCAGGCCTATTTGCAGCGGGGAACGGAAGTGTGGCTTCCGGGAACTTCGCAAATGCTTGACTTAGGCTGGGGTTATTATGCTTTTTTATTCTTTATTCTTGTTGGCGCCAGCAATGCTGTGAACCTGACGGACGGTCTGGATGGTTTGGCAGCGGGTACTATGACGATTGCCAGCGTTTGTTATGCAGTCATTGCCGCTTACTTCGGGCATGCAGGGCTTGGCGCCTTTGCGGTGGCTCTGGCAGGATCTTGTTTAGGATTTTTATGGTTTAATGCGCATCCTGCGAAGATTTTCATGGGAGATACGGGCTCTTTAGCTTTGGGAGGCGCCTTAGCGGCTCTTGCGGTATTGACTAAGACCGAACTGCTGTTAGGCATCGTGGGCCTTGTTTTTGTAGCAGAGGCATTGTCTGTTATTTTGCAGGTGTTTTCCTTTAAAACAACAGGCAAGCGTATTTTTCGCATGAGTCCGTTGCACCATCACTTCGAATTGGGAGGCTGGTCGGAGCGCAAGGTGGTTCTGGTGTTTTGGTTAAGCGGCGTAGGCGCTGCGTTGGCGGCCTTGGGCGTGTTGTGGATGAGCGGCTTACACTGACAGAGGGAGCAGGTAGGAGGAAGACATATGGAAATAGCAGCAAAGAAGGCTGTTGTGCTAGGTGCAGGCGTTAGCGGCGTGACAGTAGCCAAGGCGCTGCGGCGTGTGCAGGCGGATGTAACGCTGGTAGACGGCAAAGAAGCGGAAAGGCTGTCGCTTCAAGTAGTGAATTTGGCTGACGAAGGAATTCATCTTCAACTGGGCGCGGAAACGGAAGCATGCCTGGAAGACGCAGATTTTTTAGTAGTGTCTCCCGGAATTCCGCTGACGGCGCCGTATGTGCGCAAGGCGCAGCAAAAAGGCATTCCGGTAATAAGCGAAGTGGAAATTGCTTATCAGCTTTGTAAGGCCCCTATGTTGGCCATAACAGGCACAAACGGTAAGACTACAACGACTACGCTTTTGGGGGACATGATCAAAGCTGGCGGCTTTAAAACAGCTGTAGGCGGCAATATTGGCGCAGGCCTTTCAGAGCAGGTGCTGGATTTGGGTGCCAACGACATGGCGGTAGCTGAAATTTCCAGTTATCAGTTGGAAAGCGTACAGGAGTTTCGCCCTAAGGTGGCGGCGGTATTGAATGTGACGCCGGATCATTTGGAGCGCCACGGCACAGTAGCGGAGTATGGCAGGGTCAAAGAGCGGGTCTTTAATAAACAGGGAGCCGAAGATGTTGTCGTTCTTAATTATGATGACCCGATGACGCGTGATATGGCCAAACGAGCCCCGGGACGGGTGCTTTTTTTCAGTCGGCTGGAAGTGTTGCCGGAGGGGGCCTTTGTTCGTGCAGGGAAAATGGTGATTCGTTGGCAGGGGGCGGAAGTTTCGTTGCTGGATGTAACGGAATTGGGTCTTCCTGGAGGCCATAATATAGAAAACGTGCTGGCAGCAGCCGCTATGGCATATGTGGCAGGCGTGACTCCGCAGGTGATTTGTGAAGTGCTGCGCTCCTTTGAAGGCGTGGAGCATCGCATTGAACTAGTGGCTGAAGTTGATGGTGTAAAATATTATAACGATTCTAAAGCTACCAATCCGGAATCGACTATTAAGGCGCTGGAAGCCTTTGACGCCGGTATTATTCTTTTGGCGGGAGGCAAGGATAAAAATACAGACTTGCAGGCTATGATGAAGCTGGTCAAGGATAAAGTAAGTCAATTGCTTTTGTTTGGCGCGGCGGCGGAGCGTTTTGAAGCGGCGGCCAAGCAAGCGGGCGTGCAACAGATTCGCCTTGTTTCCGGAGTTGAAGAAGCGGTACGGGTAGCTCGAACTCTGGCGCAACCTTCGGAAGTCATTCTTTTATCTCCTGCCTGCGCCAGCTTTGACCAATTTTCTAGCTTTGAAGAACGTGGACGATTCTTTAAGCAATGTGTTGCGGCGCTGGAGGCTGCAACAGGAGGTCCAGCATGAAAGTGGTGTTGTCCGGCGGCGGAACCGGCGGTCATATTTATCCGGCGTTGACTATTGGCGAAGAAATTTGCCGTTTGCGTCCGGGAACCGAGCTTTTGTATATTGGTACGTCAACCGGACTGGAAGCGGATCTGGTCCCCAAGGCGGGGATTCCCTTTGCTACAGTAGCTTCACGCGGTTTAAACCGCAAAAGCTTGCTTGCTAGTATGCAGGCGGCAGCAACCGCGTTAGGCGGCGTGTGGCAATCCATGCGGCTCTTGCGCCAGTTTCGCCCTCAAGTTGTTGTGGGAACTGGCGGCTATGTTTGCGGGCCGGTGCTGTTAGCGGCATTTTTATTGGGCATTCCGACCTTGATACAAGAGCAGAATGCTATTGCCGGCATTACCAATCGTCTTCTTTCTCATGTTGTCGATGGTGTGGCTTTGGGTTATGCCGAGGCTTCAAGTCGGTTTTCCAGTCGCTGCTGTCAAGCTGTGACTGGTAATCCCGTGCGTCGCGAGGTGTTGACGGCGCAACGGGAAGACAGCTTGGCTCAACTGGGACTGAGCAGCTCTTGCAAAACGCTCCTAGTAGCTGGCGGCAGCCGAGGCGCACGCAGCATTAACCAGGCGATGATTGAAGTACATGCTGCCTTGGCGGCGCGGCAAGATGTGCAAGTGTTGCACATTACAGGAAAGAACGAGTATAATAACGTAGTTGACGAACTGCGGCGACGGGGTTTGGAAAAAGCTCCGCGTCTTTTTGTTCGCCCGTATTTGCATGAAATGCCGGCAGCTTTGGCTGCTGCGGATTTGGCCGTATTTCGCGCCGGGGCGCTGGGAATTGCGGAACTGACTGTGCGCGGCATACCGGCAATTTTAGTGCCGTATCCGCATGCGGCGGAAAATCATCAAGAATGGAATGCTCGCGTTTTGGCTAATGCCGGAGCGGCTAAAGTGTTAGGCGATGCACAATTGGAAAACGGTCTTTTGCAAGAAACTGTGCTGGCCTTGCTGGACGATTCGCAACAGTTGACTGCTATGGCGGAAGCCAGCAGGGCATTAGGACGCCCGCAAGCGGCAAAGGATATTGCCGAATGGGCTGTTAAATTGGCTAAGTAGCGCTGCATAGAGCGGCAAGGAGGAAGAATTACGTTGCTTTCATCAACAACCAAGTATCACTTTATCGGCATTGGCGGCGCAGGCATGAGCGCTTTGGCTACCATTGCCTTGGAAAAAGGAATGCAAGTATCAGGTTCGGATGCGCAGGATTCGGCTACCGTGGCTCGCTTGCGCGCGGCCGGTGCCGTTGTGCATATTGGTCATAAGGAAGAGCATATAGCCGGTGCGGGCGCTGTGGTTGTATCTACGGCCATTCATACTGACAACCCGGAGCTGGTGGCGGCCCTTAGGCAGGGACTGCCTGTGCTACATCGTGCTGATGTATTGGCGGCATTTATGCTGGAGCAAGATGGAGTTGGCGTAGCCGGAGCTCACGGTAAAACGACAACCACTTCCATGCTGGGATTGATATTTGAGCGTTGCGGAGCAGACCCAACCGTTATCATCGGGGGCGATGTGGATTATCTTGCGAGTAATGCCAAATGGGGTCGCGGACAATATTTGTTGGCGGAAGCGGATGAAAGCGATGGTTCTTTCCTCAAACTCTCGCCGCAGATGGCTGTCATTACCAATATAGAAAATGATCATATGGATCATTATGGCACGATGGAAAACGTGTTGCAGGCTTTTGTTGATTTTGTAGCGCGCTTGCCTGAAAAGGGCAAAGCGGTGGTTTGCTTGGACAATGAAAATATACAAGCGATTTTACCGCGGTTGAACCGGCAAGTAGTTACGTATGGTCTGGAACGCTCTGATGCAGAATACCGTGCTTTACATATTCGTATGGAAACCGGCTGCACTACCTTTGAAGTATGGCATAAAGAGCAGCGGTTGGGCGAGGTGACTTTGACGGTGCCAGGCCGGCACAACGTTTCGAATTCCTTGGCGGCTATTATCGTTGCGTTGGAAGCCGGGTTGCCTTTTGCCGGAGTCGCAGCGTCGTTGCTGGAATTTCGAGGCGCGAAACGGCGTTTTCAGACAAAATACCGCGATGAAAACATTTGGATTGTGGACGATTATGCACACCATCCGACCGAGGTGGCGACGACTCTTGTTGCAGCGCGTCAAACCCAGCCGAAGCGACTTGTTTGCCTGTTTCAGCCGCATCGCTATTCCCGGACGCAGCTGTTATATCGCGAATTTGGCGCAGCTTTTGGCGCGGCGGATGTTCTGGTGCTGACAGACGTATATTCGGCAGGGGAAGCGCCGCTTCCCGGCGTAAACGGCGAGATGCTGTTTCAAGCGGTTGTGCCTAAAGAAGGCCAGGAAGTCTATTACGTGCAGGATAAAGCAGCCTTGGCTGAGTTTGCCATGAAGCATATGCAGCAGGGTGATTTGATTATGACTATGGGCGCCGGTGATATTTGGCGCATAGGAGAAGAACTGGCGGCTTTGTTGAAAAGCGAATAAGTGTTAAAGAACGAAGTATCCCAAGGAAAGAAGGCAAAGAAAAATGAAGGAAAAGAAGATTGCCGTAGTCATGGGAGGCCCGTCCACGGAACGAGAGGTTTCTTTGCGGACCGGCAATGCTATTTTGACGGCATTACAGCGCTTGGGGTATCAAGCTGTGGGGATTGATCTGGAACCGGAACGGATTGAAAGACAGCTAGCCGATTGCGGCGCAGAAGTAGTCTTTATTGCTGTTCACGGCAAGTATGGTGAAGATGGAACGCTGCAAGGGCTTTTGGAATTAAAGCAGCTTCCTTACACTGGCTCCGGCGTATTGGCCAGCGCTCTGGCGATGGACAAGGTGGCGTCAAAAATGATGTTTCAAGGCGCTGACGTACCAACACCGCGCTTTGCGGTGCTGCAAGAGCAAGAAGACAAGGCGGCCTTAGCCCAAGCGGTCATTAAACAATTTGGCCTGCCTGTAGTTATTAAATCAGCGGCTCAGGGCTCGAGTATTGGCGTGTGCATTGTGCATGAAGAAGAAAATGTGCAGGCTGCCTTGGAAGAAGTATTTCGGTACGGAAAAACAGCATTATTAGAAGAATGTATTATCGGCCGGGAAATTACGGTTCCAGTGTGGTGTGATACTGCGGGCTCCGAAGCTATGCCGGTTATTGAAATCGCTCCAAAATCCGGCGTGTACGATTATAAATCCAAATATACAAAGGGAGCTTCGGAATATATTGTTCCCGCCCAGTTGCCGCCGCATGTAACTGTTATGGTGCAGCAAGCGGCGGTGCAGGCTTGTCAGGTTTTAGGATGCTTTGGCGTTGCCAGAGCGGACATTATGCTGGACGAAAAATTGCGCCCCTATGTATTGGAAGTTAATACTGTCCCCGGCATGACGGAAACCAGCTTGGTGCCTAAAGCGGCAGCGGCTGAAGGCCATTCCTTTGAAGCGCTGTGCGAGCGTATTTTATTGCAAGCGTTGACACGGAAATAAGCAAGAGGACAAGCTGTGCTTTTATCAGAGGCGCGCTTGTCCTCTTACTGCACCAGTATGTGATGTTTAGCGCTCATCTTTGGGCATAAGGTCTGGTGTGACGAATGACTTTTCTAATGGTATAATCGTTATAAAATGATAAATTAGAGTGGGAGTCGATGCTATGGGCGCAGGGGCTGTTTCTCCTAAAAGAAGGTTTCGCTTTTGGCCGCTGCTGCTTCTGGGATTGCTTTTTTGCTTTGTCGGGTTTGGCGGTTTATGGCTTAGCGGTTCTTCCTGGTTAGCCCTAGGGCATGTTGAGGTTGAGGGTTTACAAGAACTTTCTAAAAGTGAACTTTTGGTGATTGCAGGTATAGGGGAACCGGTTAATTTGTTGCGAGTGAGGCCGGAACTTTTACAACATCGTTTAGAGCAAGATTTGCGTATTCGCCGGGCGGAAGTGGAGAGGAAATTCCCCTGGAATTTGCGTATCCTTGTGGAAGAAAGGCGCCCTTTAGCGTATGTAACGGCGGCATATGGCATTCTAGCGATAGATCGTGACGGTACCGTGCTTGCTGTGCAACGCTATCTTAAAGATATGCGGTGGCCTTTTATTACTGGTATTTCCGCAGGGCAGGAGTATATTGGAGACAAGTTGAGCCAGCCGCAGGCGGTCCTGGCGCTGCAGTTTTTAGATCGCCTGGATACGCAAACATTAGAGAAAGTATCAGAGGTGCATTTTGTAACTCCGGAGAGAATGCAGTTATATTTGGTTTCTGGAGCGAAGGTCCGCTTGGGAGATGGAACAAAAATGGCGGAAAAAGCGCAAAAAGTACAAGAGCTTGTGGAGCAATTGGGAGACAAGTTGGAACGCGTGGATTATTTCGATGTCAGTTTTGCGACACCGGTAATCAAATTCAAGCCGTAAAGCTTGGAAACAGAGGAAACACAAGAAGGGAGTCAATAACGGTGTTGTCGATTAAACAAGGGCAATGGGCTATTGCTTTGGTTTGTTTTATCTTGGGGATTATGTTGGCAGTACAGTTTAAAACGACGGAAGATATGCGCTCGGCGTTGTCGGTGCAGCGAGTGGAGGATTTATCGCAACGGTTGCTGCAAACGGAAAAGGAACGTGACTCGTTGAGCAATCAGGTAAAAGAGTTGCGCGAACAGGCTCTGGGGGGGCGTACTTCGAAAGAAATGCAACTGATCCAGATGGGTGCAGGAGTAGTTGATTTGACAGGCCCTGGTGTTGTTGTAACGATTAATGACAGCAAACGACCAGCCAAACCGGGAGAAAATCCGAATTTATATGTTATTCATGATGATGATATTCTTAAAGTGATCAATGAACTTTGGGCTGCCGGAGCGGAAGCGATGTCTATTAATGAGCAGCGGCTTATTGCTTCGTCGGAAATACGCTGTGCTGGGCCGACTCTATCGGTCAACAATACTCGGTCTTCAGCGCCATATGAAATCATCGCCATTGGCGAACCTAAAACGCTGGAAAATGCCTTGCGCATGCGCGGCGGCGTTGTTGAAACATTGCAGTTTTGGGGCATTCAGGTGACTATCAAACAGACGGAGCGTGTCGCGGTTCCCGCTTATAAAGGCGCTTTTCGCTTTGAATATGCCAAACCGGCTAAGGAAGGGGGCGCACAGTAATGTACCTTCCGATTGCAGGTTTATGCTTGGGACTATTTGTAGGTTCGCTGCTTCCCGGAACCGTTCCGGTTGAGTATGCCAAGTATATGTCGATAGCTCTCTTGGCTTGCCTAGATACCGTCTTTGGCGGCTTGCGCGCTGGCGCGGATGAAAAATTTGACAACAGCGTATTTGTAACCGGCTTTTTTACTAATGCGTTGATGGCGGCTGGTTTGGTTTATATTGGCGAACGCCTTGGCATTGACTTGTATTATGTAGCGTTATTGGCGTTTGGTTTGCGTATTTTTCAAAATTTGGCGATATTGCGCCGCTATTTTCTGAAAAAGTAGGTTGCGTAAAGAGGAAAATGGAAATAGCGTGTGGAAGTAATTATAAGTTTTTTCGCATGCAGCAGGGCGTTTAGCCTTGACGTAAGGAGGATTTTCGTTCATGTTGGAATTTGACATGGAGTTGGAGCATCTGGCAACCATTAAAGTAGTAGGAGTAGGCGGTGGCGGAAACAACGCCGTCAATCGCATGATTGCAGCAGGATTAAAGGGCGTGGAGTTTATCTCCGTAAATACCGATGCTCAAGCGTTGCTGCAGGCACAAGCTCCTTATCGCATCCAAATTGGGGAAAAGCTAACTAAAGGCCTAGGGGCCGGCGCTAACCCGGAGGTTGGCGATTTAGCCGCCCAGGAAAGTCGAGAAGAGCTGATTAAAGCCTTACGGGGCGCTGATATGGTGTTTGTAACCGCAGGCATGGGCGGCGGAACTGGAACTGGTGCAGCGCCGGTTGTGGCCGAATGCGCTCGCGAGGTAGGAGCCCTTACTGTGGGCGTAGTCACTAAGCCGTTCTCTTTTGAAGGAAAGCGCCGTTTTAAGCAAGCGGAAAAAGGCATTGCGAACTTGAAAGAGCGCGTGGATACGCTGATTACCATTCCTAATGACCGTTTGATGCAGGTGGTGGATAAGCGGACGCCTATTATGGAGGCGTTTCGGATTGCCGATGATGTGTTGCGTCAAGGCGTTCAAGGCATTTCTGACTTGATTGCTGTTCCTGGCTTAATCAATTTGGATTTTGCCGATGTGAAAACAATTATGAGCGATACCGGCTCTGCTTTGATGGGGGTAGGCATTGCTGCAGGAGAGGGTCGGGCTATTGCGGCGGCTGAAGCGGCTATTAAGAGCCCGCTGTTGGAAACATCGATTGATGGAGCCAAAGGAGTGCTGCTGAATATTACTGGCGGTACTAACCTGAGCTTGTTTGAGGTAAATGAAGCCGCTGCCATTATTGAGCAAGCAGCCGATCCGGAAGTGAACTTGATTTTTGGTGCTGTCATTGACGAAGCCTTGCAGGATGAAGTCAGGGTTACGGTTATTGCGACCGGTTTCGATCAACGCTCGGCGCGGTCTGTACAAGTTGGCGGCAATGAAGGCAAAAAGGAACGTGTAGGACAGGTTCCTGACTTCAGCCTGGATGTGCCGGTCTTCATGCACAAGAGGTAATTCGCAAAGAGCATGGGACTCCCATGCTCTTTTTTCTTAAAAGAGCCACTGCAAAGGCAGGTATATGCTAGGGGGAACAAAATATGTCTTCGATTTCAGAACGCCTGCAGGCGGTGGAAGGGAGAATCGCGAAGGCTTTGGCCTCTCGCAAATCCGAAATTGAGCAGCCGGGGCCTATTTGTTTAATTGCGGTGAGTAAAAATCATGGTATTGAGGTAGTCGAAGAAGCCTTGGAAGCGGGACTTGCCGTGTTTGGCGAAAACCGGGTTCAAGAAGCTTTGCCAAAAATAGAACATATCGGCGCTAAGGCGCTGTGGCATTTGATTGGTCATTTGCAGACTAACAAGGCAAAACAAATTGTGGGCAAGGTGGCTCTGATTCACTCGGTAGACAGTGAACGCCTGCTGCAGCAAATTGAGCAGGAAGCGGCCAAACAGGACGTTTTTCAAGACGTGCTGTTGCAAGTGAATGTTTCCGGTGAAGAAAGCAAATTCGGCATGGAGCCGGATGCAGTCTGGTCCTTGTCACGGCAGGCAGATCAATGGCCTCATGTGAGAATAAAAGGCTTAATGACGATTGCGCCCTTGGCGGAGGATGTGGATTCAGTGCGGCCTGTGTTTCAGGAAGCCTACAAGTTGTTTGCGGCTTTACGGGCGGCGGCTTTGCCGCGGTGCGAGTGGCAATGGCTGTCTATGGGGATGAGTAATGATTTTGAAGTTGCCATTCAAGAAGGCGCCAATATGGTGCGTGTCGGTACGGCGTTATTCGGAGCTAGACAATATGCTCCAAAGGAGGAAGGTTAGATGAAATTTATAGAAAAAGTGTGCGGCACATTGGGATTGATTGAGCCGGGAGATGCTAAGGAGCAAGAACAACAACCGCAGCAATCTGCGGCTGAAGAGCGTGCGCCGCGCAGCGCCAGACCTTCTACAGTACAGAATAATGTGGTCAATTTGCCGAATGCCGCCATGGGGAGCGCAGCGGCTGCTTCCAAGCAGATGAAGGTCATGGTTGTGGAGCCGGCTGCCTTTGATGACGTGCAGCATGTGGCGGATTATTTGAAAAATCGCAAGCCTGTAGTTGTTAATTTTGAAGCTACAGACAAAGAAGTAGCTAAACGCATGATCGATTTTATGAGCGGCACCACCTATGCTTTGGGTGGCAGCATTCAAAAAGTTGGACATCATATTTTTCTTTGCGCTCCTGCTAATGTGGATGTAGCTTATACCTATGATGATCAAGATAGGACGGTTGTACCATGGATGAACAACTAAAACAGGTTTTACAGGGAAAGACGATAGGCTTTCTGGGTGGCGGAGCTATTGCCGAGGCCTTGTTGCGCGGTTTGTTGGATAAAGGAATGGCTGTGCAGGAAGATCTGTTGGTATTTGATACCTCAGAAGAACGCCTGCAGATTTTAGAACAGACATATGGCGTGCGGGGCTGTGAAAGCGCCGCTGCCTTGACCGGTGAAGCGGACATTTTATTCTTAACCGTTAAACCGCAGGTGTTGAAACAAATCATATCCACGTTGGCATTGACGACAAAACCGGCAACGCTGATCTTATCCGTAGCGGCTGGGATTCCACTGGATTTCTTGGAAAGCCATTTTCGCAAGCATCGTGTTGTCCGTGTCATGCCCAATACGCCTGTGGCGGTGGGAGAAGGCATGACCGCTTTTGCCTTGGGCAGCCGTGCTGATCAAGAGGCGGACCAGGCAGCTAGAGCTGTATTTTCCGCTGTTGGCCGTGTGGAAAAAGTAGATGAAACCTTGCTGGATGCCATTACCGGCTTGTCTGGCAGCGGGCCTTCCTATGCGTTTCTTATGATTGACGCTTTGGCGGACGCCGGCGTGCGCGTCGGCCTTTCTCGGAAAAACGCCATTCTCATGGCAGCACAGACATTATTGGGTGCAGCGAAGATGGTGGTACAAACTGGACAACATCCGGCTATTTTACGTGATATGGTCGCTTCTCCAGGCGGGACTTCTATTGCTGGTTTGCATGCGCTGGAAAGTCATAATGTGCGCGCCGCTTTAATTGACGCGGTAGTGGCGGCAACGGAGCGTTCTAAGGAAATGGGGAAAGGCAATTCGTGAATAATCGGGAGAAAATTTTACGGTATTATAAAAGCAGCGGACAGGATATTTTAGCAGCCAGGCTGCTTGATTTGGCCGAACAGGCTCTTAGGTCGCGCCGTTTTCGAGTCAGTGATTTTTTGGATCCTGCCGGGATTTCCGTTGCGGAAACTGTAGCTGCCCAGTGGGAGGGGAAAGTTCGCCTCGAACTGCAAGGCGGTTATGACCGAGCGGAACGAGTGAAGGCTGCTTTTGTATCTTCGGAGTATTATGGTACGGTTGACTTTGGTTTGCGGGCGATTGCCGTTTCCTGGGACAAGCGTTATGAGCGTCTCTCGCATAGGGATGTTTTAGGCGGTTTGTTAGGAGTAGGCGTTGAGCGAGAGGTTCTGGGAGATATTTTGATGACTGGGGACGGTTGCCAAGTCCTGACTGATGCACCGTTAGGCGACTATCTCTTGCAGCAACTGTCTTCTTTAGGCGGCGCTCAGGTAACGACAAAGGAGATTGCCTTGAGTGAACTGGAACCCAAGGAGGAAACCGTCAAAGAAATTAAGACGACGGTTCCTTCTTTGCGTTTGGACGTTGTGGCAGCTTCCGGGTATGGCGTATCCAGAAGCCGGATGGCGGAAGAAATTAAAGCCGATAAGCTGCGGGTTAATTGGCAACCGGCTAAAGGCGGCTCGCAGAGCGTGCAGCAGGGTGATATTCTGTCCTTGCGCGGCCGAGGCCGTGTAGAAATTGTTGAAATTCTAGGGGAGACTAAAAAGGGCCGTTTGAGTCTGCTGTTGCGACGATATTTATAAATGCAGCAATTAGGGGGACAAAAATCATGCTTACGCCGTTGGATATTCAGAATCAGGAGTTTCGCAAAGCCTTCAGAGGTTACAACGAAGCGGAAGTCGATGAGTTTCTTGAGCAGGTTCTTCATGATTATGAAGAGCTGTATCGAACCAATATAGATCTGCGTGAAACAACGGAACGCTTGAAGTCGCAGATTCAGTATTTTCAAAATTTGGAAAATACATTGCACAATACCTTGGTTGTGGCGCAGGAAGCGGCGGAGGAAGTTAAAGTCAATGCCAGGAAAGAAGCGGATTTGCTTCGCAAGGAAGCAGAAGTGGAAAGCCGACGGATTATTGATGAAGCCAATGCGCAATTGCAACGTATCCAGACTGAATGTGATGAACTACGTGCGCAAGGACAACTCTTCCGTTCGCGCATGCGCATGTTGGCCCAATCCCAGTTGGATCTGTTGGAGGAAAAGGAAACCAGAAGAGAACTGGCTGAGTAGGGTTCCTTGCAAGCACGTTGCTTTTTTGGTAAAACTTGTGTATAATGTGTTTCAAATATGCACAATAGGCAATGAAGGAAATAGTACGCACTCAGGTGGAAAACAGCGAACCGGGAAGGGTGGAAGCCCGGCTGAAGCAGTGTGCGGAAGATCACTCTGGAGCTGAAAACGGCTATAGTGCGTCGTTTTCCGTATAACACGCGTTACTGTGTTCGCAAGCGGCCGCCATGGCGGTCACAAGGGTGGTACCACGGGAAAGCAGCCTCTCGTCCCTTTTCGGGACGGGGGGCTTTTATGTATTTTTGGAGGTGCAGGAAACAGTGGATTATAGCAAAACTCTCAACTTACCGGAAACCCAATTTCCTATGCGGGGCAATCTGCCTCAACGCGAGCCGGAAATCATTGATTTTTGGCAGAAGAACGATATTGACAAGAAGCGTGTAGCGCGGCGCACAGGCAAGCAAAAGTTCATTTTGCATGATGGACCTCCCTATGCTAACGGCAATATTCATATTGGCCACACTATCAATAAGGTCTTGAAAGATATTATTATCAAATATAAAACGCTGCGCGGTTTTCAAGCTCCCTATGTGCCTGGCTGGGATACCCATGGTCTGCCGATCGAGCATGCAGCCATTAAAAATTTGGGTTTGAATCGCCATGAATTGGATCCGTTGCAACTGCGCCAGGAATGTAATGCGTACGCTCACAAATGGATTGACGCGCAGCGTAGCGATTTCAAACGTTTGGGCGTTTGCGGCGATTGGGACAATCCTTATGTGACCTTGAAACCAGCTTATGAAGCCAAGCAAATTGAAGTTTTTGGCGAAATGGCGAAAAAGGGCCATATTTATAAAGGCCTTAAAACCGTATACTGGTGCGTGTCTTGTGAAACAGCGCTGGCGGAAGCGGAAATCGAGTATGCTGAGAAAAAATCGCACTCTATTTTCGTGAAGTTTCCTTTAGTTGACGCGAAAGGGAAGTTGCCTGCCGGCGTAGATGCAGCGAAAACCTATGCAGTCATTTGGACGACGACGACCTGGACGTTGCCGGCGAATGCCGGTATTGCCCTGCATCCGGAGATCGAGTACGCTTGGGTGAAAGTGGATGACGAAGTATATCTGCTGGCGGCGGAATTGGCGGAGCAGGTAGTTCAAGCAGCCAAAAAGGAAACCTTTACCATCTTGGAACGCTTTAAAGGTAGCGATGCGGAAGGCATGGTCTTCCATCATCCGTTCTTGGAGCGTCAAGCTCCTATTGTATTGGGTGAACATGTCACTTTGGAGCAAGGCACAGGCTGCGTGCACACGGCGCCTGGACATGGACCGGAAGACTTTGAAGTTGGCAAGAAATATGGCTTGCCTGTTATCAATCCGGTGAATCCCAGCGGCGTATTTACGGAAGAAGCCGGTCCTTTTGCAGGCATGCAGATTGAAGACGCTAATGTGCCTATCATTAAAGAGTTGGCAGGACGTGGTCTTCTTTTAGCCAAAGGCTCCATTCGCCACCAATACGCCCATTGTTGGCGCTGCAAAAATCCTGTTATTTACCGGGCCACGGAACAGTGGTTTTCTTCGGTGGCTGGCTATCGGGAAGAAGCGTTGGCCGCCATTCGCGATGTCAAATGGTATCCCGGGTGGGGCGAAGAACGCATTCACAACATGGTGGCGGATCGTCAGGATTGGTGTATCTCCCGGCAACGGGTTTGGGGCGTGCCGATTCCGATTTTCTATTGCCGCGAGTGTAATGAGCCTCTGATTAATGATGATACCATTCAAGCAGTGTCGTCTCTGTTCGGACGCGAAGGTTCCGATGCTTGGTGGAAATATGATGCAGAAGATATTTTGCCCGCAGGGACGACATGTCCTAAATGCGGACATGACCATTTCCGCAAGGAATCGGACATTATGGACGTTTGGTTTGACAGCGGCTCCAGCCATGCGGCGGTGTTGGAGCAACGCGAAGAGCTCGCTTGGCCGGCGGATATGTATTTAGAAGGCAGCGACCAGCATCGCGGCTGGTTCCAGTCTTCCTTGCTTACTTCAGTGGCTACACGGGGACGAGCTCCTTACAAGGCCGTATTAACACATGGCTTTGTTGTGGACGGTGAAGGCCGCAAAATGAGTAAATCTGTTGGTAACGTTATTTTTCCAGAACAAGTCATCAAACAGTATGGCGCGGATATTCTGCGTTTGTGGGTAGTTTCCGCCGATTATCAGGGCGATGTGCGTATTTCTAATGACATTCTTAAGCAGTTGGCGGAGATTTACCGCAAAATTCGCAACACCTTCCGTTATATGCTGAGTAATCTTAACGATTTTGATGCGAACCAGCATGCGGTTGCTTATGAGCAACTGGGTGAGCTGGATCGTTGGGCGCTTTTGCGTCTGGAACAGGTGCGGGAAAAAGTGACAGCGGCTTATGACCGGTATGAATTCCATACGCTGTATCACACCATTCATAATTTCTGCACTATTGATCTCAGTGCGGTATACCTGGATATCATTAAAGATCGCCTCTATGCAGAACTGCCGGACGATCTGCGCCGTCGGGCGGCGCAAACGGTGATGCATAAGATAACCATGACCTTGCTGTCTTTGGTGGCGCCGGTTCTTACCTTTACAGGTGAGGAAATTTGGCGGTACCTGCCGCAGCAAAGCGGTCAGGAACACTTGGAGAGCATTCAGCTGAGTGAGTGGCCGGACGCCTGCCCGCAGTATTTGGATGAAGCTTTGGATGCGAAGTGGACTAAGCTTCTCGCGGTGCGCAGTGACATCATGAAGGCTTTGGAACAGGCTCGTCGCAACAAGGATATTGGCCATTCTTTGGATGCTAACTTGGTTGTGTATGCGTCAGAAGAAAGTTTGGTTCTTCTTTCCGGATTAACTGCTGGAGAACTGGCTTCCTTGACCATTACCTCCGGTGCAGAAGTGTTGCCTTTAACAGACGCTCCAGCTAACGCCGTGCGAAACGAAGCTGGCGATATGGCAGTGCTTGTGCAGCCGGCTAAAGGCGAAAAATGCGAACGTTGCTGGATATACAGCCAATCGGTTGGTCAAAATGAGCAGCATCCGACGTTGTGCGCGCGCTGTGCTGCGGTATTGAGTAAATAAACCGAGCTGAAGGTAGAAAAGCAAAAGGTTTGAAAAAGAGCGTCTGGCCCAGCCGGACCTCTTTTTCTTTGCCTTTTGCCTGATTTCCCTGTACAATAAAATAATTAAGGAACCGTTTGGTTTTGAGTGGCAGGAGAGAATGTGTTGAAGGTTTTTGCTTGGGGCGTGGCACTGGCCATTGCCGATCAATTGATAAAGAGGATCTTTTCCGGGACTATGCAGTTAGGTGAATCCATTCCAGTGCTGCCTGGTGTTTTTCATTTAACCTATATTCAAAACCCAGGGGCTGCCTTTGGGCTTTTGGAAAATCAGACCTTGCTTTTTATTGCTATTGCCGCTTTTTTGCTGGCTTTCCTGGCCTTTGCGTATAAGGAGCTGGCGGCGCAGGGGATATGGGTTCGCTATGGCATGAGCTTATTGGCCGGCGGTGCGGTAGGCAACTTGTTGGATCGCGTTCGGCTGGGCGCGGTAATTGATTATCTGGATTTTCGTATCTGGCCTATTTTTAATTTGGCGGATATTGGTATTTGCCTCGGAGCGGCTCTGGTTGTTTGGGGTCTGCTGCGGGAGGAAGGACGGGAAGCGTCAGAATGACCGAATATAATACAACTCAATTATGGCTGGTGGAGGCGGAACAGGCCGGTTTCCGTCTGGATGTTTTTTTGACGGAGCGCTTGGCACAGGCTTCGCGCAGTCATGTGCAAAAAGCGTTGGCTGCCGGTGCGGCAACGGTAAATGGTCAAGGCGCTAAAGCGAATTTTAAGCTCAAGGAAGGCCAGGAAGTTTGCTGGCGAGAACCGCAGCCGGAAGCCTCTTCCTTGCAGCCGGAAGCGTTGCCTTTGGATATTGTCTATGAAGATGCACATGTAGCGGTGATTAACAAAGCGCGCGGCATGGTCGTCCATCCGGCTGCCGGCAATCATCACGGGACTCTGGTACATGCTCTCTTGGAGCATTGCAAAGATTTATCCGGCATCAATGGAGAGGTACGCCCCGGTATTGTGCACCGCCTGGACAAGGATACGTCCGGTTTGCTGGTGATCGCCAAGGAAGATGCGGCCCATCTTTCGCTGGCGAAGCAGATTAAAGACAAGACGGCTACGCGCAAATATTTGGCGATTGTTCATGGGGCTGTCACAGTAGAGCAAGGTGTTGTAAAGGCGCCCATTGGCCGCCACCCTAAAGACCGTAAAAAAATGGCGGTCACTTTTGAAAACAGTAAAGACGCAGTTACTCATTTTAAAGTGGTAGAGCGTTTTACAGAGTATACGCTTTTGGAATGCCGCTTGGAAACAGGGCGGACACATCAGATTCGCGTGCATATGCAGTATATCGGCCATCCTGTGGTAGGAGATCCTAAATATGGCCGCTTGAAGCCCTACTTTGCCCATTTGATTCAAGGACAGGCGCTGCATTCGGCGAATTTGTCCTTTACCCATCCTCATACGAAGGAAGTTCTTTCTTTTGAAGCGCCTTTGCCGCAAGATATGCAAAGCATACTGCGGGAACTGCGGGAGCAATTTGCGATAGGAGGAGTCGAATGATGAGAAAGATTCAAGACAAAGCCGTCATTATGGATGGACAAGGGGTGCAGAGAGCTCTGACTCGTATTGCCCATGAAATTATTGAAAAAAACAAAGGCGTTAAAGATGTGGTCTTGATCGGCATTCGTACGCGCGGCGTGCCGCTGGCGGAATATTTGGCAGGGGCTATTGAAAAAATCGAAGGCTATCGTCCTCCTATCGGTCTTCTGGACATTACCTTGTATCGAGATGATTTGTCGACATTAGCCTATCAACCTGTAGTTCATGGCACGGAAATCCCTTTTGATCTGAATGGGAAAATTGTAGTGCTGGTGGATGACGTACTGTATACAGGACGGACCATCCGGGCTGCCTTGGACGCAGTAATCGACATGGGACGCCCTCAGTCCATTCGCTTGGCCGTATTGGTGGATCGCGGACATCGGGAATTGCCGATTCGTGCCGATTATGTTGGTAAAAACGTACCTACCTCTTCGCGGGAAGTCGTCAGCGTACAGTTGGAGGCTTGCGACGGTGTTGAACAGGTCGTGATTCGGGAGTTTGTGGATT
>CAZKCR010000013.1:0-24590 GCA_964551055.1 uncultured Anaeromusa sp. | reverse complement strand
TCGCGAGAGGGTTCGACGGAGGGGTAGAGAGTTTCACAGGAACAGCTGGAAACGACCATGGCTACAGTGGCCGTGACTGTTACGCCGCCGTTCATACAAAAGCTCCTGGCCCTTAAACTCCTTTCGCGATTTTCGCGTATTTCGCGGTTCGTCACCAGCTCCCTCTGCTTTATCATCACCTTCGAAAAAAGCCTCTGAGCTGCATCCGAGCTTAAAGGCTTCTCCTATCTCATCAACTTTGAAATTTTTCATTTTTTGACCTATTTGCGAAATGATATCGCTTGTATTTTTGCGTAATTTCATTTCAATTTCAGTTGGTTAGCGGCACTAACCAACTCGCTATTTTTCTTTCAAAATACCGTTTAAATACATCTAATCCTTTGACCATATTTGCTCCTTCAGCATTTCATCGACTGCCATTTCAATTCTAGGGTCAGCTTTCTCTTCTGGAGAAAGCATCAGTAAGATACTAAGCGGATCAACCGTCTTTCCGTCATGATATGGAATCACATGCTGCATTACCAGAAACACTTCTGCAGGTTCTTCACCTTCCGGAACCCTCGCTTTATCTTGTAAAGATAGCTTTTTCGCCATCGCTTTATCCACTGCATATACCTTATACGGCTCATCATTAAGCATCGAATATACACTCAGAGCAGATACACCGGCAAGCATTAGATCCGTCCTGCCAAGACTTTCTTGCAACTTATATTGCTTAACAATTGGATTATTTAAAAAACCGCTTACAACCTGCCAAAGGTTTCGCCAAGATTGGGTCCAAATAAAAAACCGGCTGCGCCCGCTGCGCTTAATACACGAAAGCGCAATCGACTCCAATTCATCAAAACAGCGAGAAACAGACATTTTCGATATATTCATTTCTGTCGCTACTTGGGTAAGACTCACTTTGTTCCATTGGCGGTAAATAGCTAATAGCAAAAATTGTTGCGTTAAAAAAGACACTTTTTCTTTTGCTTCTAATTCTTTCTTCTCCAATGCACGTGTAGACAAAACCATCCCTAAGAACGGCAGATAAATATGGCGTTCTTCTTGAATAAAGGGTATCCCCGATTCAACTAGTTTGTGATAAGTATAGGTTCTCAATTCTTTAAAGCATAATATGCATTGCAGTCCGGTCAACGTCTGCAGCTTCGCATGATGTTTTTTCAGCGTAGCAATATGAATTTTATCCAGCGGTCGCATTAAAAGGCATTCTATTTCTGAAAACTGTATCACCGATAGCTCATAGTTGTTTTTCAAATACAATGGCAACGGACTACTTCCATAATAGGGAACAATTTCCACATTTTGATGAAGCTGCTTCCGCAAAAACTCTTGCATCCCCGCACCTCCGTAACATTGTTTTTTACATCGTAACACTTATAATGTTACGATTCAAATTTATTGTTACGATCATTGAAGCCATTCATTTGCTTCCTGCCGACGACCGGCAGATACCTATTTACCCTTTCCCGTCTTTCGCGGTTCGTTATCCAGAAGAACGTCGCACAGAGAACAGTGAAAATATTGAACAAGAGAACCGGAGTCGCGAGAGGGTTCGACGGAGGGATACGGAATTTCACTATTTATAAACCCTTTCGCGTGTTTCGCGCATTTCGCGGTTCGTTATCGCCGCCGTGACTGTTATGCCGCCGTTTATTCATAAACCCCTTTCGCGTTTTTCGCGTGTTTCGCGGTTCTTCAACCAGATAGCGCGACAAAAAAAGCCTCCAAGCTGTAACGCTCAGAGGCTTCTAATTCAATCAATGAATTCCATTTTCCAATTGTATCTGCCTGTATTTTCATCCTTGCCATAATAGAAATAGGCAGCAAATTTGTTCCCCTTTTTGCTTTTTAAGCCACGAAAACCAACTCTGCCGTTTTGCAAGAGCAGCTTCACCATCTCGGGTGAGACTTGCTTTTCAAAAGACGCAATATATTTATCGTCTTTCCAGATGGTAAATTTACAACCGTTTTTCCAGTTACTACAGCCAAAGGCTTTCGCTGATTCTACCACCGGGCTATTACACTCCGGGCAGAGGCCTAAGACTTCTACATCTTCCGGGATAACTGCATGGGCCCCAAAAGCAGCGGCGCCTTTTACATCATTAACCGATTTTATTACGAACTCGATCATCATATTTATAAAATCGCTTTTGTTGAATTTTTTCTTTTCAATATCTGATAAGGTTTTTTCTAATTTCCCTGTATATTCTAAGTCAAATAATTCTTTTACAGGAAATTTTTCAACCATCATTTTACCCAATTCGGTGCAAGCCAGGCTCTTCCCGCGAATTTCTATATAGCCGACATCTTTTAGTTTTTTTATGGTTTCCGCCCTTGTTGCAGGCGTCCCGATGCTAAAGCCGCTCAAGATGGCAAGCATCATTTCTTCAGCATCATCTTCTTTATATTTACGGCCGCAATTCTCCATCTCACGCAATAACGTTTTTTCCGAGTGATATTTAGGCGCCTTGCGTTTCACTTCATTCACGCTGCTCTTGTGTACAAAGACCGTATCACCGTCTTCAACATGGGGCAAGGTAATTTCTTTTGAAGTTACGTGTTCGACTTTTTTCCAGCCATCGTTTAATTCTACTTTTCCTTTACTTAGAAAAACGCCTTCCAGCAGATCACTATCGATCTTAATAACTAATTCTGTTTCTTCATATTCCGCCACAGGCATAAACTGCGCTAAAAAGCGATTTACTACCGCCTCGTAAACAATCTTCTCATCACTATTCATATTCCGTGGCAAAACATAGGTGGGCATAATGGCTGAATGGCTCTCAACCTTTTTACTGTCAAAGACTCGCTTGGACGTATGAAAAACGATGTCCTTTTCAAAGGGAAGCCCTTTTTTATGTGCATTTAACACTTTTTCCGCTTTTTCAATTAAGCTTTCATCCAGTACCGAGCTGGCTGTTCTAGGATAGGTAATCAACTTATTTTCGTATAATGTTTGGGCTGTCTTCAAGACTTTATCAGAGGTCCAGCCTTTATATTTACTGGTAATATACCCTTGCAAATTCGATAAATTAAACAAGTACGGCGCATATTCTTTTTTATAATCCACTTTTTTACTTGTAATGCGCGCCGTTTTTTTAGCTAACTCTTTTTGCAGCAGCTCCAACTTGTCTTTGGTTTCAAATTTTTCACTTTCATTTTCATGATACACACCTTCAAACAAGCTGTCTTCCTCGGTTTTAAACTCGGAAACTAATTTATAGTAGCTGGATTCTTTAAAGGCTTCAATTTCTTTATCGCGATCATAAATAATCTTTAATGTCGGCAATAAGACACGACCAATATTTAAAACCTTGATCGATTCATCAGCACGATACTTCACGGTAGCCACTGACGTAAGGTTAATACCAATCAGCCAATCTGCCAGTTGCCGCCCAAAGCCTGCATCCTGCAAGGATCTCATTTCTGTATTGGCGCGCAAGCTTTGCAAGCCTTTTTTCACTTCATCATTGGTCCATTCGTTTAGCAGCAGCCGCTCGATGGGCTTTTTTATATCCAGATATAAGGCAATTTCATCAAAAATAATTTGACCTTCTCGATCATCGTCTGTTGCCGCAATAATCCCGTCTATATCTTCACGCATAATCAACGCGTTAATAATATCAACTTGCTTTTTGGCTCCGGCGTCAATTTGCTCTCTATTTCGATCAGAAACTTTGATTTTATATTTAAATTCGTTTGGTATATAAGGAAAATACTCTAATCTCCAACCTTTGAGGTCTTGATTATAATCTTTTAAATCATATAACTGCAGCAAATGACCAAAAGCCCATGTTATTACATAATCATTGCCTTCAATAAAACCATCTTTTCTGATTTTAGCATTAATGGCATCGGCGATATTTCTAGCTACTGATGGTTTTTCAGTAATAATCAATTTTTTCATCTTAATCGACTAACAAACATTGTTATCTCCTTCTTTTCGTAGTTCCAGCTGCCAAATAGAAAAGCCGCCCGCTGCGGCTTTTTTGCTATACCAGAATTTATAGACTGAAACAGGAGGAATGGCAAGGGTTTGTGGATAACGAACCGCGAAATACATGAAAAACGCGAAAGGGATTTTCTATTGTTCAAAGAAGAAACTCGCGTTCCAATTCCCCTAAGTGATGCAAAAGCTGATACGCCACAAGCGCCAATTGCCAAGATCGACGACAGCGCAGATACTTAAAGTCCAAATCCAAAATACGAACGCGATCTAAGGCGTCACAATCCTTAAACAAAAAGAAAAGCCGCTTGATGCGTTCCTGCTCAGCAGCCGGCATTTCTCCCAGAGCTTTTACACCGCGCTGATCCGCAATGCAATGCCACTGCATAATAAACTGCAACGCCCTCAAATCTTCCGCATCTAATTGCTGCTGTACGACAACAATCTTATTCATTTTCTCAATGCTATCCGCTCCATGACGCTCGCATAACGCGTCATGATTGCGCCCAATATCATGAAATGCCGCTGCATACAACAGCACTTTCCGATCCTTCGCCGACAATTGCTCCAAAAAGGAAAGAAAAAAAGCATGCAACAACACCCGCTTCATATGACTAATGCCGTGAATGCTTTCGGGCCGATGAAACTGTCGACGCAAGATCGACTCATCGCCAGCCAATAAGCGATACTCCTCCAGCAAAGCAGCATTAACCACCTGCGGCCAAAAAGTCCAGAAAGAATAAAAACTGTCAAGACGATGGATAGCGCTGCGAGTTCCGTTGTGAGCGACCGCCTCATAAAGCTGCCCGCCAGCCCCAAGCTGCGCCGTCCTATATAAAGCCAGATGCAAATCTGGAGTCCAGGCGTCGCCGCCGCTCAAACCGGAAGGAGTTGTCAAGGCGGCCTTAAATACTTTGTTGCTATCCATATTGTTTAATGCCTGTTTTTCCAACACTTTCACCGCCTTTATCCGCCGCTTGTTTGCAAATGAAATGTCATAATCAAGGCACCTGCAACACTCGATGCAGCTGTACGCCTACGCGCCACAGTTTCTGAGGGTTGGCGCGCACCAATTCCAAAGCTCGCAAAGCCGAAGTAGACTTTCCCCCTTCCACTTGCAAATATACCCGCCCAGCAGGAACCAAGGAATCTTGAATATGCTCCGCCTGCAATTGCTCATCTACTACGTATTTCAGTTCATCCGCATGGCAGCGTACGTCATACGCAGCATCCGGCTTAGGGGAAACCGCAATCCAGTCAATGCCCCACTCAGCCGGCACCTCTTGAGTGCCATTAGTCTCCAAAGCCACTTCATGCCCACGATTATGCAGCGCCGCAGTTAAGGGTCCTAAATCATGCAGCGTCGGCTCGCCGCCGGTAATAATGACTCGGTGCACGTCCTGAGGAAGTTGTGCAAGAATGTCTGCAATGTCCATTTCTCTGGTTCCTGCCGCCGTTTGTGAATGAGCCGTATCGCACCAAGCGCAGCGAAGATTGCAACCGCCCAGGCGTATAAAAGACGCTAGCGTACCCTGATAATATCCTTCTCCCTGAATACTGCTAAACAATTCTAAAACCGGATATTTCATACCTTGCCCCCCGGCTGGCGTTGCTGCAGGTAAGCTTCAAGCCCCTTGGCCCGCAGAAGGCAAGATGGACACTCGCCGCAGCCAGCACCGGGAAGCCCATGGTAACAAGTCACCGTTTTTTCAGCGATATACTCGAGCTTGCCCATTTGGTCCGCCAACTCCCAGGTTTGCGCCTTATCCAGCCACATCAGAGGCGTATGCAAAACAAACTCCTCCGCCATGGCCAAATTCAAGGTGACGTTCAATGACTTGACGAATACATCCCGGCAATCCGGATAACCGCTGTAATCGGTCTCGCACACGCCGGTCACAATATGGCGCAAATCATGGCCTTTAGCCAAAACAGCCGCAAATGACAAAAAAAGCAAATTACGTCCCGGCACAAAGGTGGAAGGAAGCGCTCCTTCTTGCCCCCCTTCGACGGGAATTTCCGCACGTGTCAAGGCATTAGGGGCCAGTTGATTCAGCAGCGTCATATCCAGTACTGCATGTTTTACGCCAAGTTCTGCTGCAATATGCCGTGCGTGCTCAATTTCGCTGCTATGTCGTTGCCCGTAATCAAATGTAACCGCTTCCACCCGCTCAAATCGCTCCAGCGCCCAAAACAAGCAAGTAGTGCTGTCCTGTCCGCCGCTGAAAACTACTAAAGCGCCTTGGCCCTGTTTCATTTTCCAGTCTCTCCTTCTATCCATTCGCTGTGTGCGGCATAAGCGCTGTGATTGTGAATAGACTCAAAGTTTTCACATTCAATTGCAAACCAACGCACGCCCTTAAGGCCGCGAAACAGCAAAATCAAATCGCGAATAACGTCTTCTACAAATTTAGGATTTTCGTAAGCCTGCTCGGTGACAAATTTTTCATCCTGCCGTTTGAGCAGCGAATACACCGGCGCACTTCCCTGCTCTTCCATAGAAGCCACCAAGTCTTCCAACCAATGCAACACCCCTGGGCGACAACGCAACCGCGCCCGCATCATGCCACGCTGATTATGCGCGCCATAGCGAGATATTTCTTTGCTGCAAGGGCATAAAGATGTAAAGGGAACTTCCACGGAAATAATAAAATCAAAAGTTCCATCTTCATCATAAGCTGCTTCAAAAGAACAGTTATAATCAACCAAACTGCGAATGCCGCTTACCGGCGCCGCTTTTTCAATAAAATAAATGAACGAAAAGCAGACATGAGCCCGCCCTGCCTGCAATCTAACGCAAATATCTTTCGCCATCTCTTCTAATTCCACCATGGAAACCGGCTTGTTTCGCCAAGCATCCAGGACTTCCAAGAAACGGCTCATATGGGTTCCTTTATAATCATGGGGTAAATCCACTGCCGCATCAATCGTAGCGACAACATGCTGAAATCCTCCAGCCTTCGTCCGAATAGAAAAAGGCAGGCGAACCCCTTTAACCCCTACTTTTTGCAGTGAAATACCTCTATGATCCATCGAGCTTTGTACATCATCCAACTGAATTTGCCCTCCTGTACAGTGATTCTTCATTTTCATCTTAACACATCTGTTCAAGCAAAGACAAGAAAGCCGGCCACCTTCGTGACCGGCACCTGTATCTTTTAGAAAAAGCGTCGCGTCAAACCGCGCTGCTCCGCCCAAGACTCGACAAGACCAGTTAAAATCACCGGAGATTTCTGCAGTTCTTCAATACAGCTGCAGCCAGACAAAAGCAGCAATTGCCGAACTTGCATCAACAAGGCCTGCCACTGCCCGACAGCAGCCTCCAAATCGCCAGACCACACCATGCGCAGTGCTGGCGCCGCCAAAGCAACCGCATCAGCGCCCAAGGCTACGGCCTTAACAATCTCTAGTGCTGTTCTTACACCCCCGGAAGCAATCAAAGAAGCGCCTTGCTGCTGCACTACGCTGCCGGCTTCCAACAGCGAGCAGGCCGTAGGAATTCCCCAGGACAAAAGATCTTCCGCTAAAGAGACATTTCGCCGTTGGGCTTCAATGGCAATAAAATTCGTGCCGCCGCAACCGCCTACGTCCAAGGCTGCTGCTCCACAGTTGAGAAGGATCTCTGCCGCTTCCCGCTGCATGCCGCATCCCACTTCCTTGACTATCACCGGAACCGATACGGCGCTGCAAATAGCGGCGATATTGTCCCGATAGCCTCGGAAATCACGGTCTCCTTCCGCCATAAACAGTTCCTGCGCAACATTTAGATGCAGCTGCAAAGCCTCTGCTCCCAACATCTCAACCGCCATTACCGCTTGCGCCGGCGTTGCATGCGCTCCTACGTTCGCCCACACAGCTCCCTGCGGCAAATGCCGCCGCACAACGCGAAAGGTTTCTTCAAGCTCCGGCTCCTCCACCGCGGCATATTGCGAGCCCACAGCCAACACACTTTGAGTCTCTCTTGCCAAAACAGCCAGACGCTCATTTAAATGCGCCACATCCTGAGCACCGCCAGTGAGCGCATTGATAATTAAGGGATGCGCCAAGGTCTGCTTTCCGATGGATGTAGCAAGAGAAATTTCCGTCAATGCCAAATCAGGCAGGCAATGATGCAGCAAGCGTACATCCTGAAAACCATTTTGTGACGGCCCGTCTGACAATTCCAACGCACAGCGCACATGATCCAACTTGCGCGACTGCCTGACAGACTGCATCTTATTTCTCTTCTTCAGCGGCTAAGCGTTCGCCAATAGTCGCTTGCACCGGTTCTGCCTGCGTATCAATGAAAGAGCTGAATTCCGCTCTTTCCGTCTCTTGCTGCGCCTGCGAAATACTGAGGCCAATCCGTTTCTGTTCTTTTTCTACGCGAATCACTTTGACGACGACTTCTTGACCGATGGAAACAATTTCTTCCGGCTTATTTACGCGCTGCTCCGCCATTTCCGAAATATGCACAAGGCCTTCAATATCGCCATGAATTTTCACAAAAGCACCGAAAGGCATCAATTTAGTCACAACGCCCTTTACCAGCATGCCTTCCTGCAGCTCTTCCACCGCATCCATCCAAGGATCGCGCTGGGTTTGTTTCAGGCTTAAGGAAATCCGCTTAGCAGCCGCATCCACCTTGAGCACCAAGACATCCACTTCATCGCCAACCTGCACAACTTCTTGAGGCGATTTAACATGATGCCAAGACAAGTCGGAAATATGAATCAATCCGTCAACACCGCCGATATCGACAAAAGCGCCAAAATCAGTAAGACGACGCACGACGCCGTGTACAACCTGATTAGGCTCGATCGAACCGTATATTTCTTCCTCTTTATGTTTGCGCTCGCTTTCCAAAATCAGTTTTCTGGACAAAACAATTCGTTTTTTGCCCCGTTCAATTTCAATCGGCACAACCTGAATCGTTTGACCGATATATTCGCCTAGATTTCCCACAAAACGCAAATCAATATGAGACGCAGGAATAAAGCCTCGAATACCAAAGACAGCTACGGAAAGACCTCCTTTGACTTCAGCCGTAACCGTTACTTCCAATGGCTGTTTCTGGGCCAACGCCTCTTCTAATCGATTCCAGGCAACTTGTTCGTCAGCGCGACGCTTAGACAGCAATACTTGACCGTCTTCATTATCTGCGTTCAACACGTAAACATCAATCTCTTCGCCATCTTTCACCACGTCCGAAGCTTGGGCCGGTGCGGGATAAGCCAACTCTTTCAGAGGAATAACTCCTTCCGCCTTATAACCGATATCGACAAATACTTCATCGCGCCGAATCCCTACGACAGTCCCTTTAATCACCATGCCCCGTTCAATTTTCTCCGCTGTTTGGGCCAACATTTCGTTAAAATCCTGCATTTTCCTACAAACCTCCTCAATAATCCAATCCGGCGTTGATGCCCCTGCAGTAACTCCTGCCGTGTCCACATCAATAAACCATGCCGGTTGTAATTCTTCCGCCGTTTCTATATGATATACCTTTGTTCCCGCCCGGGCGCAAAGTTCGGCTAGACGATTCGTATTGGCGCTGTTTTTGCCGCCTACCACGATAATGACCTGTGCTTGAGAAGCCAACTGCAACGCAGCTTGCTGCCGTTGCTCTGTTGCCGCACAAATGGTTCTGTCTACTGCAGCATCGGAGGCTTTGGCCGATACAATGGCGACAAGTTCTGCAAATAAATCGGTAGCAAAGGTTGTTTGGGAAACAACGCCTACTTTTTCATATTCAGGCAAGGCTTCCGCTTCTTCCTTATTTTCTACTACTTTCGCTTGCCGCTGCGCCCATTCCAGAATGCTTTGCACTTCCGGATGCCTATGTTCGCCAATGATAATCACTTGGCGTCCTTCCTGAAAAAATCTTGCCGCGGCTTGTTGCGCTTTTTGCACGTGCGGACAGGTAGCGTCAACTACGTTCAATCCTTTGCTTTCTGCTTCCTGATACACGCTTGGGCCTACGCCATGAGAGCGAATGACAACCGTCCCTGTCGAAAACTCAGCCAAAGAAGACGCCACTCCGACCCCTTGTTTTTGCAAACGTTCTACCACTTGGGGATTATGAATGATCGGCCCCAATGTTGCCACCGGACCGCTCGTATCTTTGCATTTTTCCGCCAACTCGACGGCTCTGCGCACACCATAGCAAAAACCACAATGCTCTGCTATTACTATTTTCATAAAGTTACACTTTAACCTCCTGAGCAAAGATACTAATACTTTTATAAAATTCGCTGACTGAACGAGAAATCCTTTTTTACCTCATTATTTTTAAAAAAAAGAAGAACCTCAACAAAAAAGGACTCTGGTCTGTCCTCAAAACAGACCAGAGTCCCCGCCTACTTGCACCCTTTTACTGGGTATCAGGGAGTCACATTCGGTTGTGTTTTGCCATACTCGCAAAAGTTTTGGATTTCCGTGTTCATGCCGACCGGTTTATCGGTTTTCAGCAATTCCAGCCACTTGCGAGCGCAATCGATCAAGGTAATAACTACCAATACAATCAGCACAATGCTGACAGTACCGTTAATGTTGCCTAAGAGGTTCCCCATTTTGAAGAACATGCCAACATTCATAATGCCTGCGGCAATAACAGTAACAACCAGAAATACCATCGGCACAAAGGAAATCAATGCATAGCTCTTAGGAGCAATCTTCAAAATAATCGTCGTTCCCAGCGCCAAGGCAACAATAGCCAGAAGCTGATTGGCTACGCCAAAGAGCGGCCAAATAGTACCAACATCACCGCTATAGAGCAAGTAACCCCACATCACGCTTACAAGAGCGCTGGTGAAGAGAATGCCGGGCCACCAGTGAGACTCTTTCAACGGAGCATACACATAGGTTCCCAGAATATCCTGCAAAATATAGCGGGCTACACGAGTACCGGCATCGATCGTAGTCAGAATGAAGAGGGCTTCAAACATGATAGCGAATTGATACCAGTAGCTCATCAGATGTTTCATGCCACCGATACTGGAGAAAATATGGGCCATGCCCACAGCCAGTGAAACAGCGCCACCGGGGCGATGCATAACATCCATGCCTACCAAGGCGGACAATTGCTTGATTTCTACAGTCGGGAACTGCGCAGCCACTTTAGCATAAGCAGCAGCTGGGCTATTGATAGCCAGATAGTCGCCAGGCATCATAACCACAGCGGAAATCAAAGCCATCATAGCTACAAAGCCTTCCATAACCATGCCGCCGTAACCGATAGCACGGGCATGTGTTTCGATTTCAATCATTTTCGGCGTCGTACCGGAGCTGATCAAGGAGTGGAAGCCGGAAATAGCGCCGCAAGCAATCGTAATGAACACATACGGCCATACCGGTCCAGGAATGATCGGACCGCCGCCATTAACAAAGGGCGTAGTGAAAGGAATATTGACGGAAGGCTGCACAATCAAAATGCCCAGCGCCAAAGCAGCAATGGTGCCGATTTTCATATAAGAGCTCAAATAGTCGCGCGGCGCCAACAACAGCCATACAGGCAGCGTAGCAGCGCAAAAACCGTAGACAGGCAAAGCAACTGACAAAGCCGGTTTGCTCCAGTTGAATGCATCAGCCCAGCTTTCCAGCGGACCGCCAGGAAGCAGCCAATGACCGGTCAACACAGCGCCCATTACAGCGATAAAGCCGATAATCGAGCCGGAACGAATAGCACCGGGGAAAATCTTGAACATGTACAGACCAATAACAATAGCAATCGGAATCGTCATGCTCAGGGTGTAAAGGCCCCAAGGATTCTTAAAGAGAGCATTTACAACAACCATGGCCAAACCGGCCAAAGCCACAATGATAATAAAGAAAATGGAAAGAGAAGTAGTGATACCGGTAAGAGGTCCCACTTCCCGACGAGCAATAACAGCCAAAGACTGGCCGTTATGACGAATAGACGCGAACAAAATAATAAAGTCATGCACCGCGCCTGCAAAGATCGAGCCCAACAAAATCCAAACAAAGCCGGGACCCCAGCCGTACTGAGCAGCCAATACAGGGCCTACAAGAGGACCAGCACCGGCGATAGCGGCAAAGTGATGGCCGAAAAGCACCCATTTGTTCGTGGGTACAAATTCACGTCCATCGTTGCAGCGATAGGCGGGAGTTACGTACGTGTCATTAAGCATGAGAACTTTAGCAGCAATAAATGCGGAATAATAGCGATATGCCAAGACAAACAAGCATCCAGATGCAATAAGAAGTAATGCAGAATTCATACTTTTTCCTCCTATTCTTATTTAAAATTCAAAAAGAAAACAGCCTATGCTTGTCGCTCCCTCCTTTCCGCCAATCACAAGAATTTCATAAATTTCCTGTTTTTAGCATACAAAAGAATGGAATGCTCGACAATACATATGCTGTGAAATGCAGTATATGACGGGTGAACCACCACCTGGGTCTGTGAATGGTTTTATCTCTTACAGACCAAAAATACGTTTGAGCGGGCCAGCCTGCTGTCTGCTTACAGGTATCTCCTCGTCCGGCAGGTCTTCTAGGATAATATTGTAAGCTCCGTTAAACCAGGGGATAATTTCTTTCACCTTACGGAGATTGACCAAATAGCTGCGATGACTGCGAAAAAAGCTTTCCTCGCCTAAGCGTTCCTGCAATTCGTTCAAGCTAAAACTAGCTGCATAGGTCTTGTTCTTCGTTTGAATGCGCACTTGATTGTTAGCCGCCTGCACCAACAAAATATCTTCTGCATTAATCAAGACGGTTTTGCCCCCATCATCAATAGCCAGCTTCTCCTTAAGATAGGTAGGAGAAGCACAAAAACGATTGTCACTATGGCGCTCTTTCCAAGCAGTACGTACTTTATCCAGGCAACGCTCAATCCGTTTTTGCGAAAACGGCTTCAGTACATAGTCCAAGGCATTCAGATCAAATGCCCGGGCGGCGAATTCTTCATGAGCCGTGGCAAATACAAGCAGCGGGGCTTCCGGTTTATCGGCAAAAGTCTCTGCCAGTAAAAGACCGCTAAGGCCTGGCATCTCTACATCTACGAAGACGACATCCGGCTTTTCTCTAGATACGCCAGCCAGCCCTTCCGTCACACCAGCCGCTTGACCGCAAACCTGGACATCTTCGTGAAGGGAGAGCAAATAAGCCAGCTCATTGCGTGCATGCATTTCGTCATCCACTAGAAATGCCCGCAATCTGCATTCATTGGGCATAGTATTCCTCTCTTTCTTTGGCATGTACAGGAATCCTCAAATAAATGCGCGTGCCTTCGCCGGGAACGCTTTCCATCTTCAGCGCGTAAGAAGCGCCATACAATACTTTGAGGCGCTCATTAACATTGGTAAGACCAACGCCGGTTCCTTTTCCATACCCCAACAGGAGAATTTTTTCCATTACTTTTTCTTCAATCCCCAAGCCATCATCATATACGCAAATTTCCATATGTCCGGCCTGCTGCGCAATATTCAGCCCTACCATGCCGCCGCTTTCCCTAGCTAAAAGACCGTGTTTAACAGCATTCTCCACTAAAGGCTGTAAAATAAATGCAGGCACCTGTATTCCCAGCATAGTGGCGTCAATTTCTTTCTCTACCTTTAACCGTGGACCAAAGCGCGCTTTTTCCAGCACCAAATAGGAATCGACTAGTTCCAATTCTTCTTGGAGGCTGACAAATTCACGGGAAGATTTCAGCGTACGCCGAAAAAAATCGCTCAGTTCAATTAATAACGTTCGAGCCTGCTCCGAATCCGTCCGGCATAAAGAAACAATAGTATTCAGCGCATTAAACAAAAAATGCGGATTGACCTGCGCCTGCAAAGCCTTCAATTCCGCTTTAGTGGCCATTTCCGACATTTGCTGCAGATTCGCTAATTCCAACTGCGTGCTAAAGATTTGCCCCAAGCCTTGAGCAAATTCAATGTCCAATTGGTTCATGGCATCATCGCGACTATAATACAGTTTAAAAGCGCCAACAATTTTTTCCCGACACAAAAGCGGCACTAACACGGCCGAATGCAACGGACACTCCGCATTGCTGCAGCCAATTTCTCGTCCATTGCGAGCAGTCAAGATCTGCCCGCTTTGAATGCATTCCTTCGTCACTGAAGTTACAATCGGCCCGCCCGCCGGGTGATGATCCGCCCCTAATCCCACATGAGCCAGTACGGTATGCTGATTGGTGATAGCTACCGCTGCTGCGCCTGTCATATATCGCACAGTTGTAGCTACTTTTTCCGCAGACAGGCGGTTAAGGCCCTGCCGAAAGTAAGGCAGCGTAGAATTGGCAATATGCAATGCTTTATGTGTTTGTATAGCTGCAATTTTAGTCTGATGCTCACGGGCATTATAAATAATAATCATAAAAGCCGCAATTCCTAAGCCATTAGCCAAAACCATAGGAAGCAATGCTTGAATAACCAAAGACTGAGCTACTGCGTCCGGTTTGGCCAAAAACCAAATCAAGCCCATACTAAATAGAACCACTGTCGTACTGGTAACCATGCCGGTTACCACTTCAGGCGTTCTCGGACGCATGCGATAGTGAATATAACCCGCTAAAAACCCTGCTAAAATCGTGGATATCCCGCACTCCACCGCCGTAAAGCCGCCAATAAAAATCCGGTGGAGGCCTCCGATAATGCCAGCAACGCCGCCTACAAGAGGTCCGCAGAGCAGACCTCCGACAATAACACCGGTATCTCGCACATTAACGAGCGCCCCTTCCACAGGGACGCCCATATAGGTTCCGCCAACAGACAACGCTGAAAAGAAGAGCATCAAAACAAACTGCTCTCGCAAAGTAGTTTCTTCTTTAAAAAGATAGCGAAAAGCTCTGGTATGAGAAAAGATGTACGCAATAACAGAAAGAATCGCAATACGTTGCAATAAAATTACGGACAAGCTTTCTTCCATCACCGTAACTCACTCACTTTCTTTTTGCGCCATAAGAATTCCTATTTCCCGCATAATTTGCTGACTTAAAGCATCAACGGCTTCCTTGTCCGGTTTCGTACGCGCCACAAGAATTGCCTTGCCGAAAGACACGGAGAACTTGGGCCAACCGCCGCTGCGAAAATCAGTTCCCTTTACAGCTACAGGTACAATCGTGGTTCCCGTCTTTAGGGCCATCATCGCCATCCCCGGTTCCGGCTCGCCTAAAACACCGTTTTTCCCCCGAGTCCCTTCCGGAAATACGCCTAGAACTTGACCGGCCACCAGAATTTCCAGCATACGCTTGACTGCCTGACGATCTGCACTGCCTCGCTTAACCGGAAAAGCTCCTAACCAACGAATCACATCCGCAAAAACCGGAAATCGAAATAATTCTTCTTTTGCCATAAAATAAATACGCCGGGGTATATGACACCCGATTAGAGGCGGATCAAAATTACCAATATGATTAGAAGCTATAATGACGGAACCAGTAGCAGGAATGTTTTCCGTACCGCAAACGCGACAACGAAAGGCCAGCCGAAATAGCCAATACAGAAAAAAACGCACTAGGCTATACATAGTCAAACCTTCTTTCCCGCATCCCGGCAAACTTGACAACGCCCTGCAATTTTCGCCACCACGTCGTCAATACTCAAACCGCTGGTATCTAAGAGATAAGCGTCTGCCGCTTGCACAAGCGGAGCCAATTCCCGCTCCTCATCCTGTTTGTCTCTGCTCTCCATTTCAGCCGCAACTGTTGCTTCTGCTATTGATTCTCCTTTGGCCTGCAATTCTAGCCAACGTCGGTGCGCCCGTTCTTGAAGAGAGGCGGTAAGAAAGACCTTCACTTCAGCTTGCGGAAACACAGCCGTACCAATATCTCGCCCGTCCATAACAACGCCGCCAGCAGCCCCCATATCCCGCTGCATGGCAAGAAGAGCCTTGCGAACTTGCGGCTGTTGAGCATAAATAGATACCAGGCGGCTGATTTCGGGAGTGCGTATGGCCTCGCTGACATCTACGCCATCCACAAGCACCTTCGCTGCACCTTCCCCAGGCAGCAGTTCCAGTTGTAGATTTTCCAGCAGCACCGTCAATGCTTCTTCTTGCTCAGCGCTAATGCCGGCTTGTGTCGCTTTCCAAGCAACCGCCCTGTACATAGCGCCGGTATCAATATATACATAGCCCAACTGCTGCGCTACTTTCTTGGCCACAGTGCTCTTACCGGCGCCTGCCGGACCATCGATGGCAACAACTACTTTTTTTCCCATAAACTCGTACTCTCTCCTCCCGGCTCCATACTATTGTGCAAAGCGTGCTAACACTTCATAAAAATCCGGGTAGGATATTTCTACGCAATCCGCCCCTTCAATCGTGACGCCGCGAGCCGCACTTCCGGCAATAGCCAAGGACATGGCAATGCGATGATCATGATGAGCAAAACAAGTGGCCTCATGCAAGGAATGCCCGCCTTCAATGACCAACCCATCTGTTTTTTCTTCAATCACAGCGCCCATTTTTCCAAACTCTATCGCAACGGCATGCAAACGATCTGTTTCTTTAACACGCAGTTCTTCTGCGCCGCTGATAATAGTTTTTCCAGTAGCAAACATAGCAGCAACCGCCAAAATAGGAATTTCATCAATCAGACGAGGCATGATTTCACCGCCGATTTCACATCCCTTTAGTTCCGCAGAACGCACGAGAATATCAGCAATATCTTCGTTACCGCTGCGACGGCGGTTCAATACAGTCAGATCGGCTCCCATCTGTTCGAGCACATCCAAAATACCGGTTCGCGTCGGATTCAAACCTACATTTTCAATCGTCACTTCGCTGCCTGGTACAATCGAAGCAGCAACCATCCAAAACGCCGCTGAACTAATATCCCCAGCAATATCAATCGCCGGCGGCGCTTCCAGTCTCTGCGCTGGCTGCACAGTCACCGAAGTTCCTTCTTTTGTCACTTTCACGCCAAATAGTTCCAACAAACGCTCGGTATGATCCCGAGAACGATGCGGTTCGCTTACAGTAGTAGGACCATCGGCAAATAAACCTGCTAAAAGAATAGCCGACTTCACCTGGGCGCTTGCTACAGGCAAATCATAGCGTATGCCTTTCAAGGTCGGATTCGGACCGATTGCCATCGGTATATTGCGCCCGTCCTGTCGTCCTGCCAATTGACTTCCCATTAAACGAAGAGGCTTTACAACCCGTCCCATTGGCCGCTGACGCAACGAAGCATCACCTGTAATCACACTGAAGAATGACTGTGCACCTAAAATGCCGCTCAGCAACCGCAGCGTAGTTCCGGAGTTTCCTGCATCCAAAATATCTTCTGGCTCTTTCAGGCCATAAAGACCATTACCGCTGACAGTCAGCACTCCTTCGGCATCCTTTTCTACCTTCACACCTAAAGCACGCATGCAGCGCACTGTAGAAAGGCAATCGGCAGCATAGAGAAAATTACTCAAACGAACCGGCCGCTCAGATAAGCCTGCCAGCATAACCGAACGATGGGAAATGGATTTGTCTCCTGGTGCGACAATAGTTCCTTGCCACTGGCGCACTGGTTGAATGACGCGTGTCTGAGTCATAAGACATCCTCCTCAATATAATCTGCTTCAGCCTTTGCGGCCTACTACTGCGGCAATAGACGACAACGCTTGCATCATCTGTTCAAAATTCTGCGGCGTCAAGGACTGGAAGCCGTCAGAAACGGCTTCTTCCGGGCAGGGGTGCACCTCTACAATGACCCCGTCTGCACCGGCTGCCACTGCGGCTAAAGTCATAGGAGTCACCAGCCGCCATTTGCCTGTTCCATGACTTGGATCGGCAATGACCGGCAAATGTGTCAAATGTTTAGCAAGCGGCACTGCGCTCAAATCCAAAGTATTGCGAGTATACGGCTCAAAGGTGCGAATACCTCGTTCGCAAAGTACAATGGCGTCGTTGCCGCCGACCATAACGTACTCCGCCGCCATCAGCCACTCCTCTACCGTGGCCGAGCTGCCTCGCTTCAACAGCACTGGCTTGTCCGCATGCGCGATTTCTTTCAGCAACGCAAAATTTTGCATATTCCGCGTGCCGATTTGGAGCATGTCCACATACTTGCAGACGGTCTCCACAGCTCTGGGATCGGTTACCTCTGAAACTACAGGCAAACCCACCTCGTCCGAAACGGCGCGCAAAATGCGCAGCCCCTCTTCTTCCAAGCCCTGAAAGCTATACGGCGATGTCCTCGGCTTATAAGCGCCGCCGCGCAGCATCGCGGCACCGGCATCTTTTACCAGCCGAGCCGTTTCCGCAAACTGCTCATAGCTTTCCACAGCGCAGGGTCCCGCAATAACCGGCACTTGTTCACCGCCAAAAACTACATCGCCAACACGAATCAAACTGTTTTCCGCCTGAAAAGAACGGCTGACAAGCTTAAAGGGAGTCCGCGTCTGCACTACTTTTTCCACGCCGTCCAAACGTTCAAAGGCGTCGGCGTCTACATCGTCATTTTCCCCTATAGCCGTAACTACCGTTCGCCCTCCTGTCTGCCATACCTGAGCATCCAGTCCGCACTGATGCAATTTTTCCAATACTCGCTGTACTTGCCCGGAAGTAGGCATTTGCATAAATATGATCATGACCAGCCCTCCGATACGTTTTCACAAATCTGCTTCTATACTAATTTTAATTCACGCTGACCCTTGCTTTTTCCTTTTCCTCAGACTGTTTTCCTGTATTTTTATTGCGCAGCGCTTCGGCCCGCCAAATACCCAGTGGAAAATGCCGCTTGCAAATTAAACCCGCCTGTATTGCCGTCAATATCCAGCACTTCTCCGGCCAGATACAAACCTGCCACCTTTTTAGACTCCATGGTGCGCGGATCCACCTCGTTCACACACACGCCTCCGGCTGTAACAATGGCTTCCGCTATCGGCCGCGCTCCCGTCACCGTAAAAGGCAGCGCCTGCAGTAACTCCAGCAGACGATGACGCTCCTCTCGCGTCAATTGGCCAATTTCTTTCGCTGTATTAATAAAAGCTAAGTCCAGTATTACCGGTCGCAGCGAGGACGGCAGCAGTTCGTCCAAACAATGCACCGCCTTTTTACGACCTAAAGAAACAAAATCACGCGCCAGACGTTTATCCAGAACCTCTGCTGTCAACGCTGGTTTTAGGTTAACGCGTATTTCCACAAAACTGCCTGCAGCTACTGCCATGACGGCCTGACGACTCAACGTCAAAATAATGGGGCCTGATAAGCCAAAATGCGTAAAGAGCATTTCACCGAACTCAGCGGCCACACATTTTTCTTCCACCCATAGCGAAGCTTCGACATTGCGAAGCGACAAACCCATCAGTTCTTTTACCCACTCTTCTTCCACTTCCAGCGGAACCAGCGCCGGTTGCAGCGGCGTCAACGAATGTCCGGCCTCTTCGGCTATGCGGTAGCCGTCTCCGGTACTGCCTGTTCCCGGATACGAAGCGCCGCCAGTCGCCAAAATAACGGCGTCGGCCTTCTCCCTTCTGCCGTCGACCAAGGTAACGCCGCAAAGGCGCTCATCCTCTTGCCACAACTCTTGCACAGGAGTCTTCAGGCGAAAAGCCACGCCAAGACGACGCAAGGTATGCTCAAAAGCCGCCACTACATCTGCCGCTTTTTCACTGACGGGAAAGACTCTGCCGCCGCGTTCTTCTTTCGTCTCCACGCCGGCACAGCGCAGCATTTCGCGCAAAGCGTCGTTATCCAAGGCATTCCAGGCGCTATAAAGAAACTTGCCGTTTCCTACCATGTTTTTAAGAAACCGCTCTCGGTCCCCGACATGAGTTACGTTGCAGCGACCTTTGCCGGTAATGCCTATTTTCCGCCCGGGCCGTCCCATTTTTTCATATATTGTCACCGCAGCTCCACCTTCAGCAGCCGCAAAAGCCGCCATTAGGCCAGCCGCCCCGGCCCCGATAACAGCAATTTTTTTCCGTTCTTCCATCTAATTTTATCCTTTCACTTACCCTCATGCTTCAGTATATCAAGAAAGACCCTATTACAGGGTCTCTCAATACCTACTCCGGTTTAAACTGATATAAGCCGGCCACTTCTTCCGTCGTCAAGTGACGCCATTTTCCTCTGCGCACGCCTTGAAGCGTCAAAAAAGCAAAACGAATTCGCTTTAATGACCATACCGGAAAACCAATAGCATCAAACATTCTGCGCACTTGCCGATTGCGGCCTTCACGCAGCACTACGGTCAAAACGGAGCGATTTTTCTCGTGTAAAATCTCCTGCAGCCGCACTTCCACTGGCGCAGTCATACCATCCTCCAAGCAAATGCCGGCCCTCAAGCGATCCAGCTTCTCTTCAGAAGGAATGCCCTTCACCTGTACCAAGTATTCCTTTTCCACTTGATGCTTAGGATGAATCAAAGCATGCGTCAATTCGCCGTCATTCGTCAACAGCAGCAGACCTTCTGTATGGTAGTCTAAGCGCCCTACAGGGTACACACGGGCGTCAATCCCATCCAACAGGTCCAAAACGGTTTGGCGTCCCTCCGGATCCTTGGAGGTAGTCACGCAGCCTTTGGGCTTATATAACAACAAATACACAGGCTTTTCCTTCGCCACCAGACGACCATCCACTTGAATACGATCCTTGCCCGCATCCACCTTGGTTCCCAGCTCGGTTACAACCTTTCCGTTGACCTTCACATGCCCTTCACTGATTAAGCGCTCCGCCTCGCGACGTGAAGCCACTCCGGCATGACTCAGTATTTTCTGCAAGCGTTCCTGCATTTCCGCCTCCTTAATTTTCCCATAACAGCCTTGCTAGGCTCGCCTTCCATCTGACAACAGCCGAGCAAAAGCCACTTTCATCCAAGTCCATACATCTTCAGCCGATAAGACCGCCAACCGAAACAATGACCGCCGCTCCACGTCTTGTCCGGCCAAAAGGGGCATCACCGTCACTTCTTCATCTCCGCGTAAAATCCGCACCGTACCGATAACGTCTCCCCGATGTACTGGCGCGGCAATAGAGTCCGGTTTTTGCACCACAATACGGTACGTATTTCCTGTGCCATTGCGCGATTCCGGTACAACAATATCCTGCGCAACATATAGAGAAATCTGTTTTTGCAAACCATCTAGAACAGCCACATCCGCGACAGTTTGATTTTGCATCAGCAAATTTTTCGCTTTGACAACACCAAAACCGTAATCCAAAAGCGCAATGGAATCATCCCACATACGTTCGCTATCCAGCACTACGGAAATCAGTTGCAGTCCATTACGTTTAGCCGCCGAAACCAAACACCGGCCTGCCGCGTCAGTATAACCGGTTTTAACGCCATTAGAACCAGGGTACAACCAAAGCATCCTATTTTCGTTGAAAATTTCCCGATCATACCCTTTGCCGGGCCAAGGCAACACCCTGCGTTTAGAAGAGACAATCTCTGCAAACAAGGGTTGGGTGCGATATCCATAAGCGGCAATCCGAGCCAAGTCATGGGCTGTCGAGTAATGATTGGGATCCGGCAAGCCGCTAGAGTTGGCGAAGTGCGTATTTACAGCACCAATTTCCTGCGCTTTCTGCGTCATCAAGCGGGCATAGGCCGGCACCGAGCCGGCAATGTGTTCAGCAACCGCCACGGTCGCATCATTGCCGGACACTAGCATAATTCCATATAACAAATCCAAAAGCTTCTGTTTTTCGCCTTTTTCCAGATACAAGGAGGAGCCTTCGGTTTCGCGCGCCGCTTCGCTTGTAACAACCCAGTCGTCAAGCTGTCCTTTTTCAAGAGCCACCAGTAAGGTCATCATCTTGGTCGTACTGGCTGGATAACGGCGGCTTTCCGCATCTTTGGCATACAAGACTTCCCCTGTCGTTGCATCCATGACAATGGCGGCTTTCGCCGTCACTGCAGGCGCCGCTTGCGCCGAGCCAGCCGTCAAAGTATAAAAAGCGCTGGCAAAAACTAATAACCAGAGAATTTTTCGCGCCATGAAAATCCGAAACTCCTAACCTTCATTTTTTTCTTCTATGTTGGTTGCTTCATTTGGCAGCAAGTTCTGCAAATCAGGTAATTGCTGTAAATCACGAAGGCCAAAGCATTCCAAAAAGTCCTCGGTTGTACCGTATAAGATAGGACGACCTAACGATTCTTTCCGCCCCACTTCACGAATCAACCCTCGCTCTACTAATTGCGTCAGCACTTTATCAATACGCACACCGCGAATTTCTTCCATCTCTTGCTTCGTTACAGGCTGTTTAAAGGCGATAATGGCCAATGTTTCCAGCGCCGGCGCCGACAGCTTGCTTTCCCTAGCTCCAGCCAACGCAGTAATCAGCGAAGCCCACTCTTCTTTTGTGCCTAATTGAAAGCCGCCCGCCACTTCATAAAGCATGATGCCTCGTTCGCTTCGGCCATACTCTTCCTGCATTTCCGCCAGAAGCAACAAAATGTGTTCTTCTTCTACTTGCAGTACTTCCGCGAGAACCGAAACAGATACAGGCTTGCCATGGGCAAACAAGAGCGCCTCCAAAGGCGCCTTCAAGTGCTGATAAAACAAGTCTGTTCCTCCTCACAAGACAAAATGATTTCCATAGGTCCAAAGGACTGAAGCTGCCGCACCCGCACCCGCTGTAAGCGAACCAATTCCAGCACAGCCAAAAAGGAGGCGATAACTTCCCCTCGTGAGCCGCTGCGAATCAACAAATCTTCAAAAGGAATACAACGACGCTCTTGCAACAGGCGTACCACATCGGCCATCTTATCTTGAATGCTTATTTCTTCTCGCTCTACAACTGCCTGTGTTTGCGGCAGCCGACTTTCCCACAGCGCAGTCAGCGCTTGCAAGAGAAGCTGAGGAGTCAGGCCTGCTGGCAAAGGCCGCGCTGGCTCAGGCAGCTGCGATGGTCGCGTATAAACGCCCTGCCGCAACTGCCAGCGCTCACCTAAAAGCTGGGCCAGCATCTTAAACCGCCGGTACTCCAAAAGCCGATCTACCAATTCCTTGCGCGGGTCCAGCCCCTCTTCTTCCTCTTCTTCGACAGAAGCCACCGGCAAAAGAAGTCTGGATTTGATTTGCAGTAAGGTAGCGGCCATTAGTAAAAATTCGCTGGCAATATCCATGTTGAATTCTTCCATCTCGCGCAAGTATGCCAAATATTGCACTGTCACATCAGCAATGGGAATATCATAAATATCCAGTCTGTTTTTTTCAATCAGATGCAGTAAAAGAGCCAATGGCCCCTCAAAGCCTTCTAAACGGATGCGGTATGCTTCCATTTGCTTAGTTCGGCAAATGCATAACTTCGCGGACGCTGCGCATAGTTTCGTCTGCTACTTTACGCGCCTTTTCAGCGCCAGCGGCCAGAATTTCATGCACACGCTCCGGTTGCTGCTCCAGTACGATTCTCCGCTCATGGATCGGAGCCAAGGCGTTCACCATATGGTCAGCCAGGCATTTTTTACAATCTACGCAGCCAATCCCTGCTTTGCGGCATTCCTGGTCGATCTCTGTCACTACAACAGCCGGTGAAAATACTTTATGGAAGGTAAATACCGGACAGACATCCGGATTTCCCACATCCGCACGGCGTACTCGTTGCGGGTCCGTCACCATTTGGCGCACTTTTTCACGAATTTCTTTTTCACTGGCGGCAAAAGGAATTTCATTGCCGTAGGACTTGCTCATTTTACGGCCGTCCAAGCCTGGCAACAAGGAAGCTTGGCTTAACATTTCCTTGGGTTCTACAAAAACTTCCCGCCCGTAAAGATTATTGAAGCGCCGCACGATCTCTCGCGTCAACTCCAAATGCGGCAATTGGTCAATACCTACCGGCACCGTATCTGCCTTATACAACGCAATATCCGCGGTCATCAACTCCGGATAGCCCAAAAATCCATACGTATTGATATCTTTTCCTTGGCTGCCCAATTGCGCCAGCTTATCTTTATAAGTAGGCACTCGTTCCAGCCAAGACAAAGGCGTCATCATCGAAAGCAGCAAATGCAGCTCCGCATGTTCTTTTACCTGTGACTGAATAAAAATAGTGTTTTTTTCGGGATCCAGGCCGGCGCTCAACCAATTCAACGCCATTTCATACGTACGCTTCGGCATGGCTTCTGTGTTTTCGAAGGTCGAAGTCAACGCATGCCAGTCTACAATGCAAAAAAAACATTCGTATTGATCTTGCAGCTTGACCCAGTTCTCTAGCGCTCCCAAATAATTTCCCAGATGAAAATTTCCAGACGGCTGCATGCCGCTGAAAATGCGTCCTTTTACTGTCATGTTGAAAACCTCCTAAAAAAATAAAATGCCAACAATTGTTTGAATGGCAAGATATAACGCAATTTGAAAGGGATAAACGATACTGCCGATAACGCCTATATATACTAAGGCAATAAGAATTACCGGACTATACGGAGTAATCCGTTCATATAATTCAGCGTACTTCCAAGGCAGAAACACGCTGAGCACTTTTGAACCGTCCAACGGGGGAATCGGCAACAAGTTGAAAATCGCCAATATAATATTATAGTCTCTAGTCCAAGCCAATATCTTCCATACTTCCGGGATTCCCACGCCCCAGACCTTGCAAGCTCCCAAAGCGATTGCCGCTGCCAAAGCCATTACTGCATTGCTAAGAGGACCTGCCAAAGAAACCCAGATCATACCGCTGCGATAGGATTGAAAACGATTGGGATTAATGGGAACCGGCTTGGCCCAACCAAACTGCGTCAGCCAAAGCA
>CAZKCR010000012.1:5613-25436 GCA_964551055.1 uncultured Anaeromusa sp. | reverse complement strand
GATTTTCATTTTTCTTCTCCTTTTGAGTAGTAAGAAAGACCGCCTGCGCGGTCTTAGGATAACGAAGAACAAACAAGAGAACCAGAGTGACCGGAGGGTACGCTGGAGGGATATGCGGTATGTATTGTATTTGAGACTTTTATTGAAGCAAGCCGGTCCGCAGGACGTCAACGCCGACTGAGGCGGAAAACAGTTTCGCTTGTTTGAGCACAGCGAGTTAAGAAACTGCCGCCTTAGCCGGTTTTGACGAGGCGCGCGCAAATCTTGTCTCAAATACAACTACGCCGCCAGTTCTCTCTCAGCAGTTAGTCTCTTTTTACCAGGTAGGCACAAAGGACCCTTTATATTTTTCTTCAATCCATTTTTTCACTTCCGGCGAATGGTACGCTTTCAGCAAGCGTTGGAATACCGGATCATCTTTGTCTTTGGTGCGCACTACGATCAAATTGGCGTAAGGAGAATTGCTGTCTTCTAGAGCAATGGAGTCTTTCGTCGGAATCAGACCTGCTACGATGGCATAGTTCGTATTGATGGCAGCAGCATCCATGTCTACCAGAGAATGCGGAATTTGCGCCGCATCAAGCTCGCTGATTTTAACATGTTTCGGATTTCCCACAATATCCGCTATCGTCGCTTTAATGCCCACGCCTTGTTTTAGTTTAATTACGCCGGCTTTTTCCAAAAGCGCCAGCGCACGGCCGCTATTGGACGGATCGTTAGGAATGCCAATCGTAGCGCCGTCTTTAAGCTCGTCAATTTTCTTTATGCTTTTCGAGTAAATGCCCATGGGGAAAATAACTGTTTTACCGACAGATACAAATTCGTACTTTCTGTCTTTGATCTGATTATCCAGCCACGGCTGATGCTGATAGCTGTTGGCGTCAATATCCCCTTGGCTCAACGCAATATTCGGCGTCATGTAGTCGTTGAATTCGACAATTTGGATCTCTAAGCCGTCTTTAGCGGCCACTTTTTTGACTTCTTCCATAATTTCCGCATGCGGTCCCGCGGATACGCCTATTTTGATTGTCTTTTTCTCAGGCGGTGCACTTTCTTTTGACGCTCCGCCGCAACCGGCCACAAGCAGCGCCGCTAAACTGACAACCAACCACAATACCGTCAATTTTCTCATGTTCAGTTCCTCCTAGTGCTATTTTTTATTCACTTTACGCGAAAGAGAATCCCCGAAAATTTGAACTGCCTGGACCATAATAATCAAAATCACAACCGTTGCCGCCATGACGTCTGGACGGAAGCGTTGATACCCAAAGCGAATAGCTAAATCGCCCAAGCCGCCGCCGCCAATCACGCCAGCCATCGCCGAAAAGCCAATGAGCGACACCACCGTAATAGTCAGACCGGAAACCACCGCAGGCAGCGCTTCCGGCAGCAAGACCTTGCGAATAATCTCCCAGGGTGACGCGCCCATCGACTGAGCCGCCTCAATCAGGCCATAATCGACCTCGCGCAGCGCGCCTTCCATCAGACGGCCCACAAAGGGAATGGCTGCCAGGGTCAACGGCACAATTGCCGCTACCGTACCGATGGACGTTCCCACTAAAAGGCGCGTCAACGGAATAATCGCCACCATCAGAATAATGAAAGGAACCGAGCGGGTGGCGTTGACAATCGCCCCGAGAATTCGATTTAATGGCAGGTTTTCTAAAATATGACCTTTGTCAGTCGTTAATAAAAGCACGCCCAACGGAATGCCCAGCAAGGCAGCAATAGCCGCCGAAACAGCAACCATCTGAACTGTCTGCCATAGACTTAGGAGCAATGCCTCAATGATTTGCGGCGACATAACCCAACACCTCCGTCTTTACATCCTGCGTTTTTAAATACGGCAGCACTTTAGCCAACCGTTCCTCATCGCCTGCGAGGGACACGATCATAATTCCAAAAGGAATGCCTTGAATATAATGGACATTGCCGAAGAGAATGCTTGCTTCCACGTCCAGTTGCCGCACCAGCCTGGCAATAACCGGTTCGTTGGCCGACTCTCCCAAAAAAGTCAGACGCACAACCATTTCGCTGTGCAGAAACGGCTCCGGCACCAATGGCCGCGCTTCCCACGCCTCTGCCGGCAGGTTCGTACTAATAACCGAGCTAATGAAGGCTTTGGCAGTTGTAGACTGCGGCTCGGTAAACACGTCAAGCACTTGGCCTTGTTCAATAATCTGCCCGTTTTCAATTACCGCTACATGGTGGCAAATTTCCTTAATAACCTGCATCTCATGCGTAATCAGCACAATAGTCAAATTCAGTTTCCGGTTAATATCCTGAAGCAATTGCAAAATAGACTTCGTTGTCTGCGGATCCAGCGCCGACGTCGCCTCGTCGCACAAAAGCACCTTGGGGTTATTAGCCAGCGCCCGGGCAATGCCTACGCGCTGTTTTTGACCGCCGCTGAGCTGCGCCGGATAGTGGTTTCTCTTATCACCTAGGCCCACCAACTCTAATAGCGGCGCGACAGCTGTTTCAATCTCTGTAGGACTCTTGCCTTCCAGTTCCAAGGGGAACGCGATATTTTCATACACGGTCCGGGAAGACAACAAGTTAAAATGCTGAAAAATCATGCCCATTTTCTTACGGACTTTCCTCAGCTCGTTCGTAGACAGGGTCGTTAGTTCTTGCCCGTCCACAACAACCGAACCTTCCGTAGGCTGCTCCAGCATGTTGATGCAGCGAATGAGCGTGCTCTTGCCAGCCCCGCTTAAACCGATAACACCGAAGATTTCTCCCTCTTCCACTTCCAGGTTGATCCCCTTTAGGGCCTGTACTTCCTTGACTCCGGCGTAGGTTTTTTTTATGTCTGTCAGCTTAATCAACTTCATCACCCCAAATCCAAAATGACCACTATTGGCTACGCCAATTTCAGCAAACAAAAAAGGCCAAGAACCCCTTTCGCTTACGCGAAACGATTCTTAGCCTTCAGTATGTCTGATCAGCTTCGTCTTCAATTTGAATATGAGTTTATCATTACTGACTGCCTTCTGTCAAGTGTCACCTGCACGACAAAAGTAAGTCCCAACAAATTCCGACTTATCTTTGCAAATGAAAACCTACCGGCAGCGTAGTACGGCAACGTACAGGGCCTCCCCGTTCTTGCCTAGCCGGTACAAATTGCCACTGTTTTACCGTGTTTACCGCCGCCTCGTCCAATTCACCATAGCCTGAAGAAACAACTACGCTTGCGTCACCAACGCTGCCGTCTTCCAGCACAACCATGCTCACGACTACTCTTCCTTCAATGCGTTGGCGCCGCATCGCTTCGGGATAGCTTACCTCAGTCTGCCGCAAAATACGAGGCGGCAAAACCCGTCCCGAGCCAGCAGGAGCTTCTCCTCCCCGGCTGCTCCCCCCGCCACTTTCTCCAGAAACCTGGTCTGCCCGCGCTACTTCACTATTGCTCGTTCCGCCTCCAAGGGACTGGCCACCTTCCGCTGCGGAACTCGGAATGCCAGCCGGCGAGACAGCCATTGAAGCACTCGCTTCCTCACGCATTGCCTGTTGTTTCTGCACTGCAGGCGCCTGGGGCGCTTCAATCGCAGGCAAAGCTTGCGGCATACCGCCCTTAGACTGCGGCAGAGCAGTCAACGACAACTCCAAATAGTCTTCCGGCGGTTGCGACGCATTCGGAAACAGCTCCAACCCCAAGGCCACCACCATAAGCGCTAAAAGATGCAGGCAAAGAGACACGCCCCCCGCTTGCTTTGCATTGCTTCGCATACTCATCGCGCTGCCGCTTCCGTCGCCACGCTTAATCGCTGTACGCCAACAGCCTTTAACGCATCCATTACCGCTACCACACGGCCATACTCTACATTGCGATCCGCCCGAAGTACAAAGAAAGCATCCTGTTGACGAGACAGTTCTGCCTTGACGCGTTCTTTAAGCAACTCTACCGGCACAATTTCATCTTCAATATAGATTTGTCCATTGACCGTTACAGTAACCGCTATCTGTTTTTTGCTGTCCCCTTGCGATACTTGCGCTGCAGGCAGCTGAACTGGCAGCGTTTTCTGTTCTACCATATGCAGCGTGCTGAGCATAAAAAACACCAACAAAAAGAATACTATATCAATCATCGGGATAATCATCAGACGCGGCTGACATGCTACTCTCCACTCACGCAGTCTCACGGCCAGCCCTCCCGGTCTTAATGACACTTGCCTGCAGCAGAGCGTTCCCACACTCTTCCAAATCTCCCGCCAAACAGTCCACGCGCTGACCAAGCCACACATGGCACAACAGCGCCAATACAGCCACGCAAAGACCTGTCGCTGTAGCTACCAAGGCTTCCCCGACTCCGCCGGTAATCGTTTGCATTTGCCCTGTTTTTACAGACAGTACCTGAAAAGACTGAATCATGCCGAGCACCGTTCCCAGCAAACCCAGCAATGGGGCCAAAGTCACTACCGTTTCCAAATAGTTCAAACGTTCTTTAAAACGAGCCATCACGAAAGTCGCGTTATTTTCATACAATTGCAGTTGTACGTCTCCGCCTACATCTTGCCACGCGTACGCCTCTTGGAGAAGTTCACCGATAGGGCCAGCATCTTCGCGTACGATTAACCGCTCTTTGTTTCGCAGCGACCGCAAGACTGCCTCCTTATGACTCCGGAAAGACTCCGCCTTTTCATAGTTCCAGTGCCGCTCCAGCGTAATGGCCACCACAAAAAGAGAGCACGCCAGCAAAGGGTACATTACCAAACCGCCTGCTTGAAATAATTCTACAATTCTAGCCACACTCACAGCTTCAAGCTCCTTTCCAATGCACACCGCTACAGAAGTAATTTTTATTTGTTCCCAAAAGCCCTACTGATTTTACTCAGCTTTCTCAAAACGTCTAAAAAATCAGTACTGTTCAACCAGACCGTTCTTATATGCAAAAGCAATCAGCTGCATCCGATTTTGCAAATGCAGTTTATCCAAGATGTTGCGCAAATGATTCTTAACCGTGCTTTCGCTAAGATATAGACTCTCGCTGATTTTTTTATTGCTGCTCCCTTGGCTAATCAACTGCAGCACTTCTTGCTCACGCTCAGACAAGCGGCTATCGGAGACAACTTGTTTTTGCCCGGCAAATTCCTGCAGGATTTTGGTTGCCAGAACCCGCGAGATAGGAGCTTCTCCTTGAGCAATACTGACAATATAGTCCAGCCAGTATTCCGGCTCCATATTTTTCAGCAAATACCCCTGCGCCCCTCGCTTTATGGCTTCAAAAAAGTCTTGAACATCATCAGATACGCTCAAAATAATGATCTTTATATGCGGCATAACCGCTTTGATCTTGCTGGTTGCCTCCAAGCCATCTCCGCCAGGCATGCAAATATCCATCAAGATAAGTTCCGGCATTAATTGCACCGCTTTCTCCAGTGCTTCACATCCATTAGTAGCTTCGCCGATAATTTCAAAAAGCGGATTGGCATTAAGAATACTCGCAATCCCTTTTCTAGACAAAAAATGATCGTCAACAATTAATACTTTTATGCTCATGCAGTCTGCCTCGTTTCCTTTTTTACCGTCACCGTTACGGTTGTCCCGACGCCTGGAGTGCTGGCCAAGTTAAGTTCGGCGCCAATGGACTGAATATCTTGCTCCAACAGCTTATAGCCAAAGGAGTTTTTTTGCCGAAGATTTTCTTCCATGACAAATCCTTTGCCATTATCGGCGATCATTAAAGTAAACCTATCGTTTTGATCCTCTAAGCGGATCTTCACTTGTGTGGCCCCTGCATGTTTGCGTATGTTAAATAGTAATTCTTGAAAAATATGAAACAGCTGCTTCCGTTCGTACGAGGTAAGCAAAATTTTGTCGGAGCAAGAAACCACTAATTCAACCTGGGTACCGGTTTGAGCTTCATACTGAAGCAGATGCTTTTTTATAGCTTCAGGCAAATCAATAGTTTCCACCGCCGCCACTGTTTGCAAGGCAAAAATATGCTGCCGCAGTTCCGTATCGGCAAAACGAATCGCTTCTCGCAAGTCATTGATAGCCGCTTCCGGATTTTTACTGTTTTTGCAAGCGCCTTCAATTTCCAAGATCTTCACGTTCATAAAAAACAAGGATTGCGCGATGCTATCATGTAAATTCCGTGCAATGCGATATCGTTCTTGCAGCACTGCTGTTTCCTGCTTTTCTTGCTGCAGCTTTCCATACAGCATTTCCATAAGAGCAAAAATACCATGTGAAAATAGCAAGAAAATAATTCCTGCTAACGCCGCAACCAAAACATTGCCCCATTCCATGGAAACAATATGTAAAAATTCATGTCGCGCAAATTCAAATAAACCGATACAAACAGCCGCACCGCCAGCCGCTAGCCACTTCATTTTCGCAATGTTCATGCCTTGCCTCCTGAAAAGCACCTTATTCCTCTAGTTCGCCTGCCACTGTTTAAGCAACCATATAATACTTTCTCATTGTTCCTATCTCCCTTACTTAGAATTAGGATATTGTTAGGATAGCCCCAGCGCAAAAAAGGCTACAAAGGTCTCCTTGACCTTTGTAGCCTTCAGCTCTTGCTAATCAACTATATTTTTATAGTAAAGCGATGTTCCAGCAATGTATACCACCCAAAAGTACTATTAAACCAATCTCAAAGAACTATTTTTAGCAGCCTCCACTGAGTCGCCCAACCAACTGCAACACCCCGCAAACGTTCCATAGTACTTAGGGACATCAAAATAGCACTTAAAGACAGTATCAAAATAAGGTGTAATCGGCTACAATAATTTTTGTGAATTTACAATTTCAGCGGCGCTTACCATGAAAACAACTGCATACAGGCTGATTAGTAAAACTAAAGGCCAGGTTTGTTCTTTTCCAAGAACGCCTTGGTCTATTTTTTTGTTCTGGCTTTGCCACGTCTTTAGAAAAACGGCCCATGGCGAAAGCGAGAACTGCAAACAAATTAGCAAAGGATGATGACTAAATGAAAAAAGTAGGCCCTTTGGTTATTTCTTCTCTCTTGCTGCTTTCGGCAAATGCGCAACCTGTTTCAGCCGCTGAAGAACAAGAAGCAACGTTCAATTTGGATGAAGTTGTCGTTACTGCACCGGCCATTAGTAAACCCTTGACTGTAGAAACAGATCCCAAAGCTCCACGACAACCCGTTCCGGCTGCCGACGGAGGCGGCTATTTAAAAAGCATCCCCGGATTTTCAACGGTCCGCAAAGGAGGAACCGCCAGCGACCCTGTGCTTAGAGGTCTGGGAGGAACACGGCTTAATGTGCTGCTCGACGGCACTAGCCTGCTAGGAGGATGTCCCAGCCGCATGGACCCGACTACCGCGTATGTTTTCCCAGAATCGTATGATAAAATCACGGTCATCAAAGGCCCGGAATCCGTCCAATACGGCGGCGGCAACATTGCCGGCACGGTACAATTTGAACGCTATACGCCACGCTTTGAAAAAGCGGGTATGTATGGCAACAGCAGCCTGCTGTTCGGAAATTTCGGCAGAAATGATCAATTGCTGGATATAACTGCAGGAGATCCTAATGGTTTTGTCCGTATCATCCGTACCCGTTCCCATGCCGATGACTACCGTGACGGAGCCGGCCACACTGTTCATTCCTTTTATACCCGCAACAGTCTCACCGCTATTTTGGGCTGGACCCCAAGCGATGACACTCGTTTGGAATTTTCCGTTGACGCCAGCAATGCAGAAGCAGCTTATGCTGACCGCAGCATGGATGGATCTAAATTCGACAAAACAGGCTACAGCCTGAAGTATGAGCGAAAAAACTTGTCTCCGCACATTCGCGGCTTAGACTTCAAAGTGTATCATACTTACATAGACCATGTAATGGACAACTATTCTTTGCGTCCCCTACCCATGATGCCGATGTCGATGAACGTTGATCGCACCACAACTGGCGCGCGGCTGGCAACAGAGCTGGCCCTTGATTCGAAAACAGTGGCAACTGTCGGTTTAGACTACCAGAAAAATGAACATGCGGGCAATATGGTGTCAGGCACCAATTACCAAGCTCGCCCCAAAACGCCTGATATGACCTTTGAAAACTTCGGCATCTTCAGTGAATTCAAGCGAAATCTTAATCCTACGAACCGACTCCTTGCCGGACTGCGCCTTGACAGTCTCGACGTAACCTATGCCCAATATCCAGGACGCACAGATACAAACAAGACACAGGGCGCCTTTTTACGCTATGAACACGACTACAAAAAAGTCCCACTAACCTCTTATATTGGCCTAGGACATGCTGAACGTCCCGCAGACTGGTGGGAACGTAGAAAAACGGGCTGGGCAAACCTGTCGCCCGAAAAAAACACCCAATTGGATACAGGCTTGCTTTATCGTACAGAAAAGCTTACTGCCAATCTATCGCTCTTTTACTCCAACATTGACGATTTCATTCTAACGACTAACAGTGGCAGCAACGTCCGCAATATTGACGCTTCTTTATACGGAGGCGAAGCAGATATTTCCTACAAACTCACTAAAAATTGGACAGCCACAGCCACGTTGGCAGCCGTTCGCGGCAGCAACAAAACAGATAATCGCCCCCTAGCCCAAACGCCTCCCCTGGAAGGGACCCTGGGAATACGCTATGACAACGACAAGTTTGGAGCCGGCTTGCTGTGGCGCGCCGTAAAAGCGCAAACTCACGTAGATGTTGGCAGCGGCAGTGAAATCGGCACTGACATCGGCCCGTCCGCCGGTTTTGGCATCCTTTCCGCCAATGTTTCCTATCGGGCAACTAAGAACTTACTCTTCACAGCCGGAATCGACAACATTTTCAATAAAAACTACGCAGAATTCATCAGCCGCAATGGCGCGGCCATCAGCAGCCTGGGCATCCCGCAAACGCTGCGCGTAAATGAACCAGGACGCACAATTTGGCTGAAGGCTAATTATAAATTCTAAGTCGGCCTAATTGACAAGACCTCCAGTCGAGCTAAAAAGCTCTGCTGGAGGTCTTCTTGGGCTTCTTATACCGCATATAGAAAGGTTCGCATCTCAGGCCTGAGCAATCAATGGTCGAACTTCCGTAACATCCAAAAGCACTGCAGCCTGCAGCTGCGCAGCCACGGCAGCACCAGCCTTTTCGGCCACTTTCTCTCGTATCGATGTAAGAAGCTCGCCGTCTTTTTGAATGGCCCGCACCCGCAGATACAGCCGCCAGCCTTTGGTAGCAAAAGTTACAGGAGCCTCGCCCAAAACTAAGTAAGCCGCTTTGGGATTTTCCTGCAAATTTTTCAAAGTCCGGCTGTCTCCCAAGGCAACGGAAAACGAGCCGTCCGGCAAAATGCCCGCCGTACCGAAGTAGGCCTCATTCGGCTGTCCCTTGGCATCAGCCGTCGCCAAAATACCGATTCTCCCCAATTGGTTCACAGCTTCTACAATTTCTTTGTCCAATACAGTCATGTTTTTATCCTCCTTCACTTGGTCAACAGCTATGATTTTCTTGGAAACCACTTTTTTAAGTACCGCCTCAACGGCAAAGGGCGCTTCAAAAGTGCGGATTCTTTGCTCTGCTAATTGCCGCACTGCGCCCAAGCCTATCTTCGCAGCAAAAAGCGCATCGCAATCTTGCAAAACCGCCGCCTTTTTCTCTATTTTCTCAGCGTTATGCTCCAAAAGGGCGCCGACCTTGCGCACTTCCGTCAAAGAATAGCCGCTATCGTCTATGTCATAGATATAAAACTGATAAGCTTGCCCAAAATGCAGATCAATCCACTCACCATCGGAACTGGCCACCGCTACTCTGCTACTCATGTTTCTCCGCTCCTATCGATAGGTATCCAGCACTCGATCATAAATATCTTCAATCGCCCGCAAACCCCCGCGATAGCCTGCATAGCCGCAGTTTAAAGTAAGACGGTAAAACACCGGCGGACTGACAATCAGCAAATCAGCGCCGATCTCCTTGGCCAAATCCCGTTCCCAGCCGCTGCCCAAAATAAGGGCCCGTTTTTTATGTTCATCCTTGCGTATTTCTTCCTGCACCGCGCCGCCGTCGCTTATAAACTGAACCTCCGCCGCGCGAGCCTCGGAAAGCCGGAGAAATTCCTGCCGAATAGCCTCTTGAAATTTCTCGGGCGTGTTGTCGACAATAAACTGTTTCGCCGGCAAGATGCCCAATTCGTTTAGCAGGTATTTGCTAAAACCAAGCGCATACGAAGCGTCCAAAAGAGTATAGAAGCGCCGCGGCAGGCCATAACGAAATTCCAGCATAAACTCCGCCGTCCGCTCCAAATGCATATAAAATGTTTCTTCCTCAGCTTCAATAAAGCGTTCTGCTTGCTCCTGCACCTCCAACTGCTGCGCCACTTGCCGCAAAAATTTTGTCGTCTCCTTGCCGCCAATGGGCAGATACGGAAAATGCACATACGGCGTGTCGTATTTTTCCTGCAAATGCTTGGCAATGCCCACGCCTGTCCAAGCCCCCACTACAACATTTGCTTGCGCCTTCGGAATGGTCTGCCATTCCGCAACGCCGCCTGAAGAAGCGCCAAACAGAATATTCACCTGCAAACCGATGCCTTCAAGAATCCGTTTGATTTCCTCCAAATTACCCTGCCAGTAAGGATCCTGGTCCGGTAAGCTGGCAAAAACGTTGACAAGTCCTTGTTCCTTGGTTTTATCAGGGCAGCGCCCATCGACGTATTGGTCGATAATCGCACTAACAACCTGCTCATGGCTGACATAGTTGCTGCTTTTAAAGCCGCCTGTTTCCACATAAACAAGAGGTTTTCCCTGCGACTGATACTCTCCGACGACACTGCCGACATCATCGCCGACAATATCCGAGGTGCAACCTGTGAGCACTACATACAAATCAGCGTTAATCACCTGCAGCGCTCCGTCAATAACGCTGCGCAGCTTGCTTTCGCCGCCATAGACAATCTCGGTTTCGCTGGCATTGGTGCAGGGAATGGTGCTTCCTCCGGCATAGCCTTCTCCTTGCCCGATAAAACGGCATATCTTCACGCTGCACCCTGGGCCTGCATGCACGACAGGGACCGCTCTTTTGATGGCGACCACAGATTGTTGCGCTCCCAGGGCGCACGAATAACGGGGCTGCTCAATAAACGTCGACATGCAGCTCACCTCCCAAAAAATGAAATGGGTCCTGCTGCAGCCACCAATCAGTATAAGGAATGGTGCTGTGTTTAGCTAAGTTTGTGACAAACTCCTTGTTATCGAGAGTCTCGGCAAGACGTTCCGCATAATTCAGAAGCCCTTGATAACCAAAGCTGAATTGCTCGTCTCCCACCAGCAGCGTGGGAATCCCCAGTTTCGCGCCCCAAATCGTCATGCCGCCGTGACGGGCAATAAAGATATCCGGTCTCACGCGGTGCAGGATATTCATCAGCTCGTACGCCTGTTTGCTGCACACATTATAACGCCCTACGTCGCCATAAGTCTCTACGGCATGCGCCAGAGCGTCGGATTCTCTCGTGCCATTGTCATAAAGCGGATCATGATGGAAAATAGCGGCCCCAGTGACCTCCAGCCCCAGCTCCCGCAAAAGAGAAATCAGCGAATGACCGTGAGCCGCGCCAGCCGTCAAATAAGCTCGTGTGCCCTGGAAAAGCTTGCGATAGCGCTCCAGCTCCGGCAGTACCCTGGCATGCTCTTTTTGAATTAGCGTTTCTATTTCTGCTTCACGGTCTAATACCCGCCCTACTTCCCGCAGCCACTTGTCTGTTGCAGCGATTCCGTACGCTGGGGCGGCTTTGATTTCCGGCACGCCATATACTTGTTCCAGCGCGGCCCCCAAATAACTGCCCAGGGTAGGGCAAACCTGGATGGTCGCCGCCGCTTCGGAAATCGTTTCTAGCTGCGCCACCGTCGAAAAAGGCAATATGTACTGCGCTTCATACCCCAAAGGCTCCAGAAGCTCGTCAAACACATGGCTGCCCCAGAAATTAATGACATTAACCTTATTTGTTTTCTTTTGCGGCGGCTTCACAATCTTACGTACTACCGCATGATAAGCCGAATCAAAGCCGCTGGTCCAGATTTTAGATTTGAAGCCTTCACAAAAGCAGGCCACAACTGGAATACCCAATTCTTCGGTCAATTCATCGGCAACACTGCCCACATCATCGCCGATAATGCCGGATGCGCAGGAAGTCGTAATAAAAATAGCCTTAGGCTGCACCCGCCCGTACGCCGCCCGAACCGTTGCCGCCAGCTTTTCCGTCGCGCCAAAAACTGTGTCGTTTTCTTCTATGTTGGTATTGAAATAGCGTCCAAGCTGCGGCGGCAGCGTGCGCTCCATCTGCCCTACGCGGTAGACGAAATTGTAATTGAAAAAATCACCGGCACAGCCCACAGGCGCATGGTTTACTACTGCAGCATCCTGAATCATAGACAGCTGGCAAAGAGCGTTCCCTGAGCCGCAGCCCATGCACTGGCTGAAGCTGCGTCCTGTATCTCGCAGTTTGCCTGCGTGGGCGCACGATACCAGCTCCGCCGCACTACCTTGATATCCGGTAATAGACCCCAGCCGAATTTCCCGAATCGGCACCTCTGCCGCATCTAAGTCGACTTTCCCCATCTGCCGCTCCTCCTGTCGTCTTTCTCGCTTTTCGCCAACGGTCTGGCTGACGCGGCAACCACCGCATCAGCCTTGACCTAGGCCGTTTTAGAAGGCTGGCACTACCGCCACACCGTATTTATCCTGGATAAATTTCTTCACATCCGGCGACAGCAAATACTCGGCAAGCTTCTTAATCTCCGGTCGATTTTCATCGCCTTTACGGACTGCAAGAATATTGGCGTACGGAGAATCTGACGCTTCTCTAAAGAGCGCCGATTTCGGATCGATTTTCGCTTCTAAAATCCGGTTGGTATTAATAACCGCGCCGTCCACATCCGGCAGCGCCCGTGTCAGCTGCCCCGGATCGACTTCAATGAATTTCAGGTGTTTTGGGTTCTCGATAATATCTTTCGGGGTTCCGGCGTATTGGGTCACGCCGGGTTTCAGCTTAATCAGACCGTTCTTTTCCAGCAGAATCAAGCCGCGGTATTCATTAGAAGGATTGTTGGAAATGGCAATCTGTGCGCCGTCCTTCAATTCGGCGGCATTTTTCACCTTCTGCGAATAAAAACCAATAGGCTCTACATGGACCTTGGCAACGGAAATAAAGTCATAGCCTTTTTCTTTGGCCACCGAATCCAAATACGGAATATGTTGGAAATAGTTCGCATCGATTTGCTTATCTTTCAACGACGGATTCAACTGGTCTTCGTTATCCGGCACAATGACTTCCAGATTAATCCCTTCTTGTTTCAGCTTCGGTTTGATGAAATTCAAAATTTCCGCATGCGGCACAGAGGCTGCCCCTACTTTAACGGTCACCTCCGCTTTGCCTGTTCCTTTGGCGTCATTTTTCTTGTCACCGCCGCAGCCTCCCAAAATCCCCACGGCCAACGACAAGGACAGCACGGCCACTACTAATTTCCACCGACGACTTTTCAACATACCCTTCACCCCTATTAATCAAATTTGTACCGTTTGCGATTAATGCGCTTGGCTGCCCAATCACCTCCCCACTGGATTGCTTGTACAAGAATCACCAAAATCACAATCGTCGTCAGCATGACGTCATCCCGAAAGCGCAGGTAGCCGAAACGGATGGCTAAGCTGCCAAGTCCTCCGGCACCAATCGCTCCGGCAATCGCCGTAAAGCCGATAATCGCGATAATGGCAATCGTAACCCCGCGGATCAAAGACGGTAAGGCTTCCGGTATCAGCACCCGCGTAATAATCGTCCAAGGAGACGCGCCCACCGCCAAGGCCGCCTCGATTTTCCCGAAATGCACTTCTTGCAGGCAATTTTCAATAATTCGCGCTAAAAATGGCGCAGCGCCAATAGAAATAGGCACAATGGCCGCATTCGTCCCCAGCGTCGTTCCCACAAGCAGCCTAGACAAAGGCAACAGCACTACAATGAGAATAATCGAAGGAAAAGAACGCACGACATTAATCACCGTACCAAACACCTTATTAAAACGAGGCGCTTCCAGCACATGCCCTTTTTGCGAAACTACCAGGAGCACCCCTAAGGGCAAGCCAATGAGGGCTGCGAAAAAAGTAGACATCACTACCATATAAAGCGTTTCACCAGAGCCGACCAAGAGCAAATCCAGTAAATCGTCGCTCAAATTCCTTCCCCCTCTCGAAAGATGCGCTTGGCCTGGAAGCCTTCCAAAATATTGATAAAACTCTTAGCTGTAGCACTTTCAGGATTGAAGAAAAATTTTTCTACCGTTCCTTTTTCTACAATTCTCCCTTGTTCCATCACCGCCATATTGTGGCAGATATGCTTCAACACATCCAGTTCATGGGTGATCAGTACGATTGTCAGTCCTAGCTTCTCATTGATGCTTTTCAACAGCTCCAAGATGGAATAGGTTGTCTGCGGATCAAGGGCCGATGTGGCTTCATCGCTCAAGAGCACGGTCGGCTCATTGGACAAGGCTCTGGCAATGCCGACGCGCTGTTTTTGCCCGCCGCTTAATTGCAAAGGATAGGCGTTCGCCTTGTCTTGCAGGCCTACGAGCTCCAAGATTTCCTCCACTCGCCCGCGGATTTGCGCCTTGGGATAGCCGGAAACTTCTAACGGAAAAGCAATGTTTTCAAAAACCGTTTTAGCGTCAAGCAAGTTAAACTGCTGAAAAATCATGCCGATTTTTCTACGAGCCAGCCGCAGACGCCCCTTGTCTAGAGAGGTAATTTCTTGACCGTCAATGGTTATCGACCCTGCGTCCGGCTCTTCCAGTCGGTTCAGGCAGCGCACCAAGGTAGATTTGCCTGCGCCGCTAAAGCCGATAATACCAAAGATGTCTCCTGCTTCAATCTCCAGGCTTACATCCTGCAAGGCCTGCACTTTGGCTTGCGGCGTACTATAAGTTTTGCTTACATTTTTAACGGCAATCATACTTCCGCTCCTTTGCTTCTTAAAAGAAAAGACTACCGCCTCACTCCTCACAGGAATGAAGCAGCAGCCTTTGTTTTTACAATCAGCCAGCCATTTCAGCACTCGGCACTTATTTTCATTTTTATGCTCAAGAAGCGTAAGCAGCGCTCTTTTGCCATTGCCGTCCCGCGGCAAAGAACGTTTGCAGATTTCCCAGCGGCACCCGCGCTGGTACGTCGCAGCCAGGCATCAGCACAAAGCGCGGCCAATTTCCCGCCTCCTGCAAAATTCTAGTGGTCTCGCTGGCAATGCGTTCCGGAGGTCCTTCGCGCAGCAGCACCGGATTGAGATTGCCCGCCAAGGCGGTACGCCCGTCCAGCTCGCGAGCTGCCTGGCTCAAATTCACCTTAAAATCCACAGAAAGCAAATCTACCCCTAAATCCGGCGCTAACCCTAAACGGTCCTGGATATTGCCGCAAATATGCAGCGTAATCAGGGCTCCGTCTTGTTTCAAGCGAGCTATAAGCTTCTGCAAGTACGGCGCTACAAACTCGTCAAAATGCCTGCGGGAAATCAAATCGCCTGACGCCGTAGGCTCCGCTATGGAGATCAGCTTGGCCCCTCGAGCAATAGCCGGCGACAAATACCGATAGCACACTTCGGTAATAAACTCCAACAACGCCTGAATTCCTGCCTTATCCTTGTACAAACCGCCTAAGAGCGGCTCGACGCCGTAGAACTGACCCGCCAATGTAAAAGGCCCCCAACTAGAAGTGCCAATGAGATACTCACCGCCGCTGCGCTGCTGCACTTCTTGAATCATCTGGCGCACAGAAGCAATCCAAGGATGCTGCTCCAGTAAAGAAAGATCAGTCTTATCCAAAACAGCCAAGTCGGTAAACGCCGCCTGAGTAACATCGATATTACCGTGCTCGCGGAATTTGAGCTTGCCCCCAAACACATGCACCGGCAGATTATGATACCCTGAGCCGGGCCAGATAATGTCCGACTGCACGTTTTGATTTACTTCCGCCAGTACTGGTGCCGCTAATTCCGGTTTTTCCAGAACATCCTTTAAATCTAAGCCTTTTTGCAAAAAAGCCCAGGTACCGCCCGACAATAGCGCCACAGGCAGCTTCTTTGGCGGCTGCGCCTCTGTTGGTTGAATCACAGACAAAATCGTTTCACGCGCGCTCATGACAACTCCTCCTTCGCCTTTTGCTCTTTCTGCCCCCGAAAATCACCCGCCAGCTCATTCTACTGTTCGCTATTTCAAGATAGGATTTTATAATACTCCAATATAATAGCAAAGCTAAAAGCGAGCAGCCCCAAAAGCAGCCATGGCGGCCGCATATTCTTTATAGATCTCATCATTAATCCCGCCGTACCGGCCGCCAGCGCAGCAAGTAAGCGGCAAGACCATTGTACAAAACCATCAGCGCCGACACGACCAAGCCAATCACGACAATGCCCGCCACCACGCGCGGATAATCGGCAAAATCAGCAAAATTTTTCACGTACCACCCTAAGCCGCTGGTGGCGCCGATCATTTCGGCAGCGGTAAGCAAAATAAAAGACATCACGAGGCTAATGGTACCACCAGCCAGAATTTGCGGCATCGCCCCTGGAAGCAAAATGCGCCAAAGCATGGTTCCCTTGCCAACTCCCAACGTACTAGCTGAGTGAAGCAAGCCTCGCTCCACGCCGCGCACGCCGATGACGGTGTTCAAAAAGAGCGGCCAAAAAGCGCCGATAAAAATAATGAAGATAGAAGCTGAACGAAAAGTCGGCAGCAGCACAATGGCATACGGTATGTATACAATGGGAGGCACAGGCCCTAAAATATTCATCACTGGCTCAAAGACATCATATAACCGGCGCTGCCAGCCCACTAGGAGTCCCAGAGGAATGGCTGTCACCACCGCCAAAATACCGCCGGCTAAAAGCAAAACAAAAGAACTAACCAGGCTTTCCAAAAAAACTGTCCGATCTTCCACAAGAAGTTTGGCCACTGTCTCTGGCGGCGGAAACAGCTGCACATCCAAGGTCAAAAGCAATGTAAGGCTTTTCCATAAAACAAGCGTCGCCAAAAGCAGCAAAACACGATCTCTTGTTTTGCGCGTCATATGCCACCGCCTCCTTCCACCTGGCTCAATTCGTCCAGCAGATCGGTCTGCAACAGCGCCAACAGTTCATTGCGCAAGGCGATATACGATTTGTCTTTTGTCAAATGATAACGGTTGCGCGGCCGTTCATAAGGAACTTCAACTTCCTTGAGCACTTTCCCAGGCCCCGGCGTGAAAACGATAATCCGATCCGCTAGATAAATAGCTTCTTCAATATCATGGGTCACAATGACAATGGTTTTCTTTTCCGCCCCTTCCTGCCACAAACGCAGCAGCAGCTCCTGCAAATGAATGCGATTACGGGCGTCTACCGCGCCAAAGGGCTCATCAAGCAGATAGACCGGCGCGCCAAGGGCAAAGGCTCTGGCAATGGCTACTCGCTGCCGCATACCACCGGAGAGAGCGCTTGGATACTGCTGTGCCGCTTCGGCAATGCCGACTTGCTCCAGAAATTTCTTTGCCTTCTTTCTATCTTTAACGCCAACCTGTTCTAAGGCAAATCGAATGTTTTCTTCTGCCGTCATCCAAGGAAACAAGGAGTATTCCTGAAAGACAACAGCCCTGTCAAGACCCGGACCGGTAATAGCCTCTCCTTTCAGTTCAATACGTCCCGACTCAGCTTCCGCTAAGCCAGCCAGCAAAGACAAGGTCGTGCTCTTGCCGCAGCCGCTGGGACCGACAATCGCTACCAATTCTCCCGGCGCCACATGAAAAGACACCTCTTCCAACGCCAAGGCTTCCTCTGTTTTGTCATAACGCAATGATACCTTCTCCAGGCGCAGCACAAAGAGCCCTCCTTTTCTTCAGCGTCCGCCTTGCCAAGCAAGGCGGACACCATTCTGTTCCAATTTGGTTTTCCAAAAAAATTACTGATCATTTACCGCATAGTCTTTTTCCAGTTGCAGATAGGTTTTGTTGTTAGGCTCTTTGGCCAGCAACTCTTGCAGCGCTTTATGATAAATTTCCGTATTTACAAATTTGCTAATATCAATATCGCTTTGAATATAACCGGCTTTTTGCATCGCACCCCAAAACGCCGTGAAGCGTTTTTTATCTGGATCCGGAATGCTTTGAATATGGCCGCTGTAGGTCGCTTTCTTAATCAGTTCTTTATCGAGTTTTACGTATTTGCTAATAATATCCACAGTCTCATCCTGATGGTTCAGATAGTAATCATACGCCCGGATATGAGCCCGGCTTAAGCGCACATAGGCGTCCGGATTGCTCTGCACCTGATCCGCCAGCGCCACTACGCGGCAGCACGTATGACCGTTCATGTACGTAGATGACCATTCCACAATCTGCAAGCCCTGCTTTTCCGCCATTTCCGAGAACGGAACCCACACAAGACCTGCATCAACACTGCCTTTTTTCACAGCCTCCAACACCGATGTCGGGTTATCCAGTTCTTGAATGTTCACTTGATTTTTCCAGTCAATGCCAGCTTCGCTTAGCGCAGAACGCCAAACAGCATCCCCCGTAGCCAAGCGCACTGTCGCCACTTTAGCGCCGACAAAGCCTTGGATGTTCTTAAAGCGTGCCGCGTTTTCCGGTTTGGCAATAATAGCATGTCCTTCGCTTTGCATACCACCAATAACCGTAAAGGGCGTCCCTTTGGCAATGAAAGTCTGCGGACCAGCCGTACCGAAAGCGCCTGCAGACAGTTTGCCGCTTTTAATAGCGTTCAGGCCCTCACCGGTATTGGTAAATTGAAACATCGTGACATCCAGACCCTCTTGCTCGTAAAATCCTTTTTCCTTGGCCACAAAGAAGAGCACATCTCCCACTGCCGGCAAATAGCCGATGTTAAACTTGATCTTTTCACCGCTTGGCGCTGTTGCTGCATCGCCGCCGCTTTTTTGCGTGCCGCAGCCGCCGACAAGAAGAACCAGCGCCAGAAGCGCCAAAACTACCAGACGAATTTGTTTCATGCTCCATTCTCCCTTCAGTTGTTGACTTTTAATAAAAACCCTTACTCCATCTTCAAAAGGAACCGAACACAGAGTAACTGAGTGACAGAGGGTACGCAGAGGACTGCGGCAGTAATTGTTACAAGTAAAAAAGGCTAAAGAAACCTTTCACGGGATTTCTTTAGCCTTCGGTGTTTCCGATCGGCCTTATTTACTTTTCTTCTTCCAAAAGACGCTTATAGTAAAAACCGCTGGTATAAAGAGGCGCCGCCGGATTGTGCCCGGTAACACGGTCTTTGGTAATCAGACTTGTCACAGGAGCTTTGGAGTATTTAATAAACAACGAATCATGGCCCACGCACAACCCGTTGATGACGTTCAAATCCGTCTTTTGGCGGTTTAAGACTTTGGCCTGCAACACAGGATTACAAATACCTTCAAAGCAGCCCTTAGCCACCTTCAGCTCTTCAGGAATACCGATTTCCGTCTTGTCTACAGAACCGACCTTACACAATACGCTGTAGCTCTCGAGCCCTTTCGCCTCCAGAATGCGGCAAAATACCTTTGTCTCCTGAATCAGGCCTACACAACTAGCAATGCCGATTTTTTTAGCGCCGATGCGCTTGGCAAACTGGATAATCTCCTCTACGCGGGTCAGTCGTCCGTAGTAAGTCCCTTCTATTTCCGCGGCCGCTCGAGCCATTTTGGCAGTCAAGCCCTTCCCTTGATACAGCTTCACCGCTTCCGCCAAGTCCTCCTCATTCCCCTGGGTCGTCAGGCAAAACGGAGGAAACTCTTTTTCCTGACGGAAACAGTTATACACGCCGCAGTCACTGCAGCTTAGACACTCTTTTTTTGTCATATGGCTACTCCTTACCGG
>CAZKCR010000012.1:0-5513 GCA_964551055.1 uncultured Anaeromusa sp. | reverse complement strand
ACGAAAAGGCGGTCAAAATCCTTAGTCGTCGCCAATTCCAACACCTGCGCCGATTCCACCACTTGCGCCATATTGGAGCGCAGGTCCTCATTCAAAAGAAAAGCTTGTCCGCCTGTTTTGGACGTGTTGCCCACAAACTCAATCTTCCCGGCGGTTTCCGGCGGCAAAAGTCCGATGTCCAAGAGGCTCTCCGGATTCAAATGATAGCCAAAGGAGCCTGCAATCAGCACCTTGTCCACATCGCCTGCAGCTACGCCGCAACCATTTAGCAGGGCTTCAATCCCCGCCCGTACAGCTCCTTTGGCCAGTTGCACCTGCCGCACGTCCTTTTGCGACAAATGCACGCCGTTCGCCACTTGGAAGGCAAGCTTCCCATCCACTTCAATCAAACTGTCTTGCAAAGCAGCGGCTGCTTTGCCGCCAGAAAGCTTGCCGTTACCGCCGATGGCTTTGTGCCGCACCAGTTGGCCGACAATGTCCAAAAGACCGCTGCCGCAAATGCCCACAGGAGGCTGCTGGCCAATAGTCAAGGCTACCGGACCTTCCTCTGTGACAGTAAACTTTTCAACCGCTCCTGGCGCCGCCCGCATGCCGCAGGAAATATTCATGCCTTCGAAGGCCGGACCGGCTGCAGTAGACGTGGCAATCAGCTTGCCGTCCGCAGCCAGCACCATCTCGCCGTTAGTGCCGATATCTACGAAAAGGGTAATTCCTTGGCGCTCCGCCAAACTCGCCGCCAAAACGCCGGAGGTAATATCCGCCCCTACATAGGCTGACAAAACCGGCGGCAAATACACTTGGGCAAACGAAGACGCTTCCAGACCCAACGCCGCCGCTTGATAGTAGCAATCTCCTTCCACTACAGGAGTGTAAGGGAATTTACCCAACGAAGCAGGGGTTTCTTTTACTGCCAGATGCAGCATGCACGTATTGCCGCTAAAAATGAACTCGTAAATACTCTGCCGCAAAACGCCTGCCTTGGCTGCTACTTGCTGGGTCATTTCGTTCAAAACATCGATAAATTGTCCATGCAAGAGGTCTAAGCCTTCCTCCTCTGAAGCTAGGCGAATGCGCGAAAGCACGTCCTGCGCATGATGGCTTTGCGGATTGAGAGCCGATGTAGCAGCAAGCTCCCGACCGCTTTGCAGATCAAACAACGCAGTTACCAAAGTCGTTGTGCCAATATCCACAACCACGCCATACTGTTCTGAGGAAGTGTCTCCGGCCTCAATGCCTAAAAGTGCTTCTCCCGCCCAAACTTGCGTAAAATCTTCAGCGGCAATATATTCTTTACGCAGCCGGCTTTTTACGTCAACCGACAAAGCATGCCCTTCTTGCAGGATCTGCACCTGACTGCCGTCTTTTCCTTCTGGAATCACCACATATAAGCCGTCGGCCGCCTCCGTATGGCAGGCCAACACTTCTTGTACTGCTTCTCCCGGACGACGCACCTGCACGTTGCACTTGCCGCAGGTTCCGTTGCCATTGCAGGGAGACGGCAGGAGCAGGCCTTCCCGACGCGCTACAGCCAACAAACTCTCCCCTGCCTGAAAAGACAGCGTATGGTCTTTTCCCTGGTGTTGAAAAACAAGCTGTCCCATTACGCTTCTCCTTTCACCGCAGCGGTCATCGCCTGAATATGGGACAACTTGGTCGCTGTACCCAAACCGCAGGCCGGCGCAATAATATCAATGCCTTCTTCTACCAAGACGGCCGCGCGTCTCGCCACGCGCTCTTCCGGACCAAATTCCAGCAAATACGTACTGAGATTTCCCATAGCCGTCAATTGCGGCAGTTCCTCTTTAAGTTTCCGCAGATCCACCAACGCATCAGTGCTGATGGCATTGGCTTTCAGGGCAGGCAAGTGTTTCTTCACAGGCCCCATATCACCGCAAATATGCACAATAACCGGCGCGCCTGCCTCATGCACCGCGTCAATGACGCGATTCAAATAGGGAATGGCATACTCCGCAAATACTTTGGGACCAAGGATTTCACCGGTCGCCGTCGGGTCGCTGATGGCAATCACATCCGCTCCTTGGCGCACCATTTTTTGCGCAAAAGCAATCAACAGGCTGCACACATAATCCAACACCTTATGCGCCGCTTCCGGGTCCTTGCGTAAATCCTTTAAAAAAGCAATCGGATCAACCAGTGACGCCGCCGTGCTAATCGGCCCCGATAAATTGCCAATCACCGGCAACTCCGGAAAGCGTTCGGACAAAATTCCTACCGCATCCGCCACCACGGCAGCCCGGCCCTCTTCGGCCAGCTCCGCCGCATTTAAAAAGCGAACTTGCTTAGATAAACCATAGAGTTCCCTGGTAATCTTCGGTTCACAAATCAAGGAACCGTAGGTTACTTCACTGCCTAAGGCTTCGGCTTCCACAGTCAGGCAAAAGGGCAGCCCCAAATTTTCAAAACCGCTTTGCGCCGCTACATCGGCAGCCAAAGCCGCCATCAAGGATGCATCACTATGGGCTTCCGGAAACGCATGCCCGGTTTTTTCCATAATTTCTACAACCGCCGCATTCATCATCCCACCAGGACAAATGACAGGCGGCCGATCTACTTCTTGTTTATTCAACACTTTTAAAAGCCGCTCTTTAGGCGTCAATGCCCCCATGTCGGTACACCTCGCATTACAAATTCGTTCTCGGATCGCCCAGTTCCCTTACTGCGTCCAGCATCGCGTCAATATTGGCGAAAGGAGTCTCTGTGGGCAAACTACAGCCGGAAGCCACAATCAACCCTTTCGGGCTGTCCCCCGCCTGCGCCACGCATTCGCGCACAGCTTGACGCACTTCTTCTTTCGTCCCCTGCAGCATGACTTCCGACGGTTTGACATTGCCCATCAGGCGGACCCGATCCCCTACCAGCTTCTTTGCTTCTAGCAAACTGGCGGCATTGTCAATGCTCAAACAGTCCGCACCGGCATCGCACATTTTACTCCAGATTTTCGAAGTCTTGCCGCAAATGTGCAGTGTCACGCCTTTACCGCGGGAATGACAATAATCGATGAGCGACTTTAAGTAGGGCAAGGAAAATTCTTCAAATTGTTTCGGACTGATAATCGTCCCAGACGACATGGCGTCGGTCAGACTGGGAATGCCTCCTTTGTCAATGACCGCTTTTGCATACGCCAAAGAGCTTTCCAGGGAAATCTCACACAGACGATGTACCGCGTCCGGATTTTTGCCCACAAGTCGTACCAGTTGCTCCGGGCCTACCAGGAAAGACGCATTGGTAAACGGTCCTGTCACAGCGCCAGTTACCGGCACTTCTTGACCGACTTCCTCTACCGCCCGCGCGATGGCTTCCAAGTGCTGCGGCAGTTGGCCGTCACGATAGGGATCCGCAGGACGCAGGCGCTCAATCTCGCTAACGTCGTTAATGGCCGGTTCTTTTAAATACGCCGTCTCGTCTTCCGGATAATGAACCTGCGCCCCCATGGCTTCGGCCATGGTATACAGATCAGTAAAAATACGAATAACGTCATACTCAAAACGACGATACGCCGCCACCTGCGCTTTGGCAATTAATGCGCCGTTGTTGCGCAGCTCCGATACTTTGACGCCAATAACCCGGGCGGCTGTATTGCCCACAATGGGTACGCAAGGAAGGCGGTCGATGGACCGCCCCTGATTGTACGCCTGCAGCCGTTCCAAAGGCGTCAGGACATCCTTAGACATTACGCTGCGCCTCCCACAAGCTGGTTAGCCAGCCGCACCGCTTCCGCCGCATTGTCCGCATAGGCGTCGGCGCCGATTTTGTCGGCAAAGGACTGCGAAATAGGAGCGCCGCCAATCAGGAATTTATATTCCTCCCTGATGTTTGCCGCATCCAACTGGCGGACGATTTCATTCAGCCCTTCCATGGTGGTCGTCATCAACGTAGAGGCAGCAATAATCTTCGCTCCAATTTCCTGTGCTTTTGCAATAAATTTCGCAGGCGGCACATCCCGCCCTAAATCAACGACATTATAACCAGCGCTTTCCAGCATGATTTTTACCAAATTCTTGCCGATGTCATGGGTGTCGCCTTCAATAACGCCCAAAACCACGCCATGCTGCACATCGGTCGCTTCCTTTTTGATATGCGGTTTCAATACATCTACCCCGGCATACATGGCATCTGAGCAAAGAAGCAGCTCTGGAATGAAATACTCTTCTTCCTCAAAAAGCTGCCCAGCCCGCTCCATGCCTACCGACAAGCCTTGACCAATCCCCTCATACGCATCAAAGCCTTTATTCACATACTCCTTAGCCAGCTCCGCAGTCTTTTCTTCTTCCATCTCCACAACCGCATCAGCCAACGCGGCCAAAAGCTGTTCTTTTTCTGCCGACATGCTCATCGTCCTTTCTTATGTAACAATTTCCAACAGGAATTCTTCTCAGAAAATCACTAATGCTATTTAGCCATCCCATACTTATTTTAAAATTTGAGGAGCCATAGCCTTAATGAACACTCCGCCAAAACGAGAAACTTTTCTTGTCAGGCGAGAAAGAAAACACAGGCATAGCGGTGCTATGCCGAGGCTTTCTGACAAAGGCTGGCAAAAAAGGAGCCGTTTTGGCGTGAGATGTACATAAGGTAATGGTTCCTCAGTCCTGGAATACGGGGGTACTCAAATAGCGTTCCCCATTATCCGGCAGAATGGCGACAATGCGCTTGCCTTTGTTTTCCGGACGCTTCGCCAGTTGCAGCGCCGCATACGCCGCCGCACCGGAGGAAATGCCGATCAAAAGTCCTTCTTCCACCGCCAAGCGCTTCGCCGTAGCAAAAGCATCTTCATTTTTCACCTGATAAATTTCATCAATAACATCTGCTTTAAAGACATCCGGCACAAAACCGGCGCCAATGCCCTGGATTTTATGGGGTCCAGGCTGACCGCCGGAGAGTACCGGTGAAGAAGCCGGCTCTACCGCCACGACCTGAATCTTGGCGTTCCGTTCCTTCAGCGCTTCGCCTGTACCGGTTACAGTACCGCCGGTTCCCACGCCAGCCACCAGAATATCGACTTTGCCGTCCGTATCATCCCAGATCTCTTGAGCTGTAGTTTCTTTGTGAATCTGAGGGTTGGCCGGATTTTGAAACTGCTGGGGAATAAAGGAATTGGGAATCTCCGCAGCCAATTCTTCGGCTTTGCGCACAGCGCCTTTCATGCCTTCCGCGCCGGGAGTCAAAACCAATTCCGCTCCATAGGCTTTGAGCAAGTTGCGCCGTTCGATGCTCATCGTATCCGGCATGGCCAAAATGATGCGATAGCCTTTAGCTGCCGCCACAAACGCCAGTGCAATACCGGTGTTGCCGCTGGTAGGCTCGATGATAACGCTGTCTTTTTTCAACAGGCCCTGCTCTTCCGCCGCCTGGATCATACTGAAGCCGATACGGTCTTTAACACTGCCGCCGGGATTGAAGAATTCCAGCTTCACCAGCACTTCCGCCTGCGTATCCGCTTCCAGATGCTGCAGCCGCAACAGCGGCGTACCTCCAATCAGTTCGGTCAACGT
>CAZKCR010000011.1:0-25477 GCA_964551055.1 uncultured Anaeromusa sp. | reverse complement strand
CTTGACACTGTTGTAAAAACCAAGTAAAATAAAATCGTTAACTCGCCAGAGGTTGACAACATCCATACGGTCATTTCCTTGCCGAGATGTCGGGGGGATGCTTAGGTTTGTTGATGCAAAAGCCGAGTGATAGCTCGGCTTTTCCTTTATGCATAACAAGAGGTCTCATGATGCGTCTCGGCATGGAGAACGATGCCGTACCACAGATGAACTAGAGCCATATGAAGTACTTATAAAAAAAGGAGGTGTCGAGTTATTATCGAAGTAATTGCAGCAGCCGTTGTTATGGGAGCAGTCGGAGTCGGAGCGGGATATTGGATTCGGAAAAGTACCGCAGAAGCCAAGATTGCCTCTGCAGAGGAAGCGGCGCGGAAAATTGTAGACGAAGCTGAGCGGACCGGAGAAGCGCGGAAGAAGGAAGCTTTGGTGGAAGCCAAAGAAGAAATTCATCGTTTGCGCGTAGAAATGGAACGCGAAGGTAAGGAACGTCGTGGCGAATTACAGCGTCTGGAACGTCGTTTGGTTCAGAAGGAAGAAAATCTGGATCGAAAAATGGATGCTGTGGAAAAGAAAGAAGAAGTTTTGGGTCGCAAAGAAGGCGAAGTAGAACGCGTCCAAGAAAAAATCAATGCGGTCTATGAAAAGCAGTTGGCGGAATTGGAACGTCTTTCCGGCATGTCGTCGGAAGAGGCTCGTACATTGTTGCTGGCTCGCGCGCAAGAAGAAATTCGTCATGAAACGGCTATTATGATCAAAGAATTAGAACAGCAGGCGAAAGAAGAAGCCGATAAGAAGGCGCGGGAAATCGTGTCTGCGGCGATTCAACGCTGTGCTGCCGATCATGTTGCGGAAACTACGGTTTCCGTGGTGGCCTTGCCTAATGATGAAATGAAGGGACGTATTATTGGCCGGGAAGGCCGGAATATTCGTACCTTGGAAACATTGACAGGCATTGATTTGATTATTGACGACACGCCGGAAGCGGTTATTCTTTCCGGCTTTGATCCGGTGCGTAGGGAAGTTGCCCGCTTGGCTTTGGAAAAGCTAATTACCGATGGCCGTATTCACCCGGCACGGATTGAAGAAATGGTAGAAAAAGCGCAGAAGGAAGTTGAACAGCGCATTAAAGAAGCTGGCGAACAAGCTACGTTTGAAACCGGCGTTCATGGTTTGCATCCTGAAATCATTCGGCTGTTGGGCCGTTTGAAATATCGTACCAGCTATGGCCAGAATGTTCTTAAGCATGCTATTGAAGTGTCTCACTTGGCCGGCGTTATGGCTGCCGAGCTGGGTGTGGATGTTATGCTGGCGAAACGGGCCGGTTTGCTCCACGATTTGGGAAAAGCAGTGGACCATGAAATGGAAGGGTCCCATGTCACCATTGGCGGTGATTTGGCGAAGAAATATCGTGAGTCGCCGGAAGTGGTTAACTCCATTTTGGCGCATCATGGCGATGAAGAGCCGCGTACAGTGCAAGCTGTACTTGTAGCGGCGGCAGATGCTATTTCGGCAGCTCGCCCAGGCGCTCGCAGAGAAAGTTTGGAAAGCTACTTGAAGCGTCTGAGTCGGTTGGAAGAAATCGCTGAATCTTTTGAAGGCGTTGAAAAATCATTTGCGATTCAGGCGGGCCGCGAAGTACGCATTATGGTCAAACCTGAAAAAATTGACGATTTGGCGTCGGTTCGCTTAGTAAGAGATATCGTTAAACGGATTGAGAACGAACTGGAATATCCGGGACAGATTAAAGTAACGGTAATTCGGGAAGTTCGCGCTGTTGAATACGCAAAATAACTAAGAGAAAAAGAAACGACCTTGTTTAAGGTCGTTTCTTTTCCGTCTGGTTTGATTGGCTGCAAGGCGCGTATAGCGCTGGCGGCAGGGGGAGAATTATGAGTAAAGTGATGCAGGAAGAAGCCTTTCCGGAAGGGGTTAATCTGTTATTTGCCATTCTGACAAGATATCCGGAAATTGGCTATCTGGAGTTAGGCGCGGAGGAACGAGTTCTTCATCTGACTTTTTTTGTGCAAGAAACCTTGGATGAGGAGCGAGCTCGTTCATTAGGAGAACTTCTGTTTGAAAGTGCGACCGCCTATCATCTATTAGAGGGATATGCGTACGATACTATGGAATTTGAATATTCTTTTCATGAAGGCGTGACTTTTTTAACGGTTGTACGGGACCTGAACAGCTTGTCGCGCGGGGAGATCTCTGTGCTGGTGGAAGTGTTGAAGGATCAGCTGGGAGCGGCGTTGGTTGTGGATTATCAAGCGGAGCTGCCGCCGGGAACAGAAGAAATACCTGGGGATGAAGAGTATTTGGATGGTTTGTTTCAAAGCATTCGCCGTTTGCCGCCGCAAACCTTGATCGGCATTCGAGAAGAAGGACGCGTATTGGTATATACGCAGTAAGGGGGCCGTTTTGAAGCTGTTATTTGTTGGTGACATTTGCGGCCGCCCGGGACGACAAGCGGCACAAACGCTTATCCCTAAGCTGCGGCGTGAGTTGGATTTGGACTTTGTCATTGCCAATGGAGAGAACGCCGCAGGCGGCGTAGGGTTGACTCCTGACATTTTACAGGAGCTTTTGCAGCAAGGCGTTGATGTGGTGACAAGCGGCAATCATATTTGGGATAAGAGAGATATTTTCAAGTGCATTGACGCAGAACCGAGGCTATTGCGTCCTGCTAACTATCCTGCAGGAACTCCCGGACGAGGTTGGGGCTTGTTTGAGAATCCCTTTGCCCGCATTGCGGTCGTGAATTTGGCGGGGCGCGTGTACATGCCGCCGGTAGACTGTCCGTTTCGCGCGGCAGACGAATTACTGCGCCAGATTGGCACCCGGGCTGACTTAATTGTAGTGGAGATGCATGCCGAAGCGACTTCGGAAAAAAAAGCGCTAGGGTACTATTTGGATGGGCGTGTAGCTTGCGTGGTGGGGACGCATACTCATGTACAGACGGCGGATGAGCAGCTATTGCCCAAAGGCACTGCTTATCTAAGTGATTTGGGCATGACCGGGGCGGAAGATTCCATTCTCGGTATGGACAAAGACATTGTGCTGCAAAAGTTTCTAACCGGCTTGCCGGTACGTTTTGAAGTGGCCTCTGGGGCGGCTACTTTATGTGGTCTTTATGTGGAGTTTGATTTGCGGCGGAAATGTATTCGAGAATTCCGACGTATCCGGGAAGCCTTATAATTTGCGATTGTTAAAATTGTTTGAATTTTTTTCTGTAAGAAAAAGGATTTTGCTTTCTAAAACCGAATACCTCCTTTATGTGTACCGAACATCGAGGCTTTATACGACAAAGGAGGTCAACAGAAATGGAAGTGTTAAAAGTATCAGCAAAATCGAATCCTAATTCGGTCGCAGGGGCGCTGGCAGGGGTATTGCGCGAACGCGGCGGCGCGGAAATGCAGGCGATTGGCGCAGGAGCCCTGAACCAGGCTGTTAAAGCGGTTGCCATAGCCAGAGGGTTTGTCGCTCCTCATGGAGTTGATTTAATTTGCATCCCGGCCTTCACAGACATTCTGATTGAAGGGGAAGAGCGGACTGCAATGAAGTTGATTGTAGAGCCGCGCTGAAACAGAGTTCAGAGAAAACCTGTTCATTCGCTGAACAGGTTTCTTATTTTTTATAAGAGGTGTATGATGATGAAAATAGAGTGGCTTGAAAAGAACACGGCAAAAGGAGTTTCTTGGATTTTGCCGGTTTTCCAAGGAGAGGAGCGCTTGGGGGAAGAAGGCAAGAAAGCAGATGCTAAGCTGCAGGGGCGTTTGGATACTTGGTTGCAACAAGAGAGCTGCTGCAATGACAAGGGCGATAGCTTTTTACTCCGTTCTTGCCAGGAGGATTTGCCTGATATTCTTTTGCTGCAATTTGGCAAACGCGAAAAGCTAAATGTCCAGGCGGTTCGGTTTTGCTTGGGGCAGGCGGTGCGCGCACTGGAGAAGGCTAAAGTTTCTCAAAGTGTTGTTTTTCTTGATGAGCTGGGCTTGACTCTGGAGGAGAGTGCCTATGAAGCGGCTTTGGGAGCTATCCTGGGAGGATATCGTTTCGACTGCTACAAGAGCAAAAAGAAAGAACCCGTGCTGCAGACCTTATTTCTTCAAACTCGGCATACGGTAACTCCTGCGCTGGAGCAGGCGCTGCAAAATGCCACGGTAACCGCGGAAGCTGTGCTGCAAGCTAGAAACTGGGTCAATCAACCGGCAGCAGTCATGACACCGGAAAAGATGGCGGAAGAAGCGCAGCGCTTAGCGACGCTTCACGGCATGGACGTAGATGTTTGGGACGCTAAGCGAATAAAAGCTGCCGGTATGGGGGCGTTGAGCGCTGTGGCTCAGGGCAGTGATGTGCCGCCGCGTCTTATTGTAATGCGCTATTGCGGCGGCGTTAAAGGTAAGCCTTGGGATGCCGCTTTTGTAGGCAAAGGCATTACTTTTGACAGTGGCGGCATCAGCCTAAAGCCGGGTGAAGGCATGCAGGAGATGAAAGACGACATGTCCGGGGCGGCTGCCGTGCTGGCGGCTATGGATGCAATTGCCGCTTTAAAATTGCCAGTGAATCTTTTGGCGGTACTTCCTTGTACAGAAAATATGCCTTCCGGCAAAGCCTTAAAACCGGGAGATATAGTAACGGCCATGGACGGGCAGACAATTGAAGTGATCAACACCGATGCGGAAGGGCGGCTTATTTTGGCAGATGCTGTGGCTTACGCTCGGCACGAGGGGGCGCAGCGCATTATTGATGTAGCGACTCTTACCGGCGCCTGCATGGTGGCTTTGGGACGAGTTCGCAGTGGTCTTTTGGGCAATGATTCAGCCTGGAACGATTTGATTGTGGCCGCTAGCGAGCGTGCAGGAGAGAAAACTTGGCTGATGCCGCATGACGAAGAATATGCGGAATTATTGAAAAGCGATGTAGCGGATTTGAAAAATACCGGCGGGCGCTATGGTGGTATGATTACCGGCGGTCTATTTATCGGCGCTTTTGCCAAAGAAACGCCTTGGGCTCATTTGGATATCGCCGGCACCGCTACATTGCTTAAAACGTCCGGCGCTTGGGTGAAAGGCGGCAGCGGCGCGGGTGTGCTTACATTGCTGGAAATCGCCAAGGGCCTGGTGTGATTATGAGCGTAGATCTGCATATTCATACGCTGGCGTCAGATGGGCAGTGGACAGCGCTGCAAGTCTATGAAGCGGCTGTCGCTGCTGAGCTGAAGATGATTGCGATTACTGATCATGATACTACCCAGGCTCTGGAAGAAGCGGAAGCTTTTGCCTGGCCTGCAGGCTTGAGCTTTGTTCCTGGCATTGAGTTCAGTACGGATATTCCAGGGCATGAAGTGCATGTTTTGGGCTATGGCATGGATTGGCGACTGCCTTCTTTTCAAGGGGAACTGGCGTTATTGGCGCAAAGCCGTCAAAACAGGGCGGGAGAAATGGTGGACAAGCTGAGACGGCTTGGTTATTTTTTGACTCTGGAGGACGTGGCAGCTCAAGCGGGTAGCGGTTCTATCGGCAGGCCTCATGTGGCAAGAGCCTTGGTGGCTATGGGCGCTTTTGCTACTGTCGGAGAAGTGTTTCATGCGCTTTTGCATAAAAACGGGCCAGCCTATGTGCCGCATCGGCGCCTGAAATATCCTGAGGTGATCGAACTGATTCACGCGGCTGGCGGTGTAGCGGTAATGGCGCATCCGGGGCTGGCAGGAGACGATCAGCTTGTAAAAAAGGTGTTGGCTGCTGGCGCTGAAGGGTTGGAAGTATTTCACCCGATGCATACACCGCAACAACAAAAGGAATATCTTGCTTGGACGCAGGATGTCGGGCTGTTGGCTACAGGCGGATCTGATTTTCACGCTATTCCCGGACGTTTTCCGGAAAAGCTTGGCGTATTCCAAGCGCCTGATACCGTTGTTCCTGCCTTGCAAGCGGCTATGGAGAAACGGAAACTATAACACTGCTGACGGTTTTTCTTATTCCTTGACAAAGCGACAGCATTTCCAGTAAGGTGATAGAAACAGAGACTTTTTGAAAGGAGGCATGCTATGGACGTGTTTGCATTCGTTGGACCGAGTGGTACCGGCAAGAGTCATCGGGCCTTGATTGTCGCACATGAACAGGCTGCAGATGCCTTGATTGACGATGGTTTGTTCATTAAGGATAGTAAAATTATTGCAGGCAAATCGGCTAAAAAGGAGCCAAATAAAATTGGCGCAGTGCGGCGAGCTATTTTTACGGATCCGGAGCATGCCGCCGAAGTCCGAGAGGCGATAGAGAAGGTTAAACCGCAGCGCATTTTGGTGCTGGGAACCTCCGAAGGTATGGTAGAGAAAATTGTTAGAGTTCTTAAACTGCCTTCCATTCAAAAGATTATTCGCATTGAAGAAATTGCCAGTCCGACGGAAATAGCTAAGGCTCGTAAGGCAAGGCTGCGGGAGGGAAAACATATTATTCCTGTGCCTACTATTGAGCTAAAGCCGCATTTTTCCGGTTATTTGGTGGATTCGCTGGAAATTTTCAGCCGACGCTCTTCAGCGGCGCGGCGCAAACTGGGAGAAAAGTCGATTGTTCGGCCTACTTTTAGTTACTATGGCAAGCTCTTGATTGCCGACGATGTGCTGGTGGCGGTGACGCAGAAAGAAGCATTGGAAGAGACTTTTATCAGCAAAGTAGGGAAAGTGCAAATCCGCAAAGAAAAGGATAAAGGAGTACAAATTACCGCGGAATTGGTGGTGCGCTTTGGTACGGTAATTCAGCAGGAGTTGCCGGAAGTGCAGCGGCGTATTCGCGAAGCAGTCGAATACACGACAGGCATGACGGTTTCCGAGGTTAATTTAGTAGTGCGCAGCTTAAGCATGGATTGATAGATTCAAGGAAAGTGAGGAAGGCGGCTATGGAAGGGTCTGCAGTACGTGTTGTGCTTTATGGAGTTTTGGCTGGAGTATTAAGCGGCATGCTCGGTATAGGCGGCGGTATGGTATTAGTTCCTGTCATGGTCTCCTTGCTTGGCTTGTCTCAGCATGAAGCGCATGCTACGTCCTTGGCGGTAATCATTCCGACTGCGGCCTCCAGTGCGGCCATCTATGGTTTGCATGGACAACTGGATTTTACTGTTGCGGCCATGTTGACGGTAGGCAGTGTTGTTGGCGCCGCGTTGGGCTCGCGCTGGATGTCTAAGATCCCCGCAGCGCAGCTTAAACGTATGTTTGGCGTATTTTTGGTTCTTGTAGGACTGCGAATGGTGGTGGGCGGCTGATGGAAGCGTTGGCGGTTATTGCCTTGGCAGGGGTATCGGCCGGTATTTTGAGTGGTCTTATGGGGGTCGGCGGCGGCATGGTTCTGGTGCCAATGATGGTATTCCTTATGGGAATTCCACAGCATGCAGCGCAGGGGATTTCTCTTGTTGTGATCATTCCTACTGCCTTGACGGGGTTATGGCACTTTCATCATCAAGGAATTGTAAAATATAAGGTGGCGGCGTTGCTGGCTCTTGGCGCTGTTGTCGGGGCCTTAGCCAGCTCAGATCTGGTGCAGACTATTCCGCCCGAGACATTGCGTCGTTTTTTCGGCGTATTTGTCATTTGCATGGGCCTACGCATGGCTTTAAACAAAAAGAAGTAAAGCATACGGACGCTTTCTTGAGGCCTGTAAAAGACTTCCAAGAAAGCGTTTTTCTTTTAGCGACGCTTTTACAGCGAAGAGATTTGCGGCTATAATAGAAAAGATAGACTTTTAGTATTAAGAGGTACGTAAAGGAGTTGCCATGAACGGTTTTTATTGCATCTTGACGTATGGATGCCAAATGAATGAAAATGACTCGGAGAAAATGGCCGGACAGCTGGCTTCTCAAGGGTATCTGGCTACAGACAACCTGGAAGAGGCGGACGTAATTGTCATTAATACGTGCTGTGTACGGGAAAGCGCCGAGAAAAAGATATACGGAAAAATTGGCGAGTTGAAGCGGCATAAACAGGAACGTCCTCATGTGCGCATTATTATTACAGGCTGCATGGCCCAAAAGGATAAGGAACGCATTTTGCGCAAAGCATCCCATGTGGATCTGGTCATGGGGACCAATATGATCCATCATTTGGCCGCATGGCTGGGGGAACAGCGCACTGGCGAAAGGGCGGTGCTGGCAGAGTCGGAAGCGCAAATTGTTGAAGAACTGCCGGTGGTGCGCAAAAGCGGCGTAGCCGCTTGGGTGCCGATCATGTTTGGGTGCAATAATTTTTGCACCTATTGCATTGTTCCTTATGTTCGGGGGCGGGAACGCAGCCGGGCGCTAACTGATATTGTGGAAGAGGTGCGGGGCCTGGCGGCTGAAGGCTATCAGGAGATTACCCTGTTGGGACAAAATGTAAACTCCTATGGGAAAGGGACGTCCGATACCTTTGCGGCGTTGCTGCAAGCATTAGATGAGATTCCCGGCCTGCTGCGCATTCGTTATATGACGTCGCATCCGCGTGACATGGATGATGCGGTGATTGAGGCTGTGGCCAAAAGCAAGCATATTACTACACATTTTCACCTGCCGATTCAAGCAGGGAACAATGACATTCTGCGTCAAATGAACCGAGGTTATACGCGGGAGGAGTATCTGGAGCTTGTGCGCAAAGTGCGGGCTGCCGTGCCTGACGCAGTTTTAACTACCGATTTGATAGTCGGCTTTCCTGGAGAGACCGAGGAAATGTTTGCCGATACAGTAGCGTTAGTGGATGAGGTTGGCTTTGATGCTTCGTACACCTTTTTATACTCCAGCCGCTCCGGAACTCCGGCTGCTGAGATGAAAGAGCAGGTGCCGCTGACTGTGAAGAAGGAACGATTGCAGCGTTTGCTGACTTCGCAGGAAAAAGTGGCGCTAGCCTGCAATGAAAAATTACTCCACACTTGTCAAGAAATACTGGTAGAGGGTCCTAGTAAAACCAATCCCAAACAATGGTGCGGACGGACCCGCGGCAACAAATTGGTACTGTGGCCGTATCAAGAAGGGCAAAAACCGGGAGATTTAATCCAAGTGCGCATTACCAAGGCGCAGACCTGGATTCTTAAAGGGGAATCAGTGTAACCAAAGGGGGAACTGGTTATGGCGACAGCCTATACGCCGATGCTGGAACAATATAGAGACGTGAAAAGCCGTCATTCGCAGGAGATTCTTTTTTTTCGTTTAGGCGATTTTTATGAAATGTTTTTTGAAGATGCGGAGCTGGCTTCACGTGAATTAGAAATCACCTTGACTTCGCGGGAGGGCGGACAAGGGAAACGCATTCCCATGTGCGGTATTCCCTATCATGCGGCGGAAAACTATTTGGCGCGGCTAGTCCAAAAAGGCTATAAGGTGGCCATCTGCGAACAGGTTGAGGATCCTAAACAAGTTAAAGGCTTGGTGCGGCGCGAAGTAGTGCGCATTGTGACACCAGGAACTTTTTTAGGAGAAGTGTCCTTGAGCGAAAAGAGCAACCATTATTTAGCGCTTGTCCGGGAAGGAGAAACCGGACGCGTGTATTTAGCGGCGGCGGATTTATCCACAGGAGAATGTTTTTGGAGCGTCATGGACGGTGAAGGAGAAAAGCCGCTTTTATGGGATGCCTTGTATCGTCTGCAACCTAAGGAGATTATTGTGTCCGGGCATTTGAGTTATTGGGCGGAGCTGGACGAGTTTTCTCAGGACCGCTTATACTGCCGCCCGGAGCAGCGAGCATTTGCGCCGGAGGCTGCGTCTTTTGTAAAACAGCACTTTGCGCCGCAGGAGCAGCCCAGCGATAAGGAAGCGGTGCAAACAGTCGAACATCTTTTGTGCTACTTGCATGAAACGGTCAAAACTGATTTAGCGCATATCAATCGTTTGGCGGAACAGACGCAGCAGCAATATCTTCTGCTGGATGCTTCGACGCTGCGCAACTTGGAGATCACCCGCAACCTTCGCGACGGCGGCAGAAAAGCAACGCTGCTGCAGGTGCTGGATTTTACGCGCACTGCCATGGGCGGCAGACTGCTGAAGCACTGGCTGGAGCAGCCGCTGCGTTATAAAAAAGACATCACCAGACGCCATGAGGCGGTAGAAGAATTGACTGGCGCGCCGCTGTTGCGGCAGGCGTTGATTGAGGCGCTGGAAGGAATTTATGATTTCGAGCGCATTGTCACTCGTGTGGAGCTGGGAACCGCCAATGCGAGGGATCTGGTGTCCTTGTCCCAGTCGCTGGCGCAACTGCCTGCGCTGCGGGAGGTACTGAACCAGGCGCAGAGTCCTTTGCTGCGCGAGCTATACGCGACATGGGAAAGTCATGCGGAATTGGCCCAAGAGATTGGGGCGGCTTTTGTGGAGTCGCCTCCTGTTTCCGTGCGCGAAGGCGGCATGATTCGCGGCGGTTATGACAGTGAGCTGGACGAACTGCGGGAAGTGGCTCGGGACAGCAAATGCTGGGTTGAAGAATTTGAACGTTCGGAGAAGGAAAAAACAGGCATTCGTTCATTAAAGATTGGCTATAACAAGGTGTTTGGCTACTATTTGGAGGTTACCCACGCCAATACCGCGGCGGTGCCTGCTTATTTTCAGCGTAAACAGACCCTGGCTAATGCCGAACGATATATTACTCCGGAATTAAAAGAATTTGAGACTAAAATTCTAGGCGCCCAAGAGCGAATTGTGCAACTGGAATATCATTTGTTTTGCCGCTTGCGGGATCGGGTAAAAGAAGAGCTTTGCGGACTGCAGGCTACGGCGCGGCGCGTGGCTGTACTGGATGTGCTGCATAGCTTTGCCGATGCGGCAGTTCGTCATCAATACGTGCGTCCTCGCCTGGAAGAAAACGGCAGCATCCAGATTCAAGACGGACGGCATCCGGTCGTCGAACGGTTGCTCAAGGGGGAACTGTTTGTACCTAACGATACGCAGCTTTTTCCTGGCGTGGAAGACGTTATGGTTATTACCGGACCGAATATGGCGGGGAAATCTACGTATATGCGCCAAGTGGCCCTGCTGGTGCTTATGGCGCAGGCTGGCAGCTTTCTGCCTGTACGCAGCGCTGTTATTTCACCGGTGGATCGGATATTTACCCGCGTTGGAGCCAGTGATGATTTGGCAACCGGTCAAAGTACATTTATGATGGAAATGAATGAAGTAGCCGCCATTGTACGTCACGCTACGAAAAGCAGTTTGGTTATTCTTGATGAAATCGGCCGGGGAACTAGTACTTTCGACGGTATGAGCATCGCCCGGGCTGTAGTGGAATACATCAAGAAGCAGATTGGCTGCAAAACGCTCTTTGCTACGCATTATCACGAACTGACAGAATTGGAGAATGCTTGGAGCGGCATTCGCAATTATTCCGTTGCGGTGCGAGAAAAAGGAAATAATGTTGTTTTTTTGCGGCGTATTGTGCCAGGCGGTGCTGACAAAAGTTACGGCATTCATGTGGCGCAGTTGGCAGGCTTGCCGTCCAAGGTCATTCAACGGGCCAAAGAAGTGTTGGCGGAACTGGAGACCTGCGCCGTCAGAGAAATAACTGCGCCGGCGGCAAAAAAAGAAGAGCCGCCGCTTACGTTGTTTGGCAGCGCTTTAACAGAGGAACTTTTAGGACTCGATGTAATGAGCCTGACGCCCATTGAGGCGCTGAATACGCTGTTCCGCCTGCAAAATCAGGCCAAGGAAGAAATGGGGCGCTAGGCATGGAAGACATTGTACAGGTATTAGACGAGCATACAGCAAACCAAATCGCCGCTGGCGAAGTGGTAGAAAGACCGGCGTCGGTAGTTAAGGAACTGGTGGAAAATGCAATTGACGCCGCAAGTAGCAATATAGAGATAGAGATCGCAGGCGGAGGCTGTGAAAGCATTCGCATCAGCGATGACGGCTGGGGTATGAGCGCTAAGGATGCTCAAACGGCTATGCTGCGCCATGCTACCAGCAAAATACGCAGCGCTGATGATCTATACCACATAGCCAGCCTGGGATTCCGGGGCGAAGCATTGCCGAGCATTGCGTCTGTTTCACGCTTTACCTTGACTACGAGGCGGCAAGATGACGCCTTGGCGACGCAAATTGTTATGGAAGGAAGCCAAACGCTAGAAGTGACGGAAGCGGGAGGCGGCGTGGGCACCACTATTTTAGTGCGGGATATTTTCTTTAATCTCCCGGCTCGCCTCAAGTTTTTGAAAAAACCGGCTACAGAAAGCTCCCAAATTCACGACATTATAACGCGCCTTGCCTTGTCACATCCGGAGGTGGCCTTTCGCCTGATTAATAACCAGCGTTTGGTTCTTAGCACGAATGGCAGCGGGCGTCTGGAAGATGTGATTGCTTCTCTGTATGGCAAGGAGGCAGGCGCGGGGCTCTTGGAGCTGAGCCACGCTCAGGAGGGAATCAGCCTACGGGGATTTTTAGGGCAGCCCACTCTTTTACGCAGCAGTCGGCAATGGCAAACCTTCTTGGTTAATGGCAGGGTGGTGCAAAGCCGCGCCTTGAGTAAGGCATTGGATAATGCCTATCATTCGGTGCTTCCGAAGACCGGCTTTCCCTTGGCGGTTATCCGTATTGATGTGCCGGCGGAAGATATTGACGTCAATGTGCATCCTCAAAAAAGCGAAGTGAAATTCAAAAATGAGCAAGATATTTTTCGGGCCGTTTATAAGGCTGTTGCCGTTTGCCTGACCAGGCCGGCGGCAGAGCAGTTGCGCCAGGCGGCGCCGCTGGTTGCGCCCCGTCCTAAAGAGGAACCGCAAGCTTTTGATTTTCAAAATCCACCGGTCAAGCCGTTGGCTCCGGCATCCCAAGGAGCGTCTATACAGCCGCAACCATTGCCGGAGCCGTATCGGCCTATTTTTAAGCCTCCTGCAGAACGGCAGCGTCCGGTAACAGCGGCGGAAAGCATTCCGGCGTATAAAGCGCCGCAAGTTACGTCGACAACGGTGAGCGCATCTTTTGAAAAAGCGGAACCGGAAACAAAGTCTGAATTAATAGAGGCGGAGACCTCCTTGGTTGTGGACGAGACGATAGTTGAAGACAGCCAAGTGAAAACAGTAGCCTCTTTGCCTCGGGAAACGATGGCGAACGAAACGAAGGCAGCCGAACCGTTGCAGGTTTTGGGGCAGGTCTTGTCTTGCTATATTGTCGCCAAAGACCAGGATCAAATGTATCTTGTAGATCAGCATGCGGCGCATGAGCGTATTCTCTATGATAAATTGGTGCGAGAAGCAGCGGCTATGCCTGGACAGACCTTGTTGGTACCTGTTTATCTTGAGGTGGATGAAAAAGAAGAGCTTCTTTTGGAACAACACGGAGAGGCTTTGGCATCGCTGGGGTTTCGCTTGGAGATGGCTGGCCCTGGAACGGCGAGGCTGCTGGAACTGCCGGCGGATTTGACAGGAACTTCTGCGGAAACAATGCTGCGGGAGTTGTTGGCGCACTTAGAGGAAATGCAGCAGCCGACAGCGGCGCAGCTGCGGCACATGGTGTTTGAGACGGCGGCGTGTCACGCGGCAATCCGCGCTGGCGAAGAGCTGAATCAACGGCAGATGGAGCGCCTTTTAGAGCAATTGGCGCAAACGACGCTGCCGTATAGCTGCCCGCACGGACGCCCTGTGATGGTGCGCTTTGGAGAGACAGAGCTAATGCGCTGGTTTAAAAGAACCTAAGGGAAGCACTGAGAGGGCTGTTAATAGAGCATGATGGATGAATTGCGAGTGACTACGGCGCGGAATGCAGGGACATTTTTAGTAGGAGAAGCCAAGAAGTTCGCTGAATGTTGGGGAGGCCAGTATGTCGTACGGGGAGAATTATCGCTGGCAAAGCTTCGCCAACAAGAAGGCGTAGAAAAATTGGTGGTTTTTTCCGTTGACGGACCCGTCATTGAGGGAATTGGCTGGCGCTACTTTTACCATCCCAGTATGGCGGCCTTGCGTGCGTTGCAGTGGGAAAGAAGTGGTCAGGATCCGCTGGTACAGGCGTTAGCGCTGCAGGCAGGGGAAACCGTGCTGGATGGAACTCTTGGCTTGGGGGCGGATGCCGTTTTGATGAGCCTTGCCGTAGGTGAAACAGGCAAAATTTTAGGAGTGGAAAAATCTCCTTGGGTGGCTATGATTACCTCCCATGGTTTGGCGCATGCCGTAGGGTTGAATCCGGCTCTTGAAGCTGCTATGAGGAGGATTGAAGCTCAGTGCGGTGACGCGTTGGATGTCTTAAAAGACATGTCTGCCGGAGCGGTAGATGCAGTGTATTTGGATCCGATGTTTCGCTACTCTGTGCAAGGAAGCTCCAATATGCAGCCGTTACACCAGATTGCCGATCGACGGCCTTTAAGCCGGGATTTGCTGCAGGAAGCTTGTCGGGTGGCGCGGCGCCGTGTGGTAATCAAAGAGGCGGCGCATAGTCCGGAATGGGAACGTCTGGGTATTCAAGACTTTTCCGGTGGTCGTTACAGTCGCGTGCGCTATGGAATTTTGAAGGGAGCCGGTATATGAAGGAACGCTTGTTGGTGGTGTTGGGGCCGACTGCTGTAGGCAAGACCGACTTGGCGGTAGAATTGGCTCTGCGCCATGGCGGCGAAGTTGTCTCCGGGGATTCTATGCTGGTGTATCGGGGCTTGGATATTGGCACGGCCAAGCCTTCGTTAAAAGAGCGCCGGGAGGTTCCGCACCATTTGATCGATATTTTAGAGCCAAACCAGCCTTATGACGCCGTGCGCTTTAGTGAACAGGCCGGGGCTGTGATTAGAGATATCCAGGCTCGGGGGCGTCTGCCGGTATTGGCCGGAGGAACTGGGCTTTATGTCCAGGCTTTTTTAGAAGGATATGTGTTTAGCGAAGTGGCAGAGGACGCTTCATTTCGCGTGGAGATGGAAGCGTTGGCGCAAACAGAGGGAAATGAAGCGGTGCACAGACTGCTGCAAAAAGCGGATCCGCCCAGTGCGGCAAGACTGCATCCCAATAATTTGCGGCGTGTCATTCGGGCATTGGAAGTGGCTCGTCAGGGCGGGGATACACTAAGTAAGGGAAAAAAAGCAGGCCCTACAAGTCCTTGGCTGGAGCAATCGTTGGTTATCGGGCTGACTATGGAGCGAGGCTCCTTATATCGGCGCATTGATCAAAGAGTGGAGCGCATGGCGGCAGCTGGGCTGGAGGAAGAAGTAAGACAACTGTTGGCAGCGCAGGTGGATCCGGCCTGCCAGTCGATGCAAGGAATTGGTTATAAGGAAATGGTTGCCCATTTGCAGGGGCAGTACTCTTTAGACGAGGCTGTGGCAATCATACAGAAACATACGCGGCATTTTGCCAAAAGGCAATTTACTTGGTTCAAGCGTATGCCCTATGTGCAATGGTTCGATGTTGGGCAAAACGATTGGAGAGAAGAAGTATTTTCTCTGGTCCGGCGTTGGGAGAAAACAGGAAGTCCTTGCAGCTAGGGCGAATTAATATAAGTTATGGAAGCAATGTTGCACCGCGAGTACAGATGCAGCAATGGTTCTTCAGAGAGAAAAGGGGGAGTTGCAATGCTTGCAAAACCGATGAACCTGCAAGACAGTTTTTTAAATCAGGTGCGGAAAGAAAATAATCCTGTGACCATCTATTTGGTCAATGGTTTTCAATTAAGAGGTCTTGTTAAAGGATTTGACAATTTTACTGTTATTTTAGACAGTGATGGGAAGCAGCAACTGGTTTACAAACATGCTATTTCCACGATTACTCCGTTCAGATCCTTTCAGCATGGTTTTGTGGAAAAACAAAGGGAGACGACAGGAAACGCGAACGCTATAGAATAGCCGTGGTTTCATAAGCGTCTTTGAACCGAAAAGGATGGTGGGAAGACGTGGCAAAGGTATTGGGGGATATCCAGGGAGTTCGCAAATCGCTGTTGGCCCAACTAGAAGAGTTATACGAACTGACAGTGCCGTCCGATCAGATCATCAGCAGAGAAATGGCGGAACAGATGCTGCAGCTTAGCCAATTGCTGAACCGAGAGGTTGCTGTTTATTGCAATCGCCGTGGCCGGGTTGTGGCGGTAGCTTTGGGCGATTCCTACACGGTAGACCTGCCGGAGGTGCGCGGCCGCCGCGGTCAACAACGACTTTCTGGCATTCGGTGCATCCATACGCATCCGGGAGGCGATTGCCGCCTTAGTGCGGCTGATGGCAGCTCGCTGCGAGATTTGCGTTTTGATGTGATGGTTGCTCTAGCTGCGCCTAAACCGGAAACCGCCTTGTGTATGCTTGCTTTTTTAACGGGTGAAGACGAATGGCAGGAAGAAGGTCCGCTTTCTTTAGAGCAGTTAATGGCCTTGCCTTTTTCGCGTTGGATTTTGCAACTAGAACGTTTTTTGGCCCAGCAGACGACTTTGGGACATGTCATGGAGGAAAGCGAACAGGCCTTGCTGGTTGGCTTGGAAACCGGTAATAATAGTTGGGACTTGGACGCTTCTCTGCAAGAATTGGCACAGTTAGCGGAAACAGCCGGCGTGGAGGTAAAGGGCGTTATACGGCAAAAAAGGGATCGTCCGGATGTGGCTTTGTTTATCGGCCAAGGAAAGGTCAAGGAATTGGCTTTGCTGCGGCAGCAGATGGATGCAAATGTCATCATTTTTGATGATGAGCTGACGCCAGTGCAGCAGCGTAATTTGGAACTGTCTCTTGGCGTTAAAATCATCGACCGTACAGCGCTGATTTTGGATATTTTTGCTCAACGGGCGCATTCTAGAGAAGGCAAGCTGCAGGTGGAGCTTGCTCAAATGCGGTACCGCCTGCCTAGGCTTAGCGGCAAGGGAACGGAACTGTCGCGGCTGGGCGGCGGCATTGGTACGCGCGGTCCTGGTGAGACCAAGCTGGAAGTAGACCGCCGGCGGGTGAGGACGCGCATCAGCGATATCGAAAGAGAATTGGCTCAGGTATTGCAGCAACGCCAGCAGCAGCGCCAGCGCCGTAAGGACAATGAAATACCGTTGATCGCATTGGTAGGCTATACCAATGCGGGAAAATCGACGTTGCTGAACGCTCTAACTGACGCAGGCGTGTTGGCGGAGGATAAGTTATTTGCGACTTTGGATCCGACGACGCGCAGCGTGCTGCTGCCTAACGGTGAAACAATTCTTTTTTCCGATACTGTCGGTTTTATTCAAAAACTGCCGCACCAACTGGTCGCGGCTTTTCGCGCCACCTTAGAGGAAGTGGTAGAAGCCGATTTATTGCTTCATGTGGTGGATGCCAGTCATTCGCAGCGAGAAGCGCAAGAACAGGCTGTTTACGAGGTGCTCAAGGAATTGAAGGTTGCAGAAAAGCCCATGCTGCTTGTTTTTAACAAAGCCGATCGCATGGAAGAGGGAGAGCCTGCGGTAGTCGAGCGTCTTCTGCGGCGAGGTGACGCATTTTTAGTTTCAGCGCTGCAAAAAACAGGTCTAAACGAGTTGCTCCTGGCCGTAGCCGCTAAAGTAAAACGCCGCAGTGTGCGGCGCGAGCTGTGCCTGCCGTATGAGCAGAGCGGTCTGTTGCATAAACTGCATGAGGATGGCAAAGTTACTGCCTGCGAATATGCCCCGGAAGGCATTCGGGTGCAGGCGGAGATTCCTTTATGGGCAGAGTCGTTTTGGAGTCAATATTGTATTGTACAAGGAACAGTGGATGAGAGTGAGGAACAGGTAGATTGAATCGATTTAGTACTAAAATTCAGGCGGCGAGGGAAAAGGCGCTGCTGCAGATGGCGGCAATGGCCAAAGAAGTGGATCAGATCGCTGAAACCAATACGTTAAGAGTATTGGACGCTTTTCGCCGCCATCGAGTTTCGGATTATCATTTTCGGGCGACGAGCGGTTACGCCTATAACGATGCAGGACGAGAAACCCTGGAAGAGACTTGGGCAACCTTGTGCGGAGCAGAAGCGGCGCTGGTGCGGACGCAGTTTGTTTCCGGTACGCATGCCTTGGCTACCTCTCTGTTTGGAGTTTTGCGTCCAGGGGATGAACTGGTTTCCTTGACTGGGGCGCCCTACGATACGATGCAAAGCGTTATTGGTCATGAGAGAGAAGTTCCCGGTTCCTTGAAGGAATTTGGCGTGTCCTATCGGGAAATGCCCATGCCCGCTGACGGCATCGACGTGGAACATCTACCAGATTTTGTGAATTCAAAAACAAAAATGGTGCTGATTCAACGTTCGCGGGGATATAGCCTTCGGGCGACGTTGACGGTGGCTGAAATTGCCGCTGCTTGCGCGGCGGTCAAGGCTATTGCTCCGGACTGCGTCTGCTTTGTTGATAATTGTTACGGCGAGTTTGTGGAAGTACAGGAGCCGACAGCGGTCGGCGCTGACATCATGGCCGGATCGTTGATTAAAAACCCTGGCGGCGGTTTGGCGCCGACAGGCGGTTATATTGCAGGTCGGCGAGATTTAGTGGAATTGGCTGCTTTTCGCTTAACTGCACCGGGTATTGGGGCGGAATTAGGGGCTTCTTTAGGAGGTAACCGCTTATTGTATCAGGGCTTGTTTGTAGCACCACATACAACCGCTCAAGCGGTAAAAGGAGCTATTTTTGCCGCTGCTTTTTTTGAGTGCTTAGGTTATAAGACCTTGCCGCACTGGTCGGTGCCGCGAGGAGACATTATCCAGGCGATTACCTTGGGGACGCCGGAACGGGTCGTGGCCTTCTGTCAGGGAATTCAAAAGTATTCGCCGGTTGATGCGCATGTTCGTCCGGAACCAAGCGGTATGCCGGGCTATGAAGATGCTGTAATCATGGCGGCGGGAACCTTTGTCCAAGGGGCGTCCATTGAACTGAGCGCTGATGCGCCGATGCGCGAACCCTATGCTGTCTATCTTCAAGGCGGCCTCACTTTTGAGCATGCCGTTTTAGCTTGCATGGGCGCTGCGCAAGAATTGGAAGATAAAGGTCTTTCTTTTTCTTGAAAAAAGAAAGGAAATTTACTGATTGTGTAGAATAGGCAAATAGAAAGATCCATTTTATGATAGCGGTGGTTGACGTGGCTTTTTTTCTTATTATTTCATTTGTTGTGCTGCTCATGGCTTCGTTGGTAGCTTTATTAGGCAAAAAATTTCCGCAATGGCAGCTTTCTTGGAGAACTGTATTGTTTTGTGCCGGCTGTGCAATTGTATTGGCTGCGGTCTTGCCGCGGCTTTTATTGAGTTGGGCTAACTTGGAAATGACCTTTGTCATTTTGGTTGCCTGTGCTGTTGGCGGCGCTTGGATGGCTGCTAAACTGCCTGGCTGTATGCCTGCTATGTCGGCCGTTGCTGTTTTGCCTGTTGCTGACGCGTCGATTTTGGATCAATCCTCGCCTAGTCCGGTGGAAGAGAAACAGCAGGAAGAACCGGCAATAGCGCAGTTTGTTATGGACAAGCCGGAAAGACCATTGCCCGCGCAGGAGGAAGTACAAGGGGACCTTCTTGCAACAAGAAAAAAGACGGCCTCCAAGATACAGAAAGAAGAAGTGGCTACTACTGGGGCGGCGGGAGCGAACCTTGCTGACAAAAAACGTTTGCGGACAAAACGTAAAACACCAGCGCAGATTGTGGAAAAGAGAGTTGAAGCGGTAGCATCCCCGTCCGTAGTGACGGCGGCAGAGCCTGAAACGACCCAACTGCCTGAGACGGAACCTAAGAAAATGGCAACAACCTCAGTTGTTGTTGCCGCAGAAGTGGATCCAATAGTTGTATCTGAAGAATTTACGGCCCCCATGCCAGTAGTGGAGTCGTCTTTGTCGGAAGAACCTCAAGAGATTTCGGCAACGGAAAAACTGGAATTTGCGGAGCAAGCAGAGGAAGAAATTCCGGCTGCGTTCACCAGTGTTGATGCCTGTTTGGAGGAAGCCTGGAAGTTTCGCGAAGCCGGCTCTTGGCAAACTGCACAAAAAGTGCTGCAAGCAGGACTGGCGCAGTTTGTTGACGATGAAGAATTGCCTTTTTTGCTCATAGAAGAAGGCGCCTTGCTGAAACGGTATGGACGTTGGGAGGAAGCCATTGCAGCGCTACAAGCCGCTCTGGCCTTGCCGCAAGTAAGGCAGCAGTCTGTATGGCAAAAAGATATTCAACAAACCTTAGGATATTTGCAAATTTTCCTTGGCGTATTGCGCCAGCTTAAACTTGAGACGGTTGCGCCGGAAGCGATACCGGCTTCCGTGCTGGAGAAGGTTGAAACCATCTATCAGCAATGGCGCAGTCGGCAATAAATTACACGGGGATTCCATTTTTATGTTATACATATGCGGGAGGGGTTTCATTTATGAAAAAAAGCACAGAAATTTTAAGCTTGCCAGTATTTAGTATTCGTGAAGGCGAGGAATTGGGAACGATTAAAGCATTCATCATTAATGCTGCAGCCAAGTCAGTAGAAGCATTTTTGATTGATGACGGCAAATGGTATTTAGGGGCGAAACTGCTGCCGGCCAAAGCGGTAGCTGGTTTAGGCGAGTTTGCCGTTACCGTTGAATCCAGTGATAATGTGGTGGGAGTTGCGGATTTTCCGGATATTGAGCCGCTGTTGGTGGCCAATACTTCTGTAATCGGGACCAAAGTGGTTACTACGGCTGGTCGCATTTTAGGGCGGGTTACGGACTTCATGGTTGAAAATGACGGCAAAATTGCCGTGTGTGAATACACTGTAGATAATGGCGATAGCCAACAGGTGTTGCTGGAAAATATCATCACTTTGGGCAAAGATGTGCTGTTTATTCGGGATGCCTCGGAAGAACAGGCTGCTCCGGCGGTTGTGGAAGCTCCGGCCCCTGTGGCAGAAGCTCCTGTTGTGACTCCTGCTGACGCTCCGGCGCCTGTGGTGGAGGCTCCTAAAGTAGAAGAAACCAAAGTGGCAGAAGAAACTCCGTCAGAACCGGCTCCGGAAGTGGACGCTTATTCACGCAAGATTGAAGAAAAAACGCGTAAATTTCTTTTGGGAAAAAAAGCAAGCCGTCGCATTGAGACCGACAATGGCGTTCTCGTTGTAGACGAAGGTGGAGAAATTACAGAAGAAGTCCTGCAAAAAGCCAAGTTGGCAGGGAAATATGTAGAACTGTCGATGAATGTACAATAAGCTGGCTTTGGACCGGGTTTTCGCTTTGGCGGAAGCCCGGTCTTTTGAAGGACAGGCAGAGGAGGACGGGATGGTTTCGTGAAACGATGGCAACGAGTCAGTTTATCGTTAGTGTTAATTCTTTCCTTCACCTTGGCAAGTTTGGCTGTTGCCGGCACGGCCGTATATTTTCGTGATGGCATTTCGCATGGCGTAAAATTGGGTTCGCTGGATTTAGGCGGTTTGACAGAGGAAGCGGCCGTAGCGGCGATTGAAGAAGATGCGCGCAAGCGTTTAGTGCATCAGACTATACGCTTTGCTTACGGCGAACAGCAATGGGAAAGCACTACAGATGAATTAAACATACATGCGGATGCAGCTGCGTTGGCGCATGAAGCGTATATGATTGGGCGGACAGGCCCGGTTTGGCTGCAGTTGCAGGAGTGGTATATGGCGACGCAAAAAGGTCGTCAGATTGCCTATCGTCTTGCGTACGAGCCGTTAAAAGTCAAGGGATTGCTGGATAGAATCGTTCATGATGTGGAACGTCCATCCCGTAAGGCTCATATTAACTACCAACAGGGACAGGTGCAAATTATACCGGAAAGCATAGGACAGCACTTGGAACGGGCGGAATTGGAGACAACTTGGCAGGCTGCGATGGCAGATTTTCAATCATTGCAAATTTCTTTGCCTGTAAAAGAAGATGTTCCGGAAATACGGGCGGAGGATCTTAGTGGTATTGATCGCCTGCTCGGTTCGTACTCCAGCTATTTCAATGCTTATGACAATAATCGTTCTAAAAATGTTTATTTGGCTTCACGCAGCATTGACGATACATTGGTGCGGGCTGGTAGTGTTTTTTCCTTCAATTCGCAAGTAGGCAAGCGTACGCAGGAAAATGGCTACAAGGAAGCTCCTGTATTCATTAATGGGAAATTAGTGCCGGATTGGGGCGGCGGGGTTTGCCAAGTGAGCAGTACGCTATATAATGCAGTTCTGTTAGCGGATTTGGAAATTGTAGAACGAACCTCTCATTATAGCCCTCCCGGTTATGTGCCTCTTGGTCAGGATGCGACTGTGGCGGATGATCAATTGGATTTTCAATTTACCAATACCAGCCAGCATAATCTTTATATTTCCAGTAAAATTGAAGGCAATCGTCTGACTGTGCAAGTTTTTGGCAGAGCGGATGATCCGGTAGAAGTGCGCATTTTGCCGGTGGATAAACAAGTAATTCCTGCACCGGTCGTAGTGAAGCCGGATGTCAATTTGGAGGCTGGCCGTCAGATCGTGGAAGAAAGAGGAGAAAGCGGCTATCGAATAAAAATTGAAAAAATCCGTTTGCGTCAAGGCATAGAAATCAGTCGGGAAATTATTTCTTCGGATGACTTTCCTCCTTCCGAGCGCATTATTCGCATGGGGACAAAAGCGTCAGGAGAGAAAAAGAATAATTGAAGCGTAGACCTCAAAGGAGGTTTACGCTTTTTCTTTTTTTGTCATCATAAAATACAAAAAAATGCAATGACGCTAAAGGGGAAGATAATGTGAATAAAAAAACTTTATCTTTCTCTGGTTTTTGAGGGGGCAACTGTGGTATTCTATCAGAAATACCTTTTGGTAAGTAGAGAAAGGAGTAGAGACATGTTTGAAGAAAAGTTCGCCAAGCAAGGACTAACGTTCGATGATGTACTTCTCGTTCCCGCTAAATCGGATGTGTTGCCTAAGGATGTGGAGGTTAACACTCGGCTGACCCGCAATATCAGCCTGAACATCCCCATCATTAGCTCGGGCATGGATACGGTCACGGAGGCGCGTATGGCTATTGCTATGGCGCGAGAAGGCGGCCTGGGAATTATCCACAAAAACATGACGATCGAGCAGCAAGCGAACGAGATTGATAAAGTGAAACGTTCTGAAAATGGTATTATTGTAGATCCGCTTTTCCTTTCTCCTGAACATACTCTAAAAGATGTGCAGGATTTGATGGAGCGGTATCATATTTCCGGTGTGCCGATTACCCAACAAGATCGTCTTGTTGGTATTTTGACTAACCGGGATTTGCGCTTTGAAACCGATTTGTCCAAGCGGATTGGTGAATGCATGACAAGGGAGCATTTGATTACCGCTCCGATGGGAACGTCATTGGATGAAGCGAAAGAAATTCTGCGCAAGCATCGCATTGAAAAACTGCCATTAGTTGATGAACGAGGCCACTTAAAAGGCCTGATTACGATTAAAGATATTGAAAAAGCGCAGAAGTACCCCAATTCTGCGAAAGACTCCAAAGGTCGCTTATTGGTCGGCGCGGCAGTGGGTGTTGGCTCTGATATGCTAGATCGTGTTGCAGCCATTGTTGCGGCCAAAGTCGATGTCATTGTTGTGGATACGGCGCACGGCCATTCCCAAGGCGTTATCGAATCGGTTAAAACCATTAAAAGAGCTTACCCTGATGTGGATTTAATTGCAGGCAATGTGGCTACGGAAGAAGCTACTCGAGCGCTTTTTGAAGCCGGCGTAGATGCTGTCAAAGTGGGCATTGGTCCTGGTTCTATCTGTACGACTCGCGTCATTGCAGGCATCGGCGTGCCTCAGATTACGGCTGTATATGAGTGTGCTAAAGCGGCTGCGGAATTCGGGTTGCCGATTATTGCCGACGGCGGTATCAAGTACTCAGGAGACGTCGTAAAAGCCCTGGCTGCTGGCGCTAACGTGGTCATGGTGGGCAACTTGCTGGCTGGAACCGAGGAAAGCCCTGGCGAAACCATTATCTACCAAGGCCGAAGCTATAAGGTGTATCGCGGCATGGGCTCTTTGGGAGCCATGGCTAAAGGCAGTAAAGATCGTTATTTCCAGGAAAACATGGATAAATTGGTACCGGAAGGTATTGAAGGGCGTGTTCCTTATAAAGGACCTGTTTCTGAAACCATGTTCCAAATGGTTGGCGGACTTCGAGCTGGCATGGGCTATTGCGGCGTGAAGAACATTGAAGCATTGCGTACGGAAACGAAATTTATCCGCATTACCAGCGCAGGCCTTAAGGAAAGTCATCCGCATGATGTCAATATTACCAAGGAAGCTCCTAATTACAGTCTGTAAGTAAAAAACCGCATTCCCTCTATAAGAGAGAATGCGGTTTTTTTTGTGCCGCTTACCAGGCTGCCGGTGTTTGTGTATTAACCACACGAAATTCGAAGCCTTGGGCTTTCAAGGCTTGAATAATTCCCGGCAGGGCGCGGACGGTTTCAATATGTCCGGGACCGTCATGCATAAGTACAATAGCATGGCTTTGTAAAAAAGTTTGCTTCATCTGGGTCAAGACATTGCCTTCAATGGCAGCGGCCTTGGCTGCCGATGCGTCACCGGAGGAAACATTCCAACCTACTTCAATATAGCCATTTTGTTTGAGCATATCCCAATATCCTTTGTTGAAACTGCCGGTAGAACCTCCAGGCGCTCTGGAAATGCGAGGACGGCAAAGAATAATGGATTTAAGCAACTCATCGGTATGGTTTAACTGGGCTACATAACTTTGTGGGGATTGATAAAGACTTTTGTAAATATGGTCGTACGTATGATTGCCTATCGCGTGGCCTTCGGCAAAAAGTCGTTGCACAAGAGCGGGATGCTTTTCTATTTGCGTCCCTACCAAAAAGAACGTAGCCTTGATCTGCTCTTTTTTTAAGATGTCCAGAATAGCCGGCGTGTTTTGCGGATCAGGACCGTCGTCAAAGGTAAGATAGACTACTTTGGCGGCTTTATAGGCTTGCGCAGTTGGAAGACCGAGAGGCAAATTGGATCGAAGACGCTCATTGGTAAGGTAAGAATCGTATAAAGGGCGTCCTTCTTCTGCCAGAGGCTCATCGCCAGGGTGCTCCGGCAGCATAAAAATAGCGGGTGAACTATTGCTTTGGGAGAGTGTTGGCGGAGGATCTTCTGTTGTAACTGGAACATCCCAGAGCTGAATAGCCCAAGTAATCAAAGGGAATGCAGCGCAAAGCAAAATGGCGCTGAGCAGAGACAAACCGAAGGCGCGACGCGAAAAAACAAAACGGGGGGACTTCATGATAAACAAGACTCCTTTGTGTATAGTGATTTGCAAATTAGACAACTTATTCAGTTCGTATTCTAGCACAGTAAAACGGGCTTGTTAAGAGGGTGAGCGGATTTTGCGTTCCCGGAGAAAGTAGGATATAATATTGATTTAGCGACAACTAGTTATGGTTGAATGAAGGAGGAATGGCGTGTTTTCGTTAGATGCCGATTTGATTTTTCGTGTGCCGGCTCTTTTGATTGCCTTAACGGTGCATGAATATGCCCATGCCAGAGCGGCTGTGGCCATGGGGGACGATACGCCGCGCCAATTGGGTAGGGTGACCTTGAATCCTTTGGCGCATTTGGATCCAGTTGGCTTGTTGATGCTTTGGCTGACGCAGTTTGGTTGGGCCAAGCCGGTTCCCATTAATCCCAATCG
>CAZKCR010000010.1:0-27336 GCA_964551055.1 uncultured Anaeromusa sp. | reverse complement strand
TCGCGAAGGCGGCCGTACTGTCGGCGCTGGCGTTGTTACCGCAATCAACGCGTAAACATCTTAATGCAAATGGTTTTGGCCATAGCGGCGGCTTACCGCCGCTATGGCAATACAATTGAATAACGGTGTTTGCGATGATGCAGGAGGTGGCCCGGCTGAGTTCCGGGGAAAATTCCTGCTGAGAAATGTCCGTTCTAAGAAACTGGGCGATAAGGAGGATTCATACGAATGCCTAAGCAACAAAAAATCAGAATCCGCTTGAAGGCGTACGATCACAAAGCTCTGGATCAGAGCGCTGCTAAGATCGTAGAAACTGCGAAAAGAACCGGCGCCATGGTGTCCGGGCCGATTCCGCTTCCTACAGAAAAGAATGTTTTCACTATCCTGCGTTCTCCTCATGTAAATAAGGATTCGCGGGAACAATTTGAAATGCGTACGCATAAACGTTTGATTGATATCCTGGAACCGACATCCAAAACGGTAGATTCCCTCATGCGCCTCGACCTGCCGGCCGGTGTGGATATCGAAATCAAGCTGTAGGAGGAGGTGGCAGAACATGGCAAAAAGCATTCTTGGCAAAAAACTGGGTATGACGCAGATTTTCACCGAAGAGGGGAAAGTGGTTCCGGTAACGGTAGTCGAAGCCGGACAGTGCGTCGTCGTAGGAAACAAAACGGTTGAAAACGACGGCTACAATGCGGTTCAACTGGGTTTTGGAGCCGTGAAAGATAAAAAAGTCACCAAGCCGATGCAGGGAGTTTTCGCAAAGGCCGGTGTGAGCCCCGTGAAATTCATCCGGGAAATTCGCTTGGCAGACGCTTCCGAATTCGCTGCCGGACAAATCATTGGTGTTGACACCTTTGAAGCCGGTGAATTGGTGGACGTAGTCGGCACGGCTAAAGGTAAAGGCTTTGCAGGCGGTATTAAGCGCCATAACTTTGCACGTGGACCTATGGGCCACGGTTCGAAATCGCACCGTGAACCCGGTTCTATCGGCCCTCGTATGAGCGGCGGCGGCGGCAAAGTATTTAAAGGCAAGAAATTGCCTGGACAAATGGGTGGTCAACGCGTTACCATTCAGCGTCTCAGCGTCGTTCGTATCGACACCGAGCGCAACCTGATCTTGATCAAAGGCGCCATCCCCGGCCCGAAAAAAGGTCTGGTCATCATCAAGAACACGGTGAAACCCGGCAAATAAATTCGCCGGTTTCTTGAAAGGAGGATGTGCTATATGCCGAAAGTGGCAGTATATGATATCACCGGCAAGCAAACCGGTGAAGTGGAACTGAATGATAGCGTGTTCGCTGTGGAAGTGAACGAGGCTGTGCTTCATCAAGCAGTTGTTATGCAGATGGCCAGTCAGCGCCAAGGTACAGCGTCCACAAAAACCAGAGGTTTTGTACGCGGTGGCGGCAAAAAGCCCTGGAAACAAAAAGGAACCGGACGCGCTCGCGCCGGCAGCATTCGCTCTCCGTTGTGGGTAGGCGGCGGCACGGTTTTCGGACCGCAACCCCGTTCTTATGCGTTTAGCATGCCTCGCAAACAGCGTCGTTTGGCGCTTAAATCCGCTCTGACCGCTAAGGTGCAGGACGGTGAGCTGGTAGTTCTGGAGGGCATCGATTTTGAAGCTCCCAAAACGAAACAGGTCCTCAAAATGATGGGTGATTTCAACGCTTCCGAGCAGAAATCCCTGATCATTACGGCGGAAGAAGTGGAAAGCGTAGTTAAGTCTGCTCGCAACCTTCCGAGCGTTAAAACCATTACCAGCATGGGCCTGAATGTAATGGACCTGCTTCATTATGATCGGGTTTTCGTTACCAAAGAGGCAGTCACCCGTATTGAGGAGGTGCTGGCATAATGGAAAATTTGTGCGACGTGCTTGTTCGTCCTGTCATCACTGAAAAAAGCAATCAGTTGATGGAGGAAAGCAAATACACCTTTATCGTATCGCTCAAAGCCACGAAGGTGGAAATCCGCCAGGCTGTGGAAAAAATGTTCAAAGTCCAGGTTGAGACTGTGAACACAGTGCGTGTAATGGGTAAAACCAAGCGCATGGGCAGACATGAAGGAAAACGCCCCGATTTCAAGAAAGCTATCGTCAAACTGGCCCCCGGCCAGAGCATTGCGTTCTTCGAAGGGGTCTAAGTCGATAACACCGAAAAGGAGGGGCAATTATGGCAGTAAAATCGTTTAAACCTTATTCTGCCGGCAGACGTTTCATGACGGTAGCCAGCTTTGATGAAGTTACTACCGACAAACCGGAACGTTCTTTGCTGGTACGTTTGACTAAAAAAGGCGGACGCAACCAACAAGGCAGACTGACTGTACGTCATCAAGGCGGCGGTCACAAGCGTCTGTATCGTATCATCGACTTCAAACGCAACAAGGACGGCATTGTCGCTAAAGTAGCGTCTGTAGAATATGATCCGAACCGTTCCGCTTATATTGCATTGCTTCATTATGTAGATGGCGAAAAACGCTACATCTTGGCGCCCCATGGTCTTAAAGTGGGGGACAAAGTGGAAAGCGGTCCTGAAGCCGACATTAAAGTAGGCAATGCGTTGCCGATGATAAACATTCCCGTCGGTACCATGTTGCACAACATTGAGATGAAGATTGGCAAAGGCGGCCAAATGGTACGCAGCGCCGGCGCTTCCGCTCAGTTGATGGCTAAAGAAGGCGGCACTGCGTTGTTGCGTTTGCCCTCAGGCGAATTGCGCAAAGTGCATGTTAACTGCCGTGCAACCATCGGTCAGGTTGGCAACTTGGAACATGAAAACATTACGATCGGTAAAGCTGGCCGTTCTCGTTGGCTGGGAGTGCGTCCCGCCAATCGCGGCGTAGCAATGAACCCTTGCGACCATCCGCATGGCGGTGGTGAAGGCCGTTCGCCGGTGGGCCGCAAGCATCCGGTTACACCTTGGGGCAAATGCGCGCATGGCGTAAAAACCCGTCGCAGCAAACAGTCCGACAAAATGATCGTCAAACGACGCACGAAATAAGCGCGTGAAGGGAGGCCAATGTCGTGTCCAGATCCATCAAAAAAGGACCTTTTGTGCATGAAAGCCTGCTGAAGAAAATTGAAGCAATGAACGCCAGCGGTGACAAAAAGGTCGTAAAATGCTGGTCCCGCAGTTCGACGATTTTGCCGAATTTTGTGGGCCATACCATCGCTGTGCATGACGGCCGCAAACATGTTCCGGTCTATGTGACCGAAGACATGGTCGGCCATAAGCTGGGCGAATTCGCTCCGACCCGCACCTATAAAGGTCACGCCGGCTCGGAAAAATCCACTTCGCTGCGCTAAGCGCTGCGGGCTGCGCTTGGCGCAGTGATCATACCGAAAGGGGGCTAGTGCATGGAAGCCAAAGCGGTTGCCAAAAATATCCGCATTGCGCCGCGCAAAGTGAGAGTCGTTGTTGACTTGATCCGCGGCAAAAATGTGGGTGAAGCATTTGCTATATTGAAATACACTCCCAAAGTGGGTACTGAAGTTGTTGAGAAGGTTTTGAAATCAGCTGTTGCTAACGCTGAGAACAATCTTGACCTCAACGTCGACAACCTCTATGTATCGGCGGTATACGTCGATCAGGGTCCCACGATGAAACGCATTCATCCTCGGTCTCGTGGGCAAGCCTTCAAAATCTTGAAGCGCTCCAGCCATGTGACCGTGGTCGTTCAAGAACGATAAGCGGAGAAGGAGGGAACATCTAGTGGGTCAAAAAGTCAATCCTCATGGTTTTCGACTCGGCGTAATCAAAACTTGGGATGCCAAATGGTTCGCCGATAAAGATTATGCAAAAAACTTGCATGAAGATATCAAGATCCGTGAGTTTATTAAAAAAGCAGCCTTTGCTGCTGGCGTATCTCAGGTTGTGATCGAACGCGCCTCCAACCGTGTACGCATTAACATTCATACTGCCAAGCCGGGTATGGTTATCGGCCGTGGCGGCGCAGGTATTGAAGCGCTGAAAAAAGGTCTGCGTAAGCTGACTGAAAAGCAGCTCGACATCAATATTGCAGAAATCAAGCACCCGGAATTGGATTCGCAGCTCGTAGCTGAGAACATTGCAGCTCAACTCGAACGCCGCATTGCTTTCCGTCGTGCTATGAAGCAATCCGTTGGCCGTACGATGCGTATGGGTGCCAAAGGTATCAAAATCATGTGTGGCGGCCGTCTTGGCGGGGCTGAAATTGCCCGCAGCGAAAGCTATCGCGAAGGCAGCATTCCTCTGCATACCCTGCGTGCCGATATTGATTACGGTTTTGCAGAAGCCGCTACTACCTATGGGCGTATCGGTGTTAAGGTATGGATCTACAAAGGCGAAATTTTGCCTGAAGCCAAGAAACCTGCCGCTCAAGAAGGGGGCGAATAATCATGTTGTTGCCGAAACGCGTTAAGCATCGCAAACAGTTCCGGGGTCGCATGAAGGGCAAAGCCCAAAAAGGCAACACCGTGAGCCACGGCGAATACGGTTTGGTAGCTCTTGAACCGGCTTGGATTACCAACCGCCAAATCGAGGCTGCTCGTATTGCCATGACTCGTTATATCAAACGTGGCGGTAAAGTTTGGATTAAAATTTTCCCGGATAAGCCGATTACGGCTAAACCGGCTGAAACCCGCATGGGTAGCGGTAAAGGTTCGCCCGAATATTGGGTGGCCGTTGTAAAACCGGGCCGTGTCATGTTTGAAATGGACGGCGTTGCTGAAGATGTAGCAAAAGAAGCTATGCGTCTGGCTGCTCACAAACTCCCGATTCGGACCCAGTTTGTTGTGCGGGAGAAAGCTCAAGAAGTGGGTGGTGAAGCAAATGAAGGCTAAAGAAATCCGTGATATGAACGCCGCCGAGCTCGATCAAAAATTGGCTGGCCTGAAAGATGAATTGTTTCACCTGAGATTTCAGCATGCGACCGGTCAGCTGGAAAACCCCATGCGCCTCAAAGAAGTTAAGAAAACCATTGCCCGTGTGAAAACCATTCAACGGGAAATGGAAATCAAAACCCAAGAAGCGTAAGGAAACAGTGCCAAGTCGCAGATGGAAGGAGGCATATCGGACGTGAGTGAAAGAAACGAGCGTAAAAACCGCATTGGCCGTGTGGTAAGCGATAAAATGGATAAGACTGTAGTCGTAGCCATGGAGCGTACCGTGCAGCATCCGCTGTACAAAAAGGCTGTGAAGAAAACGGTTACCTTCAAGGCTCATGATGAAAACAATGAGTGCAAGCCTGGGGATATTGTTTCCTTGATGGAAACACGCCCGCTCTCCAAAGATAAACGTTGGAGAGTTGTTGAAATTCTTGAGAGAGCGAAGTAATCGCTTTAACTTTGAAAAATTTCAGGCTTGAAGGAGGGAGCAAGGATGATCCAACAACAAACCATTCTTAATGTTGCTGATAATACCGGTGCTAAAAAAGTTATGTGCATTCGTGTATTGGGCGGTTCCTACCGGCGCTATGCCAATATCGGCGACATCATCGTCGCTTCCGTTAAGGACGCAACGCCCGGTGGCGTGGTCAAGAAAGGCGATGTAGTGAAAGCTGTTGTCGTACGGTCTCACAAGGGCCTGCGCCGTCAAGACGGTTCCTACATCCGTTTTGACGAGAACGCCGCCGTTGTCATTAAAGAAGACAAGAGTCCCCGCGGGACCCGTATTTTTGGACCGGTTGCGAGAGAGCTGCGTGATAAAGACTTTATGAAGATTGTCTCGCTGGCACCGGAAGTAATCTAAGTCAGGAGGGAAATCCGGCATGTCAGAAGCCAAATTGCACGTCAAAAAAGGCGATAAAGTCATGGTCTTGTCCGGTAAGGACAAAGGCAAAACCGGTGCTGTTATTCAGGCGCTTCCCAAAAAGGGAAAAGCGGTTGTAGAAGGCATCAATAAAGTAAAACGTCATACCAAACCGTCTCAGAGCAATCCCCAAGGGGGCATCATTGTGAAAGAAGCGCCGGTACATGCTGCAAAGCTGATGCTGGTCTGCCCTGCTTGCGATAAAGCAACCCGGGTAAAAAGCAATGTGCTCGCTAACGGCGGCAAAGTTCGCGTCTGCAAAAAATGCGGCGAAACGATTGACAAGGATAAATAACCCAGCACGAAAGGAGGGTACCACTTGTGGTCAGACTGAAAGAGAAATATACTAGCGAAGTCGCGAAAGCGATGATGGAAAAGTTCGGATACAAGAACGTCATGGAAATCCCTAAAATCGAAAAAGTTGTTTTGAATATGGGAATCGGCGAAGCAGTGGCTAATCCAAAAGTGATTGACTCTGCATTAGCGGATATGACACTGATTTCCGGACAAAAACCGGTTGTCACTCGTGCCAAAAAATCCGTGGCTGCCTTTAAGATTCGTGCGGGTATGCCGATTGGCGCCAAAGTCACCTTGCGCGGTGAACGCATGTACTACTTCTTGGACAAGCTGTTCAATGTCGCACTGGCTCGTGTGCGCGATTTCCGCGGTGTTAGCCCCAAGTCCTTTGACGGACGCGGCAATTACACCATGGGCATTAAGGAACAACTGATTTTCCCCGAGATCGAGTACGACAAGGTCGACAAGATCCGCGGCATGGACATTATCATTGTTACCACTGCCAAGACCGACGAAGAGGCGCGGGAATTGTTGAAGCTGATGGGCATGCCCTTCAGCGCGTAAAAAGGAGGGACAGTTGTGGCCAAGACAGCTTTGATTGAAAAATGGAAGAAAGAACCTAAATTCAAGGTTCGCAAATACAATCGCTGCAAGATTTGCGGTCGCCCGCATGCGTACATCCGCAAGTTCGAGATGTGCCGTATCTGCTTCCGGGAACTGAGCTATAAAGGCGCAATTCCGGGCGTTACGAAAGCTAGCTGGTAACCAAGCACAGGAAGGAGGTTTGTTCTCATGGTAATGACTGATCCGATCGCTGACATGCTTACCCGAATTCGTAATGCGAACTCGGTGCATCATGATAAAGTGGAGATCCCCGCTTCCAAAGTGAAGCAGGCGATGGCCGAAATCCTCAAACGCGAGGGTTTCATTAAGGACTATGATCTCGTCAACGACAATAAACAAGGCGTTCTTCGGTTGAGCCTCAAATACGGCCCGAACCGCGAGAAAGTCATCACCGGCCTCAAACGCATTTCCAAACCGGGATTGCGCGTATACGCGAAAAAAGAGCAGCTGCCCCGAGTTTTGGGCGGCCTCGGCATCGCCATCATTTCAACATCGCAGGGCATCATGACCGACAAGCAGGCTCGTCGCGAGGGCCTTGGCGGCGAAGTAGTCGCCTACGTTTGGTAAGAAGTTCTGTCTCTAGGAGGTGTAATACATGTCGCGTATTGGTAGAATGCCTATCACTATTCCGGCAGGCGTAACCGTCAAGTTGGACGGCAACGTTGTCACAGTGAAAGGCCCTAAAGGCGAACTGACTCGTGAAGTCGCCAAAGCTTTGACGATTAAAATCGAAGAAAACACGCTGACTGTTGAGCGTCCCAGTGACGTGAAGGAACATCGTTCCTTGCACGGCCTCACTCGTACGCTGATCAACAATATGGTTGTGGGCGTGACGGAAGGCTTTACCAAGACCTTGGAAATCAATGGTGTTGGTTATCGTGCCGCCAAGTCCGGCAACAAAGTAACCCTTTCTCTTGGCTATTCCCATCCTGTCGAAGTTGAGCCTCCTCAGGGCCTGGCTTTGGATGTGCCGGCTCCGAACAGAATCGTGGTTTCGGGCATCAACAAAGAAGCTGTGGGCGCCATGGCGGCGAAGATTCGCGGTTATCGCGAGCCAGAACCGTACAAAGGCAAAGGCATCAAGTATGAAGGCGAAGTAGTTCGTCGTAAAGTCGGTAAAGCCGGCGGCAAGGGCAAGAAGTAAGCCATAGACGAAAGGAGTGAACACAGTGCTTCGTAAACCGGTAAAAAACGATTCGCGGCAGAAGCGTCACCTGCGGGTGCGCAAAAACGTCAGCGGCACAGCGGCTAAACCCCGTCTGAATGTGTTCCGCAGCTTGCATCATATTTATGCGCAAATCATTGATGATGTGGCAGGCGTAACGTTGGTTTCTGCCAGCACCATGGATAAAGACATTCGTGAGCAAGTCGCCAAAGGCGGCAATTGTGAAGCGTCCAAATTGGTTGGCGCTGCTGTAGCTAAGCGTGCTATTGAGAAAGGTATTTCTCAGGTAGTATTTGATCGCGGCGGCTACATCTACCATGGTCGCGTAGCTGCTTTAGCGCAAAGTGCGCGTGAAGCCGGGCTGCAATTCTAAGAGGACAAGGAGGTACTTTCATGGCCAGAATTGACCATACATCTCTCGACCTGCAGGAAAAAGTGGTTTTCATTAACCGCGTAGCCAAGGTCGTTAAGGGTGGTCGCCGCTTCTCCTTCAGTGCCCTGGTTGTCGTGGGCGATGAGAACGGTCATGTCGGAGCCGGCCTCGGCAAAGCTGGGGAAGTTCCGGAAGCCATCCGTAAAGGCGTAGAAGACGCCAAGAAAAATCTTATTAAGGTGCCGATTGTCGGCACTACCATTCCTCATCAGATTCTCGGTGTATTCGGCGCAGGCAAAGTTTTGCTGAAACCTGCTTCCGAAGGTACCGGCGTTATTGCTGGCGGCCCTGCCCGTGCGGTATTGGAGCTGGCTGGTATTCATGACATTCTCACCAAGTCGCTGGGTTCTTCGAATCCCAACAACATGGTGCGCGCTACTCTTCGCGGCCTTGAGCAGCTGAAGAGAGCCGAAGAAGTGGCGGCTCTGCGTGGCAAGTCCGTGCAGGAACTGCTGGGCTAAGGAGGAGAAACAATGGCGAAACTCACCATTAAGCTGACGCGTAGCCTGATCGGCCGTCCTGAAGACCAGCGTGCCACCGTAAAGGCTCTGGGCCTTGGGAAGATCAACAGCTGCGTAGAGCAGGAAGATACCCCCGTTATTCGCGGTATGATCCGCAAAGTAGAACATTTGGTTACTGTTGAAGAACCACAAAACTAACGAGAGGAGGCGCTAACGATGAAATTGCATGAATTAGCTCCGGTGCCTGGCTCGAAACGCACCCGCACTCGCCTTGGCCGCGGCCTTGGTTCCGGTCTGGGTAAAACTTCCGGCAAAGGTCATAAAGGCCAGAAAGCTCGTAGCGGCGGCGGTACTCGCCCCGGTTTTGAAGGCGGTCAAAAGCCTTTGTATCTGCGGCTTCCTAAACGTGGCTTTTATAACAAGTTTGGAAAAGAGTATGCCGAAGTGAACGTGGCTACCTTGAATCGGTTTGAAGCCGGTACAGAGGTAGATCCAGTGGCCCTTGTGGAAGCTGGCGTTTTGAAGAACGTTCATGATGGTGTGCGTGTTCTCGGCGGCGGCGAGTTGACCGTAGCGTTGACCGTAAAGGCCAATGGGTTCACTAAGTCGGCTATTGCCAAGATTGAAGCTGCCGGCGGAAAAGTCGAGGTGTTCTAGGTGCTTGCAGCCCTGTCGAACGTTTTTCAGATTCCTGAGTTGCGCCAGAAGATCGTCTTTACGCTGATCATGTTTCTGGTGTTCCGGGCTGGCACTCACATCCCTGTACCTGGTGTCGATGCAGCCGTGATTGAAGAGCTGTTTACCAGCGGCAATCTGTTTGGACTGTTGGACCTGTTTGCTGGCGGTGCGCTGAGCAAGTTTTCCATTTTCGCGATGAGTATAACCCCTTACATCAATGCTTCCATTATCATGCAATTGCTGACAGTGGTAGTTCCTACCTTTGAACGGTGGGGCAAGGAAGGGCAAGAGGGTCGGAAAAAACTGACCCAAATCACGCGTTACGGTACAGTAGTGTTAGGGTTTATGCAGGCTTTGGGCATGGCTCTTGGCTTGAAGCACGCGATCATCAATCCAGGCATCGGCTCCATTCTTCTGATTGCCCTCACGCTGACGGCAGGGACAACCTTCTTGATGTGGCTGGGTGAACAGATAACCGAAAAAGGGATTGGCAATGGTATTTCGCTGATCATCTTTGCGGGGATTGTTTCCCGCCTTCCAGATGGCATCTACGTTATTTACCAGTATTTCGAGGCCGGCACGGTCGGCTTGTTTAAACTGCTGTTGTTCTTAGTGATTGCGATAGCCATGATTGTTTTGGTTATTGCCATCCAACAAGGCCAGCGGCGCATTCCAGTACAGTATGCTAAACGGGTAGTTGGCCGCAAGATGTACGGCGGTCACTCCACCCACATCCCGCTGAAGGTTAACCAAGCGGGAGTTATTCCGATAATCTTTGCGTCATCCGTGCTCATGTTTCCGGTAACTATCGCCCAGTTTATTGATGTGGAATGGGTGAAAACGGTGGCGGGATGGTTTGCGTGGGGAACGCCGCTGCAGACAACGCTGTATGCGCTTTTAATCTTGTTCTTCACGTACTTCTATACTGCGGTTACCTTTAACGTCTCGGATATGGCAGAGAATATGAAAAAACACGGCGGTTTTATTCCAGGTCTGCGTCCAGGAAAACCGACCGCTGATTATCTGGACCGCGTCATGACCCGGATCACCCTGGCAGGTTCGCTGTTCTTGGCTCTGATCGCCATTTTGCCGAACTTTGTGGTATGGGCGACAGATATCCAGGGCGTTTACTTCGGTGGCACAGCCCTCCTCATTGTTGTGGGTGTGGCGCTGGACACAATGAAGCAAATAGAGTCGCTCGTATTGATGCGGCACTATCAAGGCTTTATGAAGTAAGGAGGACCAAACATGCAAATTTTGCTTATGGGACCGCCTGGGGCCGGTAAAGGCACTCAAGCGGCGCAACTGGTAAAAGAACTGGGCATTCCGCATATTTCGACCGGCGACATGTTTCGTGCCGCTGTTAAAGAAGGAACGGAGCTTGGGAAAAAAGCCAAGGCATGCATGGATGCCGGGCAACTGGTGCCTGATGAGATTACTATCGGCATTGTACGCGAGCGTTTAGCGAAGGCGGACTGCAAAGAAGGCTTTCTGCTGGATGGCTTTCCGCGAACTTTAGAGCAAGCGGAAGCGCTGGGACGGACCTTGGAGGAACTGGGAAGCCGTCTGGACCATGTGATTAACATCACGGTGCCTGCGGAAGATCTGGTCGCTCGCATTACAGGACGGCGTATCTGCCGCGCCTGCGGCGCCACCTACCATGTGTCGTTCAATCCTTCAAGCAAGAAGGATCGCTGCGATGCTTGCGATGGAGAGCTTTATCAGCGCAACGACGACCAAGAGGCAACCGTAAAAAGCCGCCTGGACGTTTACGAAGCGCAGACCCGTCCGCTCGTAAATTACTATCAGGATCGCGGCGTATATGCTGAAATTGATGGCCGACAGGACATTGACAAGGTATTGGCGGATATCCTGAAAACATTGCGAGGCGCATAACGATGATCGTCCTGAAAAGTCAACAGGAAATCGCCTATATGCGTGAAGCTGGGCGGATTGTGGCGGAAACGCTGGAACTCATCCGGCAAGCGGTGAAACCGGACGTGACGACACAAGAACTGGATCGAATCGCCGACGAATACATTCGCGAACGCGGTGCAATCCCGGCATTCAAAGGGTATAATGGTTTTCCCGGCAGTATCTGCGCTTCGGTAAACGAAGAAGTAGTACATGGAATTCCAGGGCCGAGAAAACTTAAGAACGGCGATATTATCAGCGTTGACATCGGTACCTTGATTAATGGATTTTATGGCGATGCAGCCATGACCTTTCCCGTAGGGGAGGTCGCTCCGGAAGTAGCGCAGCTGCTGAAGGTGACGGAAGAGTCGTTATATAAAGGTATTGCTCAAGCAGTGGCTGACCAACGTCTCTATGATATCTCGCATGCCGTTCAAATTCATGCGGAAGAGTTTGGTTATGGAGTAGTGCGCGACTATGTGGGACATGGCATTGGTCGCAAAATGCATGAAGATCCGCAAATTCCCAACTACGGCGCTCCCGGGCGCGGCCCGCGGCTGAAGCCTGGCATGACTCTGGCGATTGAACCCATGATTAACATGGGGACATATGAAGTAAAAACCCTGCGGGACAACTGGACCGTTATTACAAGGGATGGCAAATGGTCGGCTCATTTTGAACATACCATTGCCATTACCGATGGCGAACCGGAAATTCTGACACGTTTGTGAACGAAAATGACTGCAGGAAAAGTGTGCAGATCCATTATTAATGACTGTACACGGCAACGGCGTCTGGACCGGTCGCTTTTGCGGCGGCTGGCCGGACGGACGAAGCCATTTGTCAGCGGATTGCGGGCAGGATGGCACAACAGGTGTAAGAAGCGGGCGAGGAGGGAGATCTCGTGTCCAAACAAGATGTAATTGAAGTTGAAGGTACGGTAGTTGAGGCATTGCCAAACGCCATGTTTCAAGTTAAACTGGAGAATGGACATGTCGTGCTGGCGCATGTTTCCGGTAAGATTCGGATGCACTTTATTCGCATCCTGCCGGGAGATCGTGTTACTGTTGAATTAACACCGTACGATTTGAAGCGCGGCCGTATTACCTATCGCTTTAAATAGGCGGATAACGGGGCAGCCCGTCGGGCTGCGCAGAGAAGGAGGCCAAGGCAAATGAAAGTAAGACCTTCGGTGAAGCCCATTTGCGAAAAATGCAAAGTCATCAAGCGTCATGGCCATGTCATGGTCATTTGTGAAAATCCGAAGCATAAACAAAAACAAGGTTAGGAGGTGGCTGTTCGATGGCACGTATTGCCGGTGTGGATTTGCCGCGCGATAAGCGCGTGGAAATCTCTTTGACATACATCTATGGAGTTGGGCCGACTTTGTCCAATGAAATCCTGGCTGCAGCGGGAATTAATCCTGATACCCGCACTCGGGATCTGACGGAAGAAGAAGTAGCTAAACTTCGTGAACTGATTGACAAAAACTACAAGGTCGAAGGTGACCTGCGGCGTGAACAGCAGCTCAATGTCAAGCGTTTGATTGAGATTGGCTCGTACCGTGGCCGCCGTCATCGCCTGGGCTTGCCTGTGCGTGGACAGAACACGAAAAACAATGCCCGCACTCGCAAAGGTCCTAAGCGGACTGTTGGCGCTAAGAAGAAAAAATAATCCGTAAAGGAGGGAAACACGCGTGGTAGCGAAAAAAGTTGTTAGAACCAAAAGAAGAGAACGGAAAAACGTTGAGCATGGTCATGCTCACATCCGCTCTACTTTCAATAATACCATCGTCACCATCACCGACACCAAAGGCAATACTCTTTCCTGGGCTAGTGCTGGCGGTCTTGGTTTCCGCGGCTCCCGCAAGAGCACTCCTTTTGCGGCGCAGATGGCTGCAGAAGCCGCTGCCAAGGTAGCTATGGAACATGGCCTCAAGCAGGTGGAAGTATTTGTAAAGGGTCCTGGATCAGGACGTGAAGCTGCGATCCGCTCTTTGCAGGCATCTGGTTTGGAAGTAAACCTGATTAAGGACGTTACTCCCATTCCGCATAACGGTTGCCGTCCGCCCAAGCGGAGAAGAGTATAATTTTCGGGAGGTGTTGAAGACGAATGGCTAGATATACGGGTCCTGTGTGCAGACTTTGCCGCCGTGAAGGCGCAAAGCTCTACCTCAAAGGTGATAAATGCTATGGCGACAAATGCGCATTCTCGAAACGCGCCTATGCGCCTGGCCAACATGGCCAAGGTCGTAAAAAAGTTTCGGAATATGGCTTGCAGCTGCGTGAAAAGCAAAAAGCCCGCCGGATTTACGGCATTCTGGAAGGTCAGTTCCGGAAATACTTTGAGCGCGCTGAGCGTACCAAAGGTATTACCGGTGAAAACTTGCTTGTTTTGCTGGAGCGTCGTTTAGACAATGCGGTTTTCCGCATGGGTTTTGCGGCTAGCCGCAACCAAGCTCGCCAGATGGTTCGTCATGGTCTGATGACTGTGAACGGCCGTCGGGTAAATATTCCTTCTTTCCAGGTTCGTGTTGGCGACGTAGTTGCTGTACATGAAACCAGCATGGAATCTCCGATCATTAAAATGATGATCGAAACTTACGGCAGCAAGACAGTTCCTGCATGGGTTGAAGACGTTACGGTGACCCCTGAGGCGGTTAGCGCCAAAGTGGCTCGCTTCCCCAGCCGAGAAGAGATCGACTGCCCCATCGTGGAACATCTCATCGTCGAGCTCTACTCGCGTTAATGTCCTTTCTGTGGCATAGCGTAGTAGCAACGCGCGAAGAGGAGGTCGCTTCCTAATGATGGAAATCGAAAAGCCAAGAATTGAAATTGTCGAAAGCCGTGAAGACAATCGCTATGGCAAGTTTGTTTGTGAACCATTGGAACGCGGTTATGGTACTACCCTCGGTAATAGTCTGCGGCGCATTTTGTTATCGTCGTTGACTGGTGCGGCAGTTACTTCTGTGCGCATTGAAGGCGTGGATCATGAGTTTTCCGTAGTTCCCGGAGTGAGGGAAGATGTTACTGACATCATTCTCAATCTCAAAGAGCTGCGTTTAAAAATGTACACTGACGAACCGGTTGTACTTCGTATTGAAGTTGACGGTGAGAAAAGTGTTACCGCAGCTGACATCATCGCTAGTTCGGATGTGGAAATCCTCAACCCGGAAAAACACATTGCCACTGTTGGTCAAGGTGCTTCTTTGCGGATGGAGATTGTCGCAGAAAAAGGCCGCGGCTATGTTCCGGCCGATAAGAACAAGAAAAGCGATCATGTTATTGGCGTGATTCCGATCGATTCTATTTTTTCGCCGATTCAGCGCGTCAATTATGCCATTGCCGACACTCGTGTAGGCAATGTGACGGACTATGACAAGCTGACGTTGGAAGTATGGACCGATGGCAGTATCAAGCCAGAAGAAGCAATCAGCAAATCGGCAACGATCATGATTGCCCACTTAAAACTCTTCCAAAATATGGCAGGCGAAGTGCCGGAAGAAGAAGGACCGGAAAGTGGTTTTGCCAAGGAGCCGGAAGACGGCCCTAACTTGGAAATGACCATTGAAGATTTGGATTTGTCGGTACGTTCTTATAACTGCCTGAAGCGGGCTGGCATTAACACTGTAGCTGAGCTGACGCAAAAAACGGAAGACGATATGATGAAAGTCCGTAATTTGGGCCGTAAATCCCTGGAAGAAGTGAAGAAAAAGCTTCTAGAACTGGGATCGGGCCTTAAAGAAACGGAAGAATAAGTAGGAGGGACGAGAAGAATGGCCTATCGTAAACTGGGACGCGATTCTAGCGCCCGTAAGGCGCTCTTCCGCAGCCTGCTGACTTCCTTCTTTGCGCATGAGCGCATCGAGACGACCGAGGCGAAAGCCAAAGAAGTCAGCGGTCTAGCTGAAAAAATGATTACCTTGGCGAAAAAGGGCGATCTTCATGCCCGCCGTCAAGTGTTAGTCTGGGTAGACGAAGAAGTTACGAAGAAATTGTTTGACACCATCGCCCCGAAATACGCAGAACGGCAAGGTGGCTACACTCGGGTGCTGAAATTAGGCCCCCGTCGTGGAGACGCTGCGCCGATGGCGATTCTCGAGTTGGTGTAACTGCATGGGGCGACCGGATGGTCGCCTTTCTTTGCCACAGGCACGGAAGATCATCTGTTAGTGTGATTTTTCGTGCCTGTTTTTGTCGTATAAGTAAACCAAAATATTTTTGCGGTTAACTTGTCGGCGGCAAAACCAAGGAAGGGAAGAAAACGCGTGGAACCGTTCATTTGCCTGGAAAAGCTAAGTCATAGCTATCAGGGCCTTAAAAATGAAATTACCTATGCTTTGGCGGGAGTAGATTTGACGATTCAACCGGGAGAGTTTGTAGCGATCATCGGTACAAACGGCTCCGGCAAATCTACCCTGGCTAAACATTTAAATGCATTGCTATTGCCGACAGAGGGACGATGTTTGGTGGCTGGCCATGATACGCGGGAAGTGGAGCAGCTTTGGCATATACGTCAGCAGGTTGGGATGGTGTTCCAAAATCCGGACAACCAGTTAGTTGCGACCTTAGTAGAGGAAGATGTGGCGTTCGGACCGGAAAATTTGGGCGTACCTACAGCGGAGATTGTCATTCGGGTGGACAAGGCTTTAGCGCAAGTAGGTATGAGAGACTACCGGCAGCATGCGCCGCACCTGCTTTCGGGCGGACAGAAACAGCGGGTCGCTATTGCCGGCGTATTGGCGATGCAGCCGGCTTGTTTGGTTTTGGATGAGCCAACAGCCATGCTGGATCCTCAAGGGCGGCAAGAAGTTTTGCAGACGGTTTGCGATTTGCACCGTCAGCAGCGCATTACGGTAGTTTATATTACTCATTTTATGGAAGAAGCGGTAGCTGCAGACAGGGTCGTCGTTATGGACAAGGGCCGGATCGTAACAAGCGGGACGCCGGCGGAAATTTTCTGTCAGGTGCCGCGCCTGAAAGACATGGGCCTGGACGTGCCGGTGGCGGCGGAAGTAGCCTGGCATTTGCAACAGCAGGGACTGTTAGATGAAAATGCCGCTATAATTACAGACGAAGCGTTGGTGAAAGCATTATGTCCCTAATGGTAGCACAACTACAACATACGTATTCGACGGGAACGCCCTTTGCTCAAGACGCCTTGCGTGATTTGAGTTTAGAGCTGGCTCCAGGCGAACGCGTAGCTTTGATTGGCCATACCGGCTCTGGAAAGTCGACTTTGGTGCAGATTTTAGCGGGTCTGCTTAAACCAACTTCTGGACAGGTCTTGCTGGACGGCTGTGAACTCAGCGGTGGCAGTGCCTCGGCTAAGGATGCCAGAAGGCGTGTTGGCCTGGTTTTTCAATATCCAGAACATCAGTTGTTTGAAGAAACCGTAAGCGATGATATTGCTTTTGGGCCGCGCAATGCTGGCTTGCCGGAAGAAGAGGTGGCGCGGCGGGTTTCTTGGGCGATGAAGTTGGTTGGGCTGGAGGAAGCCGTACATGGACCTTGTTCGCCATTTCAGTTGTCCGGAGGCCAAATGCGCCGAGTTGCGTTGGCGGGCATCCTGGCGTTACGCCCGGAATATCTGATTTTGGATGAACCTTCTGCCGGCTTGGATCCCAAGGGACGGGATGAAATTTATGGACAATTATTGAAGCTGCAAAAGGAAACCGGCATGGGCATTTTGCTTGTGACTCATAATATGGAGGACGCGGCGCGGTTGGCGCAGCGTCTTTTGGTGTTGGACCAAGGGCAGCTTTTGCTAGATGGATCGCCGCAGCAGATTTTCCAAGAAGAAGAAACCTTGCTCAAGTCTTGCGGGCTGGAGCCTCCAGGGGTAACCAAGCTTATGAGCGCGCTGACGAAAGCGGGGATGCCGCTAAAGGCAAGCCAAGCGATTACGCCGACAGAAGCAGCGCAAGAAATTGCTGCCGTCATCAGGAAACAAGGAGGTCTGGTTCATGTTGAATAACCTTCTTGTAGGGCAGTATTTCCCGGGTAATTCAGCAGTACACGCCTTGGACCCGCGCACTAAAATAGTAGGGGCTTTAGGGTGTATCTTGATTATTTTCTTGTTGGAAAGCGCTGCTTCTTATGCCGCTTTTTTAGCTTTTTTGGCTATGTTGATACTGAGCGCTCAGTTGCCGTTTGGTCTTGTACTTCGCTCTTTAAAACCACTCTGGCCGATTCTGCTGCTTACCATGCTGATTCATGCTTTTAGCGGCCAAGGAGAAACGCTGGTCGCCTGGGGACCGTTTACGGTAACTGACGGAGGGTTGGCACAAGGCGGTCGTATGGCTGGGCGTTTGGCTCTTTTGATTGTTTCTTCTTCTCTTTTAACGTTTACTACTTCGCCTATTGCTCTGACAGATGGTCTAGAGGCGTTGCTGCGTCCTGGTAAGCGTTGGGGACTACCAGCGCATGAGCTAGCTATGATGATGACTATTGCTCTGCGTTTTATTCCAACCCTGTTGGAAGAGACGCAACGCATTATCAAAGCCCAGGAGGCGCGAGGCGTTGACTTTTCCAGCGGTTCTTTGCTGCGGCGAGGCAAGAATTTGGTGCCGGTGCTGGTGCCACTCTTCATTAGTGCTTTTCGGCGAGCTGACGAGTTGGCTACAGCTATGGAAGCTCGCTGCTATCGGGGCGGCGAAGGTCGGACTCGCATGCATCCGCTGCAGTATCACAGACGAGATGCCTTGGCAGTGATGCTTTTAGTAGCGTTTGCACTGCTTCTAGCGTGGCTGCGCTGGGAAGGCGGATGGTGGTGATGCGTCGTTTAAAGCTAACAATTGCCTATGATGGCACGGCGTATCACGGCTTTCAACGTCAGCAGAACGCGCTTGCAGTGCAGCAAGTGTTAGAAGAGCGTTTGGCGCCGCTTTTTGGGCATGAGCTGCGTATGACTGGCGCTGGACGTACGGATACTGGTGTACATGCTTGGGGGCAAACTGTCCATTTTGATACGGAAGGGCGCATTCCAACAGAACGTATTCCCAGGGCGACTCGGGGGCTGCTGCCGCCGGACATCGCCGTGGTGGCGGCGGAAGAAACAGACCTGTCTTTTCATGCGCGCAGATCGGCTGTGGCCAAACGCTATCTGTATCGTTTACGCCATGATGCACCGAAAAGCCCTTTTGGTCGCCAGTATACGTGGATGCTAACAAAAAAACTTGACGTGGCCGCCATGGAGAAAGCCACGGAATCTATTTTGGGAAAGCATGATTTTTCCAGCTTTCGTGCTGTAGGCAGTACGCCAGTGCAGCCGGTACGGACCATTTTCAGCGCCGGATGGCAGGAGCAAGGAAATCTGTTGACGTTTCATGTTTGCGGTGATGGCTTTTTATATCATATGGTGCGGAATTTGGTCGGCGCCTTTGCAGCCGTTGGCAAAGGAGAGCTGTGTGTTGATGAATTTGCTGCGCTGGTCGAGGCTAAAGATCGTTCCTTAGCACCGCCGACAGCACCGCCGCAAGGATTGTTTTTGCAAAAGATCTTTTATGAATGGGCTAAAAATGAAATTTACTTTTTCCAGGGTATTGACAGCAGGGATGTCTTTTAATAAAATTACTTTATGAGATTTTGCCATGAATTCCATTAGCCCCGGAACTCATCAGGTAGGAAATCATAATGAAGCCATGAGCAACAGGGAGGGAATCGCACATGAAAACCACGTTTATGGCTAAAGCGGCCGAAGTGGATCGTAAATGGTTCATCGTAGACGCTGAAGGCAAGACGTTAGGCCGTTTGGCAGCCGAGGTAGCGAAAGTGCTGCGCGGCAAAAATAAACCCATTTTTACTCCGCATGTAGATACCGGCGATTTTGTCGTTATTATCAATGCAGAAAAAGTAGTTCTTACCGGTAAAAAACTGGTACAGAAAACTTATTTCCGTCATTCCGGTTACGTTGGCGGCACGACGTTTACGACGGCCGGCAAAATGTTGGCTGACAAGCCCGAGCGCATGCTGGAACTGGCAGTTAAAGGCATGCTGCCCAAGAACACCTTGGGTCGGCAAATGTTCCGCAAGCTGAAGGTTTATCGCGGTGCGGAGCATCCGCATGCAGCACAGCAGCCTGAAGTACTTGAAATCAACGTACGGTAATACGGAAAGGAGGACCATACCATGGCAGCAGTTAGTTATTACGGCACTGGCCGTAGAAAAACCTCCGTCGCGCGGGTGCGTCTCATCCCCGGTGAAGGTAATATCGTAGTAAATGAGCGTAAGCTTGACGAATACTTTGGCCGCAAAACGATGGAAATCATCGTGAAGCAGCCTTTGGAAGTTACCGAAAACATTGGTAAGTATGATGTTGTCGCCAGCGTAAAAGGCGGCGGCACCACAGGCCAAGCCGGCGCTATCCGGCATGGCATTGCACGCGCTTTGCTCAAGGTTGACGGCGAACTTCGCTTGTCCTTGAAAAAAGCCGGTCTGTTGACTCGCGATCCTCGCGAAAAAGAGCGCCGCAAGTACGGCCTCAAAAAAGCCCGCAAAGCTTCACAGTTTTCGAAACGTTAGTTTGCAACAAGAAAGTCCAGGAAGAGCATTCTTTTCCTGGACTTTTTTTTGTCGCAGGATTGTGCAATTTTTCCGACATTGTTTTTCGCGGCAGCAGGATTTATGCGAAAAAAGTCTAATATGTTACAAATAGAACAATTTTGGAGAAGACTAAAAACAAAGAGGAGGATATAGAAATGAAACGATATTTATCTGCGTTGGTGGCAGTAGCTGTTTTAGGCACGGCGCAAGTAGCTTTTGCCAGCCTTGACGATACGAAGGAAACCATTGCCAAACAATACGGTGAGTTCCGCATGATTATTGATGAGGACAATCAGACTTGGAGCCGTCTGGATTGGGATTCTCAAGGCAAGCGTAAAGCGAAAATCGCTTCGTATACCCATAATTTCAGTCGCAACGGGCTGGGGATTCAAATGGAAGTTACATACGTTAATGAAAAACCAGGTTCCCCGGTGCAGATTCAGCGGTTTACACCTAATATGGCGATAAAAATTAAAGAGTTTAAAGAATACTTTCCTGAAGTATATGCCTTGATTCAGCATCCCAAGGCTATGCCTTTTGCTACCTATGAGCGCCGCCTTACCCGCCAGTTCCAAGAACGGGAGTCCCCGGTTACGATGGGAGTTGCCGTTAAGACCGAGCCTGTCAAACAGCCGCAGTGGTTTACGCTGTTGGTTTTCAACATTCAAGATGAAGGCCGTCTGGTAAAAGACATTGCCAACATTAGCGGTGATACGTATATTCGGGAATTTACCATTGAGCGTCTTAGCAAGACTCGTGAAGGGGACGGCATGCGCAGCGGCAACTGGAAAGATATTAAAAACTTCTTTTGAAGGAACAACGGGGTAGAAAGGTAGTGAACTGGTATGACTGAGGAACGAAATGGAGATGAGCTGCAATCCCAGAGCGACAAGCCTGAAAATGAGGTGTTGCGCCGCATTGCAGAGAAATATCATCACTTAGGTAAACGGACCAAGCTGGTAGCTGATTACGTCCTGAAAAATCCGCGCAGCATTGTCTCATTGAGCATTACGGAATTGGCGGATTGTTGCAAAGTCAGCCAGTTTACGGTAACTAATCTGTGTAAGCAGATTAGCCTTAGCGGTTATCAGGAAATGAAGTTGATTATTGCCAAGGATTTTATACGTCCCTTGGAACATATTCATGAAGGCATCAGCGAGCAGGACGATATTTCGGATGTAGCCGCAAAACTGGCGGAATCTCATGTGCTGTCCATCAACGCGACTCGTGAAGTGCTGGATATGTACCAGCTGAATATGGCGATTGATGCTTTGGAAAAGGCCAAACGCGTGGATTTTTACGGTGTGGGCAATACGAGTTGTGTGGCCTTAAATGCCTATCACAAGTTTTTTCGCTTAGGTTTTTACACTCAATGTATTGAAGACGCTCATGCCCAGGTTATGTCGGCGTCTCTTATGGCGCCAGGGGATGTGGCGGTGGGAATCAGCAGCTCCGGCAGCAGTAAAGTGATCTTGGATGCGCTGAAAGAAGCCAAAGAAGCAGGGGCTACCACTATTTGCATTACTGGAAAGCACAATACGCCGCTTACCAAGGTGGCGGATATTAAGATTATTACTTCTACGCCGGAAAGCTTCTATCGCAGTGAATCGATCGAGAATCTGCTGGCGCAAATTTACATTGTAGATGTGCTGTACGTATCTTTAGCCATGCGCAGGCAGGATGAGTTCTTAAAAACTCTGGACAAGACGCGTAAGGCTCTTTTGGTGAAACGGGTATAAAAAAGGCCTCGCTTCTTGGAAGCGAGGCTTTCTTTTTGGTTCTTACTGCCGCAGCCGCAGCGCAGCGTTTTGGGTTTCTGTAGCGGTTCCCGGCGTAATATAGCCATAACGGCTCATGGCGGCTAAGACGATCGATTGACGTTTTTTAGCGGCGTCAAAATCATTGTAAGGAGAGAGGCGTGACGGCGCTTGTGGCAGACCGGCTAGAAGAGAGGCTTCCGCCAGGCTTAAAGAGGCAGGAGACTTACCGAAATAAACTGAGGAAGCTTCTTGAATGCCATAGGCTCCAGAACCGAAATAAATAGTATTTAGATATAGCTCGAGAATTTCATCTTTACTGAAGCGGGCTTCTAAAAGCAAAGCTAAGGCAAACTCCTCCGCCTTACGCCCCATGGTTTGTTCATGGCTTAAAAAAAGATTCTTTGCCAGCTGCTGCGTGATGGTGCTGCCTCCTTCGGTAATCGCGCCAAATTGCAAATTGACCAAAGAAGCGCGTAGGATGCTTTCTATATCTACGCCGGCGTGCTGGTAAAAACGATGATCTTCTACGGCGATTAAGGCTTGCTGCATGGGCAAAGCAATATCTCGCAACGGCGTAAGGGGCCGTCCATTTAACTGTTCGGCTACGGCGTCGCGCAGAAAGATAAGCCGATGCAGACGTTTCCAAGTTCCTTGAGGCACAGAGGTGGTTTCAAGGCTGGGCAATTGCCTGGTTCCTTCTTGGAGTATGGATTGTCCCTGCTGTTTCAAAGGAGACAAGCCGTCAAAGGAAAGAAACGCGCCCAGAAAAGCAAGACAAAAAAATATAAATAAAACACGACCCCAACGTAAGCGGCGCAAACATATCCCTCCTTTGTTTCTTACTTCCATTCTATACTCCAGAAGCCCTGCTGCCAAGGGTGCTGCGAAAATGTCTGAGTAGTGCAAAGCGGAGAATTAGAGTAAGGAACGGAGACGGTAGAAAGCACGAAATGCATAGAGGGCCCTAAACTGTAAGAGTTGAAAGGACGTGACAACTATGACCATGTTCCTTGGCGGCGCTTTATTGCCGCACCCGCCTATTCTTCTTCCTGCAATTGGACAGGGGAGGGAGAAGGAAGCCGCAGCCACTTTGCAGGCGTGTAAAGTGGCTGCTGAGGAGATTGCTTCTTGGGAACCGGAGGTGCTTGTTCTCATGTCGCCGCATGCGCCAAGCAAGGCTAGGGCGGTCACTGTGAATAACAGCGAGCGATTACAAGGGACTCTGGGGGCATTCGGGTTTCCACAGGAAGCACAGTATTGGAACGGCGCTCCTGAGATGGCAACGCGTTTAATGGATGCATGGGTTCGAGGGGGAATTTCTTGTCAGGCGCAAGAGCAGGAATTAGATCATGGCGCCTTGGTACCGCTCTATTTTTTGGCGCAAGCAGGCTGCAAAGCAAAGGTTGTAACCGTAAGCTTCGGCGCCTTGGCGCAACGTCAGTACTACGATATGGGGCGGATTTTGCGTCGCGTGGTTCTGGCTGGAACGCAGCGGGTGGCAGTGATTGCTTCCGGAGATCTTTCTCATCGCGTGACCCGGAATGCGCCGGCAGGCTATCATCCCATGGGCGCTCAGTTTGACAAGCAGGTAGTGGCTGCACTTTGCGCGGGCGATGCGGAAACGCTGCTGAGCTTGCCTTGGAGTATGCTGGAAGAGGCGGGTGAGTGCGGCTTGCGTTCCATTCTTTTTATGTTAGGGGCTTGCGGTTCGGAGCCGTTGGTGCGCCATTTATCCTATGAAGCTCCTTTTGGCGTCGGTTATGCAGTGACGCTGCTGCGGGAAAATCAGCAGATGGCTTTCCCGGTAGAGTTGGCGTGGAGCAGCATTCGCCACTATCTGCAGCAGCGCACGCTGTGGCTGGGGCCAGTCGAGCTGCCCGAAGAATGGAAACGTCCGGGAGCTGCTTTTGTTTCTCTGAAGAAGGAAGGCGCGCTGCGCGGCTGCATCGGTACCTTTGCGCCGACGCAAGCGACCTTAACGGCGGAAATTATCCGCAATGCCGTGTTGGCAGCTACGGAAGATCCGCGTTTTGAACCCGTGCGGGAAGAGGAGCTGAAAACACTGCAAATATCGGTAGATGTTCTTTCGGAACCGGAAAAGGTAGAGAGCGAGGCGCAGCTTGATCCGAAAGAATATGGCGTGATTGTACAACAAGGACATCGTAGAGGACTTTTGTTGCCGGATTTGGAAGGAGTGGATACCGTGGAAGAGCAGCTAAGTATAGCCAAACGCAAGGCAGGTATTTCTGAGACGGCAGCCGTAGAACTCTTTCGTTTTCGCGTACGCAGGTACGGTTTATGAGTGCGGCGGTGCAAAAAGAGGCTTTATGGCAGGAAGCGGCAGAAGACGGACGCATACGCTGCCTGCTGTGTCCGCACCATTGCTTGTTGGCGGAAGGAGCGAATGGACGCTGCCGAGCCAGAGGCGTACGGAATGGGCGTTTACGCAGTCTGATTTACGGACTTGTTAGCGCCGCGGCATTGGATCCGATGGAGAAGAAGCCTTTTTATCATTTTTATCCAGGGGGGGCTATTTTTTCTGTAGGCTCCTGGGGTTGCAATATGGCCTGTCCATTTTGTCAAAACTGGGAGATTTCCCAGTTGGCACCGGGCAGCCGCGCTCGGCAATTGGCGCCGGAAGAATTGCTGCAGGCGGCTGCGGGCTTTGGCGGAGAAAATTGCGGCTTGGCGTTTACCTACATGGAGCCATTGGTCTGGTTTGAATATGTGTTGGAAACGGCGACGCTGGCTAAAAAGCGCGGTATGGTCGTGGCCATGGTAAGCAACGGCATGATTGAAGAAGCGCCGTTGCAGCAATTGCTGCCTTTGGTTGACGCCTGGAATATTGATCTGAAGGCATGGGATGCAGCCGCCTATCAGGAGTTGGGCGGGAACTTGGCGGCAGTGAGGCGGACGATTGAAATAACTTCCGCTTGTGCTCATGTAGAAGTGACAACGCTTTTAGCTCCGAGGGCCGGCGTGTCACTGGCTCAGGTGCCGGAAGTCGTTTCTTGGCTGCAGAGTCTAAAACGTCCGGTTCCCTGGCACTTGACTCGTTATCATCCGGCTTGGCGTTGCCGGGAGGAAGGTCCGTCCGTTGCAGAAATTGAAGAAATTTGGGCAGCCGCAGCGGCATTGCATCCGTACGTGTATATTGGAAACATGTCGCATGTTCCTAGCGAGCGCACCTGCTGCCGCGGCTGTGGCTCGCCGCTCTTGGATCGCCTCCTCCGGTTGCATTGGTTGACGCCGGAAAAAAGCTGCAGAAACTGTGGCAAACCCAGCGATATTTTTGGCGAAATTCATTTTGCATCGGCAGAAAGCACTTGAATTAATATTCATATACATGTATAATTATTTAATATAGACGTGAGGAGGTATGGGAAAGATGAAAGTAAGCATTATTGGCGCTACCGGGTATACAGGAGCGGAATTGTTACGCCTTTTGGGCGGACACCCGGAAGCGGACATTCGTTATATTACTTCGGAGAGCAGCGCAGGCAAGTCCATTGCGGAAGTATATCCGCATTTGCAGGCGGTGCAGGAGGCTAAACTGGTCAGCATGGACGCCTTGGATGAGGTGGCGGCTGACAGCGATGTGCTTTTCATCGCACTGCCTCACGGTCATGCCATGGCAGTAGGTAAGCGCTTGGAAGCGACAAACGTAAAGATTATCGATTTGGGCGCCGATTATCGTTTTAAAGATACGGCGATTTATGAAGCTTGGTATAAAGTGCCTCATACGCATAAAGACGCTAAAGCCGTATACGGCTTGACCGAGTGGTTCCGGGAAGACATTCGCGGCGCGAAAATTGTCGGCAATGCCGGATGCTATACAACAGCCAGCATTATGGCTTTGGCACCGCTGGTGAAAAAAGGCCTGGTAGAGTTGGACTCTCTTGTTATAGACGCTAAATCCGGCGTGTCCGGCGCGGGACGCTCGTTGAGTCTGAACAGCCATTTTGGCGAAATGTATGAAAATCTCAAAGCCTACAATGTAGGCGGCCATCGGCATACGCCGGAAATTGAGCAAGCTTTGGGCGGTTTAGCTAAGGCACCGGTCGTATTGAGCTTTACACCGCATTTGATTCCCATGTCGCGGGGCATTCTCAGCACCTGCTATGGGCGATTGAAGGCTGGCGTAGATGCGGCGGCTGTGGATGCGGCCTATGAAGAAGCTTATGGCCAAGAATATTTTGTGCGCCTGTTGGGTCGAGGCGGTTATCCGGCCACCAAAGCCGTGCGGGGCAGCAATTTCTGCGATTTAGGGTGGCATGTGGATCTGCGGACCCGTCGGGTTGTGGCTCTTTCGGCCATCGACAACTTGGTGAAGGGCGCTGCAGGCCAAGCGGTGCAAAACATGAACGTTCTGTTCAATCTGCCGGAAAAAACCGGCTTGGAATTATCCCCTATGTATCCATAAGCAAATTAGAGGAGGAACTATAGGATGTTGAAAGAAATACCGGGCAGCATTACGGCTCCCAAAGGGTTTAAGGCTGCTGGCGTAAAAGCCGGCATTAAGAAAAGCGGTAAAGAGGATGTAGCACTGATTGTCAGCGAAGTGCCGGCAACGGCAGCGGCGACGTTCACTCTGAATACCATGGCGGCTGCGCCTGTAGCTGTATCAAAAGAAGTGGCGGCCAAAGGACAGGCGAAAGCTATTGTAGTCAACGCTGGCTGCGCCAATGCCTGCACCGGAGAACAAGGCATGGCTGACGCTAGAGAAATGGCGGCGGAAGCGGCTAAAGCGCTGAAGGTGGATGCCAGCGAAGTCTTTGTGGCTTCTACCGGCGTAATCGGCGTAGAGCTGCCGATGGACAAAGTGAAGCAAGGCATTGCCAAAGCGGCGGCTGAGCTTTCCGTGGCTGGCGAGAAGAACGCCGGCAAAGCCATTATGACTACCGATACTTTTTCTAAAGCCATTGCGGTGGAACTGGAATTAGGCGGTAAAACAGTGCGCATTGGCGGCATCGCCAAGGGATCGGGCATGATTCATCCGAACATGGCTACGATGCTGGCTTTTATTACAACCGACGCAGCTATTTCGCAGCCTGTTTTGCAGCAGGCGCTTGCATACTGCATCCAGGTTTCCTTTAACATGATCAGCGTTGACGGCGACACCAGCACCAACGACATGGTAACGGTATTGGCCAACGGCCTAGCGGGCAATGCGGTAGTTGACCGAGTGGATACGGAAGACTACATGACCTTCTTGACCGCTTTGCATGCGGTCTGCGTCTTCCTGGCCAAAGCCATCGCCAGAGACGGCGAAGGAGCGACGAAGTTCCTGGAAGTGCAGGTGAAAGGCGCTATCAGCTTCTACGAAGCCAAAAAGGCGGCTATGACCATTGCCAAATCTCCCTTGGTGAAAACCGCTTTCTTTGGTCAAGACCCCAACTGGGGACGTATTGTTTCGGCGGTAGGCTACTCCGAAACCAATATTGTTCCAGAAAAACTGGCGGTTTGGCTGGGCGCTGAGCAAGTAGTAAAAGGCGGCATGCAAGCCAATGCCGATGAAGAAGCGTTGCAGAAAGTGATGCAGCAGCACGATATTGTCGTGACGGTAGATTTGGGCGTAGGCTCAGCCGAGGCTACGGTTTGGACCTGCGATTTTTCCTATGAATATGTTAAGATCAACGGCGAGTATCATACCTGAGCCGCCTAAAGGAGAG
>CAZKCR010000009.1:21792-27448 GCA_964551055.1 uncultured Anaeromusa sp. | reverse complement strand
TCAATCTTGCATTATGTATTTTTCCAGTGTATGATCTTAACAAATACACCTCACAAGAGGAAAAGGAGTGAGCTTTTCTTGCGCAGTGATATTGTAAAAAAAGGTTCTACCCGCGCCGCCCATCGGACCCTTTTCTATGCTATGGGCTTTGGTCCAGAGGAGCTGAATAAGCCCCTGATTGGTATCGTCAACTCTTTTAACGAAATCATTCCCGGTCACATGCATTTACGTGAAATTGCCGAAGCAGCTAAACAGGGCGTTTTGGCCGCCGGCGGCACTCCCATGGAATTTCCCGCTATAGGCATCTGCGACGGCATCGCTATGGGCCATGACGGCATGAAGTTCCCCTTGGCCAGCCGCGAGCTCATTGCCGATTCCATTGAGTCGGTAGCAACAGCCCATGGTTTTGACGGCCTGGTACTTATTCCCAACTGTGATAAAATTGTTCCGGGCATGCTGATGGCTGCTGCCCGCTTGAACATTCCTTCGGTCGTCGTCAGCGGCGGTCCTATGCTGGCTGGCCGCCATCAAGGCAAAGATATCAGCGTCAGCAATCTCTTTGAGGCCGCCGGCCGTTTTGAAGCTGGCAAAATTTCCGCCGAAGAGTTAGAGGATCTCGAAGCCTCCGGCTGTCCCGGCTGCGGTTCCTGTGCAGGCCTGTTTACAGCCAACAGCATGAACTGCCTGACCGAGGTTCTCGGTATGGGCCTGCCTGGCAATGGCACCATCCCAGCCGTCTATAACGGTCAAAGACGTCTTCTGGCCAAAAGAGCCGGCAAAATCATCTTGGACTTGGTAGCTAACGACATCAAGCCGCGCGATATTTTAACGCCTGCCGCCTTCCATAACGCTATCGCTGTTGATATGGGCATCGGCGGTTCCTCCAATACTGTACTTCATCTGCTGGCTATCGCCCACGAAGCCGGTGTTCCCTTGGCGCCGGAAACATTCGACCAAATCAGCGCCAAAACACCGTACATCGCTAAACTCAGCCCTGCCGGCAGCCATCATCTGCAGGATCTGAACGAAGCCGGCGGCATTAACGCCGTCATCAAAGAGCTGGCGAAAAAGAATGTCATCGATTTGACAGCCCGCACCGTCGACGGCACCATGGGAGAACGTGTAGCTCAGGCTTCTATTTTACGGTCTGATGTTATTCGCACCGTCGAAGATCCTTATATGAATAAAGGCGGTATCGCCATTCTCAAAGGCAACTTAGCGCCCGACACTGCGGTAGTCAAAGAAAGCGCCGTGGCGCCGGATATGCTGAACTTCACCGGCCCCGCCAAATGCTTCGACTCTGAAGAGGACGCCATTGACGCCATCATTGCTAAAAAAGTGCAAAACGGCGATGTTGTCATCATCCGTTACGAAGGTCCCAAAGGAGGTCCCGGCATGCGGGAAATGCTCAATCCTACCGCAGTTATCGCTGGTATGGGACTCAAGGTGGCTCTCTTGACGGACGGCCGTTTCAGTGGTGCTACCCGTGGCGCTTGTATCGGTCACATTTCTCCGGAAGCCCGCGACGGCGGCCCTTTAGCCTTCGTCCAAGACGGCGACACGATTGAGATTGACATCCCCGGCCGCAAACTCAATGTAGCAATTAGCGATGAAGAAATGACCAAACGCAAGGCCGCCTGGCAGCCTCCAGCTCCTAAAGTAGACAAAGGCTACCTGGTCCGTTACGCGCGCATGGTCACCTCGGCCAACAGCGGCGCTGTGCTGAAATAATAGGAACGAAACACGATGATTTAAACGAGAGTAGATGGAGTAACGTGAGGGAACGACTGAGGCTGCGGCGGCACTGATTGTATTCGAGACTTTTATTGGAGCAAGACGGTCCGCAGGACGAAAAAGCGGGCTAAGGCGGATCACAGTTTCGCCTGTTTGAGCACAGCGAGTTAAGAAACTGCCGACTTAGACAGCTTTTTAGAGTCGCGCGAAAATCTTGTCTCAAATACAGTTATGCCGCCGTTTATACAGAAGCTCCTATCCCTTGGAAAACCTAGGGTTTTCATCCGTAAAAACTTATAAATTTGGGTATAGTAACATAAAACACCATTGGCAGACCGAAAAAGGTCGTCCAATGGTGTTTCTGTTTGTTTATATTACTTCCGCTTGTTTTGCAAATACTCATCCATAGCGGCGGCGGCTTTTTTACCAGCTCCCATCGCCAGAATGACTGTAGCAGCGCCAGTCACGACGTCGCCGCCGGCGAAAACGCCTTCGCGGCTGGTAGCGCCGGTTTCCGCGTCAGCTACAATGTTGCCGCGACGATTGACGTCGAGGCCTTTGGTTGTCTGCTGCACCAGCGGGTTCGGTCCCTGACCGATGGCCATAATCACCGTATCCACATCCAATTCAAATTCCGAACCTGGTACCGCTTCAGGCCGTCTGCGACCAGAAGCATCAGGCTCGCCCAAAGTCATGCGGATACAGCGCAGTTGGCGTACCCAGCCTTCGTCATCTCCCAAAATCTCCACCGGATTGTTGAGAAGCTGAAAATCAATGCCTTCTTCTTTGGCATGATGCACTTCCTCCAAACGCGCCGGCAGTTCGGCTTCAGAACGGCGGTATACGATATAGACCTTCTCCGCTCCCAAACGCAACGCCGTACGGGCGGCATCCATAGCTACATTGCCGCCGCCGACAACAGCGACGCGACGTCCCACATGAATGGGTGTAGCGCATTCGGGAAAACGATAAGCTTTCATCAAATTGCAGCGAGTCAGAAATTCATTAGCTGAATAGACGCCATTGTACTGTTCGCCGGGAATACCCATAAAATGGGGCAAACCTGCACCAGTAGCGATAAATACGGCCTCAAATCCCTCTTCTTCCATCAGCTCATCGATAGTATAGGTCTGGCCAATGACGACATTAACTTCAATATCCACGCCCAGTTTTCGCAGGGCGTCAATTTCCACCTGAACAACTTCATCTTTAGGCAGACGAAACTCAGGAATGCCATATACCAGCACCCCCCCGGGGCGGTGCAAAGCTTCAAATACCGTCACCTTGTAACCGCGTTTGGCCATTTCACCGGCAGCGGTCAAGCCCGCCGGACCAGAACCAATAACAGCCACCTTCTGCGCGTCAGCCGCAGCCGGAGCCGCCTCTTCTTGCGGTACAGCCTGGTGCCGAGCCGTATCAGCCGTATAACGTTCCAAACGACCAATACCGACCGCCTCGCCTTTTTTCGCCAAGACGCAGTATTTTTCGCACTGTTCTTCCTGGGGACAAACGCGGCCGCAAACAGCAGGCAAACCGTTATAGCCCTTCAGGACTTCACTAGCTCCTGCAACATCGCCGGTTTTCAACTTGCCGATAAAACCGGGAATATCAACACCTACAGGACATCCCTGGCGACACGGAGCCGTTTTGCACTGCAAACAGCGCGCCGCTTCGATCAAGGCCTGTTCTTCGGAATATCCTAAAGTCACTTCTTTGAAGTTGCGGCCACGCTCTATGGCGTCTTGTTCCGGCATAGGCGTTTTTTTCAGTGAGAGTGACATTGGCATTGCCCTCCTTCATGATGGCCGTGGCCGCCGCAGCTATGCTCTGTATGGCGGGCTTCCTGGCTTTTATACATGCGCTGTCTAGACATCAGCGCGTCGAAATCAACCTTATGCGCGTCAAATTCCGGTCCGTCCACACAGGCAAATTTGACTTCTTCACCTAGAGAAACCCTGCAACCACCGCACATGCCGGTGCCGTCAACCATAACCGGGTTCAGGCTGACAACAGTGGGTACGCCAAAAGCCCGCGTTGTTTCGGCTACACTTTTCATCATAATGACCGGTCCAATGGCCATGACCAAATCAATTTTCTTATCGGATTCCAACAGTCTTTGCAGCGGTCCGGTTACACGACCAGCCTCGCCATAGGAGCCATCGTCAGTAGTAACCACCAATTCATCGCTGACAGCAGCCATTTCCTTTTCATAAATCAAGAGGTCTTTATTGCGGGCGCCGATGATGGAAATCACTTCGTTGCCGGCTTCCTTCATGCCTCTGGCAATCGGATAGACAGGCGCTACGCCAATGCCGCCGCCTACACAGATAACCGTGCCCAGCTTTTCGATATGTGTTTTTTGTCCCAAGGGACCCACTAAATCATGCAAGCTTTGGCCCTGCTCCAGTTGTCCCATCAGCCGGGTGCTGGCGCCCACTTCTTGAAAAATCAGCACAATGGTGCCTGCCTCGCGGTTAAAATCGGCAATCGTCAGAGGAATGCGTTCCCCTTCTTCGTCCACGCGGACAATCACAAATTGGCCCGGCTGCGCTTTCTTGGCAATGCGCGGCGCCGCGACTTCAAAGAGCTTGACATCTGCTGACAAGCTTTCTTTACGTACAATCTGGTACATGCTTTTCCTCCTTCAGTGTTTAGAACAATCCGCTGATGCGGCCTTGCACATCAATATCCATGCGTTCCGCTGCCGGACGTTTAGGAAGTCCCGGCATAGTCATGATGTCACCGGTGAGCGCCACCAAGAAGCCGGCCCCTGCCGCCACACGCACTTCACGCACCGTGATAGTAAAGCCTTCCGGGCGGCCCAGCTTGCGCATATCATCCGAAAGCGAGTACTGCGTTTTCGCCATGCAAATCGGAGTCTTGTCATAACCTAAAGCCGTCAGTTCGGCAACAGCCTTATCGGCAGCTGCTGTATAATTCACATCTGCTGCACCATAGATTTCTTTAGCAATGGCCGCGATTTTTTCTTTAATCGGCTGCTTTGCATCATAAAGCAGTTGGAAGTCACTAGGCTCTTCGCAAGCCGCCAATACTTTCTTAGCCAGTTCCTCGCCGCCAGCGCCGCCTTTGGCCCAAACCTCAGACAAGGCCACTTGAGCGCCCAATTTTTTACAGCATTCTTCCACCTTGGCCAATTCCGCCGCGGTATCTGTCGGGAAGGCGTTAATGGCTACCACCGTCGGCAGACCGTATTTCTTCATGTTTTCAATATGCTTGGTCAAGTTGGTCATACCAGCTTCCAGCGCCGCCAGATTTTCTTGTCCCAAATCGTCTTTGGCCACGCCGCCGTGCATTTTAAGCGCCCGCACGGTTGCGACAATAACTGTGGCGCTTGGACGCAGGCCGGCAAAACGACATTTGATGTCCAAAAACTTTTCAGCACCCAAATCCGCACCAAAACCGGCTTCTGTTACTACTACGTCCGCCAGTTTCAAAGCGTATTTCGTCGCCATCACGCTATTACAGCCATGAGCAATATTGGCAAAGGGACCGCCATGCACAAACGCCGGCGTATGTTCCAGTGTCTGCACCATATTAGGTTTAATAGCGTCCTTAAACAACAAAGTCAATGCGCCTGTCACATTGAGCTGCGCCGCCGTTACGGGCTTATTGTCGTACGTATAGCCCACAATAATCCGCCCAATGCGCGCCTTCATGTCCTCCAGATCGCTGGCTAAACACAAAATAGCCATCATCTCCGAAGCCACCGTAATATCAAAGCCGCTTTCACGAGGCACACCATGAATCTTGCCACCAAGACCGCAAATCACACTGCGCAGCGCCCGGTCATTCAGGTCTAGCACTCGTCGCCAAGTAATGCGACGCGGGTCAATATTCAGCTCATTACCTTGATGAATATGATTGTCAAGGACAGCTGCCAGCAGGTTATGCGCTGAAGTAA